>JBATUN010000036.1:0-10117 GCA_049671165.1 Dehalococcoidia bacterium | reverse complement strand
TGGACCTGGGCTGAAGTCCAGTTGTCGTAATCGTCCACAATCTGCTTGAAGGCCTCGAAGTTATCGTGGAAAGAGAATGACAGATGGTCGAAGCGTCCGTCAGCCATCGCTCCCTCAGCCCAGCGTATCACTCCCAGGTCCCGCACCTTGGGCCAGCTCTTGCTATTCAGCCCGTGAAGAAGGTAGAAATCGATCTTCTCCATCTGCAGGCGCTCAAGTTGCTCATTGAGGTAGCGGTCAAAATCCTGTGCATCTTCCACCCGCCACACGGGGAGTTTCGTTGCCACCTTCACTTTCTCACGATATCCATCCTTGAGTGCATTGCCCACTACCCCTTCACTGTGCCCCTCATGGTAGGGGTACGCAGTGTCGATATAGTTGACGCCGTGGTCTACGGCGTAGCGCATCATCCTTATCGACTCGGGTTCATCCACTTCTCCTGCTTCTTTGCCGGCGAGTGGCAATCTCATCGCCCCGAAGCCCAGTACTGACACCCGCCAGTCCAGCTTGCCAAGCCTTCGATATTGCATCTGCGCTTTCCTCCTCTCCCGCTAATTTGCCTGCGGAACGGGAATGAGGGCCGTACCGCCATTTACGCATTCAGCCGTCCCCCCATAAGTCGGTTCAGTCCTTCTCGGACAGATCGACTGTTCCAAGATGATATGACCCCGTCAACTTCCTGTCAACCCGTTTGTACCCGGCCTGAGCTGGGTATTCCGGGGAGACAAGGTCTGATTTATGGCAAGCCTGATTGATATGGTGCCCCTGGAATTAGCATTACTGTGGAGCCGATTTCACAATTCGCTATTCAGTTACTTACTCTCGCGCCAGAATCCGTCATCGAGTACCTGTTGCAGATTCCTGCTTGTCGTCTCTGCAAATAATCTGAGTTGCTTCGCGGACTAGCTTAGGTGCGACAGCGAGTTGGTCTAAAACTGGCCCGGTGTAGTGCATTCAGTCACGATCTGATTGCGTTAACGGTTCAGGTACTCGTTTCGCGAAACAACATACAGACAATCCCTACCTGTCAATCCATCGGTGTTTCTTTTGGTATCAGAAAGGTAACCCTGTCTCTTGAAACCACACCGTTCAAGGAGTCGACGACTGCGAGTGTTATTCTCGTTACATTCACTCTTTACCCGATACGCATTGATATCTCCAAATAACATTTCCAGAACTCCATTAACAGCCTCAGAGATATATCCTTTCCCCTCATGATTGACATCAGCGACGAATCCAACCATAAATTCGGGCAACTCCCAGTCGGTCGGTTCTACATACACCTGCCCACACCATTCGTTAGTAGCTTTCTCAAAGATGCCGATGAAGAAACAATTACGAGCCCTCCAATCCGCCGCCAATTCCCTGACAACCGTTTCTGCATGCTCTTCACTTTTGAGATGCATCAGCACGTTGTCTGATTCGAATTCTGCCAGATGGTCCCGGTTACGCATACTGGCAGCGTAGTAAGTAGTACCATCTCCCGCTTGGTAGGGACGCAGGTACAGTCGTCTAGTTTCGATTATGTCAGGAATATGCAGCGAGGACTTGTTCATCTCACAATCCATTACCAATTCTCCATTCTTGATTTGCCTCCGACAGACCCATCCATCTTCAAAGTGTGGGACTCAGTTAGTGGCGGATATTCTTGATCCAGCTGCTTGACCAAGGATTTCTCGTCCTGCCCGCTAAGAGCCCGAGTCTAGCCCTCTATCGGTGGGTTGTCAATAGTATGGTCCAGAAATGAGACAGAACCAATAGTACATTCCATAACGAACTGGCATAGCCCCTTTTCGGATAGGCATGATATGAGAATGGTGACAATGATATTGCAGACTGTTCCATTGATTTCTTCAACTGATTTCTTCAACGCCAACGAAATGAATCCTCTTTAACAATCTCGAAGAATGTTACGCAATCAAAGAGGTGTTTGCCTGAGCTTCCCATTGAAGATTAGCCGGGCCAAGGCTCGCCGCAGTTCTGTACACGATAGATAGCCACTCTCGTTGTAGCCAATCGCCACTGCTATGGCATATAATTTCAGCGACTGGAAGAGACAGAAGCCGCCAAGAAATAACGCAAAGCACAGGTGATGAGTATGACATACCCAGAAAGAGATCCGCATTTCCGCAATCCAAATACGGCGAACGATGAGCAGCAAATCATCAAGGCACTCCACGATTCCTTTGGCTGGGCGCTGACAAAGGATCGAGCGCTCTTTGAGAGTGTCTTTGCAAGAGATGATGACTTCTTCACATATTATCCGGATTCAAAGAGCACTGTCCTGGGATGGCAGCAGTTTGAAGAATTCCTGGAGAACTGGACGGACCCGAGAAGCAAAGCCACCGGATATGATATCAGAAACCTGAGGGTTGTGATTTCAAAAACGGGAGATGTAGCCTGGTTTTCGGCGATCGTGGATGATGAGGGAGAATTCGACGGAAAGCCCTGGGGTACGAAAGACATACGATGGACGGGCGTTCTCGAGAAACGCGGTGGAGGCTGGAAGATATGTCAGCAACATATGTCAGAAGCAAACGATAAGGGTTCAGAATAGACGCTGTTGCAGTATGAGTTTGCTTTCTGTGGCAAGCGTCATAGACTAGAGGAACGAACGATTTCGCTGCCGAAAGCCCAGGGCGACAAGTATATAATCCCAACTGAGAAGGAGACAGACAGTTCCAGGACACGAAAACGCTCCGGAGAGCAGCAAAGGAAGGTGAGACATGGAAGATTTGCCAGAGCGATTGGCATCATCTAATGCAGGCAAAATAGCAGCGAAGTTGGGGATGATTTCTGCGGGTAAGGTATTGGATGTCGGCACAGACAGAGGAGGGTTCATTGATACGCTCATCAAGACCCTGAAGGCGTACGATTCTTTTGTTGGAATAGACTATTGCCCTTCAAACGAATCAAAAAAAGATATGGAATCTGCGGGAAAACGGTTTGAAGGAAAGGCCGTGCAGTTTCTCCAGATGAATGCTGAGAATCTGGGGGTAGAAGACGAGTCTTTCGATACTGTTTGCATATCCCATTGCCTGCACCATCTTGCAAGTATAGACAGGGTTATGACCGAGATGAAACGCGTACTCAAGAAGGGGGGCAATTTCATACTTCAGGAGGTGTACTGCGATGGAGAGCAGACAGAGGCACAGAAAGCTGATGAACTCGAGCATGCGTGGTCGGCACGAATCGACTCCCTGCTTGGCATCACTCATAACAGGACGCTAACAAGACAGCAAATCAGGGACATTGCCAATGGTTTGAACTTGAGAGAGATGGAGATTTTCGATTCTACGCATCCCGTCGATTGCTTGTTCTGCGAGAGGAAATATCAGTGCGAAGATCCAAGAAACCAGGCCACATTTCATCAAACCGTGAAGGACATTGACGATGGAATCAGGAGAATCAACAACTACCCGGATCTACAGACTCGAATGCGCCTGGTGGAAGAAGGAGAAAGGGTCAAGGAAGCAATAGCAAAATCTGGCGCGGCACCTGCCTCATATTTGTTCGTCATTGGGAAGAAATGACCTGCTCTGGTCGCCCGGGGCATACTACCTGATTTGTAGCGGGCCTGATTGGTATGGTGTTCCTGGAATTGTTACTCGTGTCACAAGAATGAGCTCGTGAAATAATCTACTAGTCGAGGCTCAATCTGACAGCTCCCTCAACTTGTCCACAACCCAAATCATTCCTTCAGTGTCCAGCTTGCAGTATTTGAGTAGATCCGCCCGTACTTGCGAAATCTCTTCTTGTGTTGCATCACCACACGTTATTCTCACGAAGGCGATACTTGCGTCCATCCCGGCACCTATACCCATTTCTTCGTAGCCCTTTCCGGTAACTGCCGGCAACACTTTCTTGAGCGAAGCTGTATCTTTCTGCGAAGCATTGTAGTAATGGAAGTTGGTAAACGGGAACAGCAAATCAACCATCCTTGTGAGAATACCTTCCAGCCAATGGGTGTATTCGGGAAAAGCTTCCACCAGCTCCCTCAGGATGCCCTCCTCAAAGCCGGCATTATACGCAATGATCCTGCCTTCAGAACCGAGTAGCCTTTGCAGTTCACGAAGGATCTGGGGCCTGGGATCCTCTCTCCCGTCAGCCAGGAAGGAATGGTGTACCGGTTCAGAAGCATCATCTTCTATAACATGTAATGAGAATTGAAACGGTATATCTTGATACGGTCTGGTGCCGTTATATAACGGTATCGCCGGTCCGAACGTCTCAAAATCCAGATAGTATAGCGGATACTTCAACTTATTCAGGAATCGCCGGATCTCCTCCTTCTCAACATGTACATTGCCTGTCATTACGCATTCCTTCTGAATCTGTTGTTGCCTGGACAAAGGAATATCATCCGGAATATCTTTAATCGACGAAATTCCCTGTTCAAACAGAGAGAATTGCTTTGTCTTCCCACCTCGCAAATCAAATACGCTGTTTTCAGGCAGGAATCCCCAGCATTCCCCCCGGAGCGGACATTCGTATGGTGCCAAACAGTGCTGGCCAATACTGGCTTCAGGACATGCTTTGTTCGAGATAACCTCAAGCAGGTTAAACACCCGTTCCTCTATACTCTCGCCGATTTCTTCTACCGGGGTGGAGATATCCTCCAAAATGAATAACTCTTTCGGGTCTATTTCCCCATTCTTCACATACTGCTTATTTATAAAACCCAGCTTACAATGCCTTATCTCTAGCCCTGCTTTCTCACAGCAGAACTTCTGAAAGGCTACATCATCGATATACACCTCTTTCACGGATGTACCGGACTTTATCTCAATGATATCCCATTCATCCTCGTTGGCCGGGTTTAATATATCCAATCTACAATAGATTCTCCCGGAGAGTATACCTGCCTCGAACAATGGCTTTCTTTCTGCGAGCAATTTCTTTGTTGTTGCGATGTTTTCCATGAAATCGTCTTGCCGAATATCAATGCCCGTAGGAAACAGCTGCTTTGCATATTCACCGACTAGATGTCCCTGGTCGAAGGTATATTGAGTAACGGCGTCTACCTCCGGTATTCGTTGAGGCTCGTGGATTTGCATCCAGAGGTACTTCGGGCACTGAAGGCCAGCCAAGTATTTCGATTTCGACAACAATGGTGCCATTATTGCCTATTGTACATCGCGGGGCTGCACACATACTATAGCAGTCCCGGTTGCCAATGCGCAGGACAGTTCGAGCTGTAGGGTTGCGACGGATAAGGGGAAGAGCATGAGGGAAGCCGGGATGATTCGTTTTGTAGAAATTGCTATTTTTTCTGGAGTTCAACGGCTCTTTTTCGTACGTAGGGCGATTACCTCTGGCACATTTAACCCTTAAAATACACACGATTCGTTTCGTCGGTTTGTCCTGAGCCGCGGGGGCTGGCGGACTCATGCATGGAGGCAATTTCCAAAAGATTCTCGACAACAGTTTTCAGGTAGTTGCGATCGGTCCGGTCCAACCGGTAATTTGCAGAATACCATTTTACGAGTAATCTGGAGGCTTCTCTGATTACGCGGCGGTTACCAGGGTCGTACTGAAGGGAAGACTGTAACTTGACGCGAATGAGCGCGATTTCAGGGTCAACGCCTTCCAGATTCGTAATGTTCCACAGTTGGGATGTTTCGGCAGGGCCAAGGGTACCGGAATAGAAGCCATGTTTGCGGGCATTCCGGTTGCCTTTCTGGCCACCGTGCTTCCTCTTAACCTGTGTTGGGTTTACAGTCAGGTTCTGAGAAACCTCACCTGCGGGACCTAATTTGTCAGGGTAGCACACGAGTTCCAAATTAGCATGAATTCTTCATTCGAACAAGGCGAAAATGTCACTTCTTCACCGAATGGAGATTGGAGATGCTCGGAGATAGTAGACAGTAGTCAGTAGTCAGTAGTCAGTAGTCAGTAGAAGAGCTCGTAACTCCCCCCGCCCTTCAATCTCTCTAACGTATCTCGATGTAGCCAATAATCGCGAATCTGAGGAGCCACCCCAAAATGAGTTAATGAACCGTTACTTCGAGCAGTACTCCGGGGACACAATACCTGGTTTGTGGCGGGCCTGATTGGTGTGGTGTCCCTCGGATTCGGAATGCGTCTGGATTCGTTGACCGGTATTCTTTCATTATGTTAGAATGCGAGAAAGTCTTGAGTGATTGTTAGCTTGGTGGTATTCTGGGGAAATAATACCTGATTTGTAGCAGGCCTGATCGGTATGGCGTCCCTGGGATTCCCCGCGTACTCTCTTATTATGGACAAAAACGCAAGTTGCCTAGAAAGATGGGTACTATGCTTGACATGTCATTTAGGTAAATCAGTCTAGATAGCCCTTGAGCTTTCGACTGCGGGAGGGATGACGTAACTTGCGCAGAGCCTTGCCTTCAATCTGCCGTATTCTTTCTCGAGTTACACTGAATTCTTTACCCACCTCTTCCAGAGTTCGAGCACGTCCGTCTCTAAGGCCAAACCTAAACTGGAGCACCTTTTTTTCTCGTTCGGTAAGTTCATCGAGCACTTTATCTATTTGTTCTTTGAGTAGCTGCTGTGAAGTGGCTTCAGTTGGTGCTAAACTGCCGCGATCTTCAACAAGGTCACCTAGACAGCTATCGGCATCTTCTCCAATGGGCATGTCCAGCGACATCGGCTGACGGAAAAACACAGCCATGACCTGTTCTACTCTTTCTGGGGCCATATCTAGACGGCCGCCAATTTCCTCATAACTGGGCTGGCGTCCAAGTTCTTGAACCAACTGCCGCATTGCGCGTAATAGCTTGTTAATTGCTTCTACCATGTGTACCGGAACGCGAATGGTACGGGATTGATCAGCTATAGATCGAGTGATACCTTGCCTGATCCACCAGGTGGCATAGGTACTGAATTTGTAGCCTCTTCTATACTGAAACTTCTCTATAGCTCGGATGAGGCCAATATTCCCCTCCTGGATAAGATCAAGGAAGGGCATGCCACGCGCGATATGCTTCTTAGCTATGCTAACCACCAGGCGCAGGTTTGCTTCAGTGAGGTGCCTTTCTGCTGCTTCTGCTTCGGTCCTCACCTTTTCAAAGTAAGCTTTGCACTCACTGCTGTGAGAATCGAGTTGAGACAGGAACCCGTTGTTACTGGGGAGAGTCTTTAGTTTTCGCCACGAAGTTTTATCTCCAGCCAGGAGCTCTAGCAATTGCTGGGGCAGAAGTTGACTGTTTATGGAAAGATTTACTATGGCTTCTTCGTCCGCAGTGGTCCCTTTATCTATCCCCTTAGCGACTGCAATCATTAGCGATGGATCTATAACAACGTCGATGGCGGAGCGAAATTCAGGATTCTTGATCGTCTCTACCACATTGCTGGAGGAATCGATACCAATACGCTCTTCGACAATCTGAACAACGAGATATGCCTTGGATAACTGAGAAATTACGTGAATAACTATGTCAACCGGTAAGGGGAATTTCTGGTATTTCCTGAAGTGGTTATCCTTGAGCCTTTCTACGTATCTACCCAGCTCCATCTTCCGGCATAGTACCCTCTCTTCGTGAGTCGTAAGCAGTGCCACACTGCCGACTTCCTGAAGATACATACGAATTGAGTCGTCAATTACATCGTATTCCCCTGGTGCTGCCGGAGGTTTGCTCTCTTCAGCTTCCTCGGGAGGGAATTCTTCGATTTCTTCTTTCTCATCAGCTCCCTCGACTATGGCGCTGACATCTCCAACTTCGGCTTCATCACCGAGTAAGCCTTCAGCCAATATCTCTTGGCTATCCAGGTTGGTGCCTCTTCCTTTAGCCATTGTCATTTCTCTTTTTTGAGGAAGGCCTCCTCAAGTTGTTGCCCGGAATTCGTGGTTGTGCTAATTTGTTGGGGGAAATTCAGCCCTTGCCTTGCCAGACCGCCTCCCAGTCGCTCTTATTGTAGCACAACGTCCGTAGTTTGGGAAGATTGTTCACTCGCTCAGTAGACCAGCTCTGCCCGTGTCTCTTGAATCTCTCACCAGTTCTGGTTGGAGAGGACGTACCTCTTGGCAACGAAAAGTCATGTCGCAACTATTCTCCACGAAACACTAGTGGCTTTGGCTTCAAGGAGATTGCACTTTAGTCAGGATTGTGCAACGCCGATTCGGTGTATCACACATTCCGCCCTTTTGTGCAGTGAAAACCGTCTTCAAGGTGTTCTGGGGGCATAATGCCTGATTTGTAGCGGGACTGATTGGTATGGTGTCCCTGGAATTCTTGACCGGTGGTATGTACTATTGAACAAAACCGAGAATTGTTGAGTGAGTGCTGAACAAGGGGCCGATGACGACTAGATAGGGTTCCGTGTCAGAAGAATGAAGCAATCTGTAAAGACTTGCTCGCAGGAAGCAGGGATAGTTGTGGATGGCACAAGAAAGTGCCCCAAGCAACCTCCCCTTCTTTGGTTTCCTCCCCTCGTCCTTTCGACTTCCGCCTATTCGGTCTCGGTTCTTCGTCCACCAACTTCCTGTTCGGCTGCTTGGGACAACCTTAATAATACCACATCCGTCAATAGTTTGTCAAATTTCCATTCTTGAACCCTGAAATGGGCATCAGTTGCTACCTAAAGGACCCAAAATACACATTTTCCCTCTAATTAAGCCCTTTCTCTACCTTGCGCAATCGCCAGCAAAGTGCAATGCACATTTGGGAGCTACGTCATTGTGGTATTCCGGGGGCATAGTGCCTGATTTGTCGCAGGCCTGATTGATATGCTGCCCCTGGAATTCTAGTACCTGATGCTGTATTGTTTACTCACTTAAAGGGACGAGTCGAGATGTTAGAAGTGTATTTCTTTATCCTCGGATTAGTGAACAGCGTCTTTCTGATTTTGCTCTTTCTTGTCCGAAAGAACAGACTGGACCTTCTTAATCGGTTCGGTTGGATCTATTTTCTGTTGGCCATTCCGGCAGCCTATGGAATATTCCTGGTGCAGCAGGAAAATGAAACAGTACAATACAGCATCTTTCTCGGGATCTTCCTGGCCTTTTTGCTTGTAGAATGGCTATTTGATTATGTATTGAAAATCAATTTTCGAGAGAACTGGAGGAAAAACTGGAAGCGGCTGGTGCCCTACCTGGGTCTCTATTACGCGATGAACTATGGATTTGCGGTGATGCCGTGGAAGACTTCTTTGGTGTGGGGGCTCATCATGGTCGGATTATTTATTGTTCAAATAATCGCAAACCTGAAGAGTCACCCCAAAATGAGTGAATGAAGCATTACTTCGAGCAATATTCTGAGGAAATAATGCCTGATTTGCAGCAGGCTTGATTGGTATGTGGTTGCTGTAATTCGCTTCCGGCCACTTCTACATTCTTCCTTTGCCCGACCCCGAAGAAAGGTGCAGACTGCTTCCAGCTGGAATTCAAACTAACTTCCGGATTCTTCCTTAGGCGCCAGAAATGTATGTACTTTCTCGAGCCATTCGGGGATATCTATTTCTTGAGGGCAGGCATCCGTACACTCCGCGCACCTGGTACACTGGTCGGCACGCTGCTCTTCCTTAAGTTGTCCGTAGAGCCACCGGGCCTCCCGGGGGTCTTCGTATATCATTGCATCGTTATACATCTCGAAGATGTCTGAGATTTCCACACCGCTGGAACAGGGCATGCAATACTTACAGTTGGTGCAGGGAATAGGGGCCAGTCCCTTATAGGCTTCCCGTGCCCGGTCGACCAGTGCCAGTTCCTCCGGGCTAAGGATACCCGGCCCGGCACTATCAACGAGGGCAACGTTTTCCACGACCTGCTCCATGGCGCTCATACCGCTGAGAACCACCGAGACCTCCGGCTGGTTCCAGACCCACAATAGCGCCCATGCGGCGGGGCTGCGCTTCCGGGCTGCGCTTTGCCACACTTCGGCCACCGGCCCCCGTGGCACAGCAAGTTGTCCGCCGCGTATCGGCTCCATGACCACAACCGGCAGTCCCCTGCTGGCGGCATATTCCACGCCGCGGCGGCCGGCCTGATAGTCTACGTCCATATAGTTGTACTGGACCTGGGCTGAAGTCCAGTTGTCGTAATCGTCCACAATCTGCTTGAAGGCCTCGAAGTTATCGTGGAAAGAGAATGACAGATGGTCGAAGCGTCCGTCAGCCATCGCTCCCTCAGCCCAGCGTA
>JBATUN010000035.1:0-113342 GCA_049671165.1 Dehalococcoidia bacterium | reverse complement strand
GGTAAGGGCGACTTTCCCTGGCGGTATCTGCTCAAAGTTGGCGGTTATGGAATAATTGTCGTTCATGGTGACGGTGGTTGTGGGAGCGTTGACATTGGTAATGGTGCCCACATCACCAGTCCAGTTGATGAAGTAGTAGCCACTATTTGCCGTCGCCACCAGGTTGACCACCGTGCCATCGTAATATGTGAAAGTCCCTTCCCCGGGTACTGTGACCGAGCCACCAGTGGTGCTGGAGGTGGTAAGGTCGTACTCCGCTAGTTCTTCAAAGTTAGCCGTCAGGGAGTAGTCACCATTCATGGTGATGCTGGTTGAGGCAGCGTTGACATTGGCAACGGTACCCACATCGCCAGTCCAGTTGACAAACCCGTAGCCAGGATCTGGAGTCGCCACCAGTTTCACCACATCACCTTCGTCATAGACAAAAGTTCCTTCTCCGGGAGTGGTTACCGATCCCCCTTCTGTGCTGGAGATGGTGACGCTGTATGGCTTGGCGAAGTTGGCTGTTATGGAATAGTCATCGTCTACGGTGATGGTGGTTACTGCGGCATTGACATCGGCGATGGTGCCCACGTCGCCAGTCCAGTTGACAAAGTGATAGTCAGGATATGGAACCGCCACCAAAACAACTCTATCACCCTGTTGCGGGCAATAGGAGAACCTACCTTCTCCAGGCTTGGAGACGTCACCACCATCCGTACTGTCGATAGTTAGGTGATACTCGGTTACTGGGGTGGTGCACGCGATGCTATTACCTGCAATCATACATAGTAGAGTCGTGATTAAAGCGACTGCAATCAACTTGTTTTTCATGTCCCCCTCCTTTATAACACTTTGGCCCTTCAGCGAGTATGATTTCGGTTTCCCCAAAATCCCAACCGCATAGCATTATTATGCCACTTCCCCCTGCGCTGTCAAGACCAAAAAGAGTCAACTCTATTTTTCTCCGCTGGGAAATGGCTCACTCCAATGAAATCAGCCACTCGCAAGAGACGATGGCACGTCTACCTTCAGGTCTGGCTTCAGGCGGGGTGAAAATCCTCTGGATCTTTGCCTTAGGGTTAATGCCTTTGAAGAAGCCATTGCGAATCCGCAGGCCACCAGTTCCACAATCGTAATAGTCCAGGCCCCATCTCTTCGCGGCACGTTGCGCCGAGCAGTCCAGTGTGCGCATTCTGAAACTGTTTGCAGTCAGTTCCGCTATTTCGATATTCTCAAAAATAGCCCAGTGCGAATATTTCAAAAACCTGGTCAGGTCGTTGATTTCCTCCCTCGGAAAACCCAAAGCTTTGAGCAATCGTCTGGCTTCCTCGGAACCATAGTCTTCGAAAAGCTGATAATATTCCTCACTCCCGTATACTTCTGGAGCTTTCTGCTGGATAAGACCTTCGATCCTCATCCACACGTAGTTAAGGCTATACATCTGCTGGAGCATGACGTTGTAGAGAGTATCTTTCTTGATGGCACGGATGTTTAACATCTCTTGTTCCTCCGGGGTAATAGTTTAGATCTCCAAAGTATTGGCTCGCATTATATCACCCCGCACTACGAAGACTGAAAAGAGGTATAATGTCGTCTGTGATCATGGATTTTCATACCCATATATTTCCCCTCTGGCTGAGGGAAAGGCGTGACGAGTATATAAAGCGCGATGCCTGCTTTTCCTTGCTTTATTCCCAGCCGAAAGCCAGGCTAGCCACGGCGGAGGAACTGCTTGCCGCCATGGATGAAGCCGGCATTGATTTGTCCGTTGTTCTTAACATCGGTTGGGTAAGCCATGAACTCTGTGTGAAAACAAACGATTACATTTTAGATTCAGTATCACGCTATCCGAAACGTCTCGTCGGCTTTTGCGCTATTCAGCCCCGGGCCGGAGATGCTGCCATAGCGGAGATAGAGCGGTGTGCTAGAGCCGGGGCTAAGGGGATTGGCGAATTGAGGTCGGATGTACAGGACTTCGACCTCACTGATAAGAGAACAATGAAGCCATTGGTTGATGCCGCACTGAAGCACGACTTGATTTTTCTAACCCACTCTTCTGAGCCAGTGGGGCATGAGTACTTTGGCAAGGGTAGTATCACCCCTGACATTCTGTACTCCTTTATCACGGCCTTCCCGAATTTAAAACTTGTTTGTGCTCACTGGGGTGGTGGGTTGCCTTTTTATGCCCTGATGCCTGAAGTGGCTACGGCTTTAGCCAATGTCCTCTTTGATACCGCGGCCACCGTTTTCCTTTACAAGCCTGAGATTTTTGAGCAAGTGAGTCGGATCATCGGCAGTGATAGAATCCTTTTCGGCACTGACTATCCCCTTATGCACCAAAACCGCGTGCTTGCCCAGGTCCAATCTGCGCAACTTCCTGCGAAAGATAAGGCTAAAATCCTGGGGGATAATGCTCAGAAAATGCTATACTGTGATGAAAGAGCAAAAGCTTAACATGGCAGTAGTACTCAGATGACAAAGGAGGCAAGAAATGGGGACCAAAGGACGAAAGAACATCAAGAAGCCCAAAAAGGACAAGAAGAACGCAAAGTAAAAGAAAGGCGTCGTTCCTCTTGCGAGTACGAAATAAATACTAGCCATAAAGTATGACGTTGCTGCCTTAAAGGAAGAGGATTGAGGTGGACGTGAAAATGGACGAAGGAGCAGAAGTGTCACGTAGTCCTGAGCAAATCCGTTCCTTTGTTGCTATTGAACTGCCTGAGGAGGCTAAGAAAGGATTAGCCAGGCTGAGAAAAGAACTGGAGAGAGACGAACACAGGTTCGTCAAGTGGGTAGACCCCGGGGGGATTCACCTGACCTTGAAGTTTCTGGGCAATATTCCTTCTAAGCGAGTGACAGAGGTAACTGAAGCTATGGAAAAAGCTGCACAGGGGATTTCCCCCTTCCATTTGGAGATTTCAGGCTTGGGGGCTTTCCCTAGTCTGAAGCAAGCCCGGGTCCTCTGGGTTGGCGTCGGCGGGGAGTTGGATAAGCTGTCCACATTGCAGCAAAACATCGACTCTGCGCTTGCCGCCCTGGGATTCGCCAGGGAGGAACGCCCCTTTGTGCCACATTTGACTCTGGCCCGTGTTAGAGAAGGAGCATTAGCGCCGGAAAGAAGGGGCTTTGGCGAACTCGTGGGCTCTGCCACTTTTGAAGATAAGTATCCTGTTGAAGTCGAGGCTATCAGGTTAATGAGAAGCCAGCTGACGCCAGCCGGGGCTCTTTATACCTGTCTGTCGGTGGTTGGGCTGGACCGTCAAGAAGGAGTCAAGAAAATCTAAGAGAATTTGACTTATCGATGAAAATAGCCTTGCAAATGAATTTTTGATAGTATATACTTACTGGTTCTGATTAACAAATAAATCAATTGTGGAGGTGGAACTTGGAAACCGGTTCATTTCCGAAGTGTCAGAAATGCGGAAAGGGGGATTTGGTGCCTCTGTCTGACTTTGGTAGTCAGGGGGCACCGATTCACTACAAGGCTTGGGTGTGTACCCGTCCTGACTGCGGATATAATCTCAAGATCAGGAACGGCGAAATATACCTTGATGAGCCTATTCTAAGTGGAGAGCTTCATACCCGCACACGCCGAGAATATACTCCTTAACAGAGGATGTGCTTCGTCTGGGCAGATTGATCGAGGTGGCGGTTGACTCTTTTTTCCCGCGCCGATGTGTTGGTTGCGGGAGAGTAGGGGGTTTTCTTTGCCCCGAATGTCTGAGGAAACTGCCGAGGTTGGTGCCTCCGTTTTGCCCCCGCTGTGGCAGGCCTCAGGCTAGCGGCATCGTATGTCCGAGCTGTTGGCAAAGACCAACTGAGATTGATGGCATCCGTTCTCCATTCAGGTTTGACGAGGTGGTGCGGAAATCCGTTCATGAGTTAAAGTATCGAAATCTGAAGGCAATCTCTCCCTGTCTGGCTGAGTTGTTGGCTGATTATCTAAAGGAAAATCCCCTGCCTGGCGAAGCTTTGGTCAGTGTTCCTCTTCATCCCCGGCGATTGAGAGAGAGGGGTTATAACCAGTCCGGCCTTCTCGCCAGAGAATTGGGCAAGCGCATTGGCTTGCCGGTGATTGAGGATTGTCTCATTCGGGTTAAGCAGGCTCAACCTCAGGTGAGGGCAGTCGATGTGGAGGAGCGCCGCAGCAATGTGGCTGATGCTTTCGTGTGCCGTGATGAACGGGTGAAAGGCAAAGAGACTATTCTTATAGATGATGTATGTACCTCGGGAGCCACGCTGGAGTCCTGTGCGGCAGTTCTCAAGAACAGGGGTGCTACGTCTGTTTGGGGCTTAACGTTGGCGAGGGAGATTCGTAACTGAAGGAGGAGAAATGAAACTACAGGTTATCGGCAAGAGTAATGTGGAGGTCTCTGAAACAATACGGGCATACGTTGAGAAGAAGGTTGGCAAACTAGGCCGTTACTTGCCCACCCTCGATGAAGGCAAGGTGGAGATTTCTCAGGAAGGTACCAAGCTGCCTCAGCAGCGATTCACTGTCCAGGTTACCCTTGACAGCAGGGGTGTCTTAATCAGGGCTCAGGAGAAGTCTAAGGATATGCGGGCAGCCATTGACAAGGTAGTGGATGTGCTATCCAAGCGAATCGAACGATATAAGGGCAAACTATATGATAAGGGCAGAGGCGTTTCCTTTGCCCGGCAAGGAGCGGCGATCGAAGAAGAAATCGAGGCCCCCAAAAAGGTGGTGAAGACCAAGCATTTCTCTGTCAAACCGATGCCCATAGATGAAGCTGTGAACCAGATGGAGCTTCTGGGGCATGATTTCTTTCTGTTCGTGGATGCCGACACCGACCGGCTCAATCTGTTATACCGCCGTGATGATAGGAACTACGGCTTGATCGAGCCAGAGCAAGGGTGATAGAATCAACTGCCGTTCTCGTATAGGCAAAAGCTACAAGCCTTTCTCTTTCCCCCTGCGGTAATCAAATCTAGGAAAAGACTGGTGGAGCTGATGGGATTCGAACCCACTACCTTCTGACTGCCAGTCCTTGTCCATAGCTGATTGTTCACTACTTTGTGAACACCTGGGGTTGATTGTAGTTTCTCTATCAATTCAGTGGACACTTCCTCTGACCACTGAGAATTATACTGAGGTAGCTCTTGGATATTCCTAGTTCCTCTGCAATCTGTACTTGATTTAGTCTCTTCATTTTTACCCCCTTGTAGCTGAACTTCTATAGCTGAACTGCTATCAACCTGCTATGATTCCACTATCACCTCTTCTTTGCCTTTCTCTTCCTCTTGTAACTCAAGTCCAGCACTACCCAATCCCTGCCTAACTTCACACCTTTGATTTCCCCCTTAGCCAGTAGTCTCCTGACCTGGCTGGTATCCAATCCTAGCTTCTTTGCTGCTTCCCTGACACTGTACACAGCTATATTATACACGCATACAGGTATACAGTCAAAAATCATAGACGACGCCATCCTATTTTGGTATTATTGTTGGTACTAGAAAGAGCTCAAAATGGTGAACAGAACTAGGCAAAACGCAAGTAGAGGAGGTAGATAGCAATGGGACTTTCAATTTACGGCGAAGAGGGGGCACTATTCCCTGCGCTAACATGTGATAAATGTGGCGAGCGAATTAAAGATTGGAGTCTCGCAATAGTTACCTACCAGTGGGTCGCTGACGATTCAATTACGGCTGTGAAGCTGTATCATAAAGGTCGATGTGACCCTGGTAGACTCAAGGGTGGCTCTGTGCTTTGGGACGAACTCAAAAATTACATTCCTTGGCTCCTGTGGCACAACAATTGGGGTATAAAACAGACAACTATGGAAGGGTCTACAATCACTCTAGAGGTTCCCAAACCTTTGGACATATGAATCACTTGCAGATAGCACAACCAAGGTTGGCTAAAAGTGGGACCCTATGCCTTGGTTAAGTATGACCGTGGTCGATTTGCTCATTTCCGCTTAGAGTTCTTGCACCAGTAACGCTGGATACCCTGAAAAGTGCCGAATCTGACTACATTTGTGCTATCGCAATATATACAGTTCACTTTGACTCCCTGTCGTTATTATTTGATAAGTCTATTGATTCAGCAATCCTATCTAGCAAATCTTCTACCGCCTGCTGCAAATTGGCAATGTTTGTGTTTATCTTTTCAAGTGGGAGCGTCTACCCAGGTTGAAGCAGGAAAAGGACAAAAGAGAATGTCCCCAGTGCAAGTCAAAGAATGTCAAGACAGAACTGGAGATGGTGGGAAAACCATGCCCCGAATGTGAAGAAGGATTAATTGAGGAAGTCTGGACAGGGAGTGTATCCTAGAAAGACTGACCTCAGCCATCCGAAGGGAGGCTAGTATGAGAGTAGCAGCAGGTATCATATTGATAATTGTTGGGATAGCATTGCTAGTAGGTTTCGTCCCTCGTTTCATTGAGGATGGTATTGGTACCTATGACCTTCCTTTTGTTAATCCGGTTATGGTTGTTTCGGCTCTGTTCTTTGTGACTGGGGGAGTCTTTTGCCTTAGAAGAAAATACTGGAGAGTATGCTTCGCTTCTGCTTTGCTCCTCGTTGGGCTTTGGGTTTTGCTCTTCTTTATCCTTGCGGTTGTCTGGGCACTCCTTCCTCCTGGGACTCCAGTTTGGTGGATTGGGGTTCCCATCCCTGTGGGGATTCTCCCGATAATCTTCGTTTGTCTCAGGAGAAGAGAGTGGTCAGAATCTAAGCCTTGACTGGATTTTTCTACGAGCCAACATATTCGTGCCTAGGCATAGGTAGCACCAAAGTCCCTGGGGTACACCCCCCTTGCCTTGTGAACAATCTAGCTATGACCACCTGATTGGCACTCATGGTTGTTCACAGCACGATAGACCTGCAATGCATCATAGAAGCTGAGGGACTTGGTATAGCGTTCTACCATAGCTATTGATTCCCACCCACCGAGACCCTGAACCACTCTTGTTGATAATCCTGACTTGACCAAGTGAACTGCAAAGCCTCTTCTGAAGCTATGAGGATTGCAGTGGATACCCATCTCTCTGGATAGTATCTTGAGGACTGTCTGTATTCCCTCCGCAGTTAGTCCAAAGCTGTCATGCTCACTAAACCATTGCCTTACCATGCCATTGCCAGCTAGAGCCTTGCGATAACGATTACCCTTACCCAAGACAACGACAGTGCCTTCATCCCAGTTGAAGTCCTTAGCTCTAACCCTTGCTGCTTCACTCACTCTTACACCTGAATGCCAGAGGAAGCTAATCAATGCCACATCTCTATCGTTTTGACAATGCTCTAAGAGAACCTGGAGCTGTTCCTCTGTTACTGCAGCTAGGAGCTTCCTTTGGACTTTGGGTGGTGAGACCTTCTCCATAGGATTCTCCGATATGTAGCCGTTACGCTGCAACCATCTGAAGAGGATTTTAAGGCTCTGATAGAACCTGAGCTTGGCATTCCTGCAGGTGAGAGACTTGAGATACGAGCCAACACCATCAGGGCTCAAAGGATAACCCACAAAGTCAGTGAGCGTATAACGGTAGAACTCGATTGTTCTCTTACTCAAGCCTTCAGGACGGGAAGAGATGAACCTCTCCAACAGCTCGGTTGTGAACTTTTGAACCTGGGAGCTTGTGAACTTTTTAGCTATAAGACTGGTGGAGCTGATGGGATTCGAACCCACTACCTTCTGACTGCCAGTCAGACGCTCTCCCGATTGAGCTACAGCCCCGTCTGACTCAAGAATATAACAAAACAGCTTGGGAAACTCAAGTTAAATGTCCAGCCCCAGCCATCGTAGAATGGAGCCCAAACCAAAGTATCCCAGGTAAGCCAGCGCCATGCCTTTGACTGTCCTCCCTGCCCAGGTGGCGAAGAAGAATCTTACCCAGCCAAAGCGAAGCATGCCCAGAAATATGGCGAAGGGGTAGAAAATGGGACTCAATATAGCTGACACAAAGAAAATGGCTTTAGAACCGTGGCGGTCAACGATATTGCTGAAGCGACGGTAGAAGCCGCTGTTGCTATCTCGTAATAATCCCTTGCCAGCGTATCCAGTGAAATAAGCACCAATAGCACCTATAGCTTCACCAATTCCAGCCACGGCGCCAACTATGGCGGGATTTAGTACTCCACCCAGTGTGAATGTAAGAACAATGGCGAAACCAGGGAAAATCATGAAGGTCCCGTTGCTGAGAACACTGATGACAAACAAACCGATATAGCCCCATTGTGCTATCTGTTCGATGTAGCTTCGATGATAAATGAGAAAAAGAGACAGAGCTACAGTAACTGCTACAGATATGCCACCTATTATGGCTTCACGCTTAGTCGGTTTCCTCATCGAAAATTCTGTCTATTATACAGGAAAGATGTATAGACAAAGTCGCACTTCATCAAAGGATCAACATCTCAACTGTCTTAAGTAACTCTCCCCTTTTCCTTATTCTCTATTTTATGCCCTTTCTAGAGCCGCTCAGTGCCCTCAAAAGCAGTCTTCCATGCCTGCGGATACAACCTTAGATCATTGTAGCATGGCCATATAGCTATTTATGGGCACCACTAGCGAATCGGCTACGGGTTGGCACTTGGCCTTGAGGCAATAGAAAAGAATCCGAGCTTCTGAAGAGCGCCTATTACGAGTGCCTAAAGGTGGCAACTCAGAATAAGCTGTCCACTATCTCGGTCCGCTCCATAAGCACCGGCGCCTATGGCTATCCCGTAGATGAAGCGGCAAGGATAGCAGTAAACACCGTGGTTTCGTTCCTTAAAGAGCAAGCTACATCCCTCAAAGGGGTAGTGTTTGTTCTCTTCGATTCCAGAACCTACGAAAGCCACAGCTCTGCGCTGCAAGAGGTGACAGGTAAGCCTAAGGCCTGAAAAGAGCAGGGATATCTAAAAAGCCCTTGGAATTTGCCTTGCATGGGATTATACATTACGCCATCTTGTTCAACAGGAGATTCAAAGACCGGATAAGCGGACTATGTACCTTTTTGCCTATGGTGTAGCTGTGCTTGTAGTTCACGGTACTTGTCGATGTATTCGTGGATTGCTATCACAACAGCGGCGTGGCTCCAGGTCAGCGGTGAGACACTGAGCGGAGCATGATTATGCGGATGAACCTGCTCAGCAAGAACACCACTATGGAGAGCGCAGTGCTGAGCCCAGGTGAGGATTTGAAGGGCCGGCTTTAGGTCATCTACCGATTGAGCTCTGGCAACGTGGTACTGTGCTACCCACATGGTGCAAACAAACCATGGGTTACCGGGAATATTGGCTATGTCCTGGCTGGCTTGCTGGTAGCGGTCGTTCTCGTAACGGGCAATGCCTCCCACCTCGGTTTTGCACCAAAGCCTGTCCATAAGTACTGCCATCGTGCTCTCAATAAGGGGATCAGTAGCCTGGAGCATGCCGAAGAGAAAAGGACCGCAAATACTGCTATCAATAGTGTAGTCCGGTTCCACCACACCGTCAGCGTCAACTTTGACCGAGCGTAGGAAGCGCCCCAACTTCTTGTCAAAAAGATACTCAATAGCCGCCTCTTTTATCTCAGCAGCCGCCTGACGGTACCGTTTGGTGAGGGCCACCTCACCAAACATTTCCGTAAAATTGGCTGCCGCTTGTAAGCCTGCCCAGACCGCAGCCACGGTAAACGAGTGGATGCCACGGCGTTCCTCCCAAAGGTCATATGAAGGTGCCGGAAGGTTCATATGAGGCTCTCTATAGGTAGCCATAAAATCGGCAGCGTTCTTAATCAGCTTTTGATAAAGGGGACGGATGGACTCTACATCGTGGAACTTATGGTAGTGGTGCCAGAGGCTGTATATTACTAAAGCAGTCTCATCCTCTTCAATTGGCAGTTGTAGCTCACCCTCCTCGTCTGCCCAGGGCATCCATTGGCCTGCCAGATACCCGTCAGCGGTATACTTGTGAAGGAGATAGCCTTCACTGGTGATGGTATTGGCGCAAAAATCGAAGAACTTATGACTGACTTCAGCGTAGTTGGCCATGTTGAGGGCCTTAGCGGTGAAGGCGCCATCACGACCCCACACATAAGAGTAGATGTCCCCCAGGACTTCGGCGATGTCTGAGTCAGTGCTGGCAATGATAGCGCCGCGGTTATCAGTCTGCACACGCATCGTGAGCAAGCTGCGGCGGTACAGGTCCAATATAGAGGCCGGCAGGTCGGCAAAGTCCAGCAATTCCTTATTCACCCATGCTCGCCAGTAATCACGGGTGCGTATGATGAATGACTCAGGTCCACGTTCCTTGACCAGAGCGTTGAGTTCCTCGACTCCGTGGAAGTGGGTACTGGCCGCCAGCCAGTGGTAAATGGTTGAGCTTCCTCCAGCGGGCACAGCCTTCTCATAGAGCCCGATGACGCCCTCAGCGAAGCCGCAGGTAAGAGGCACCTTCTCTAATTTGCCATCTTCGGCATCGCGCCGTGCACTTTGTTTATCCTCTGATTTTATGCTTCCGGTTGTCCAGTCGTCGAGGCCAACTCTTCCATTTACCTGGCCACCTGCCAGGAAGTAACGCTGCTCTTTATACATCACCAATGCCCTCAGTTCTGGGTGGTAGTAGATAGTATCGCTTATTTCCCTGCCCAGTATCCGTAGCGCATAATGGAAGAATAGACGTACGTCGCGGGGGTAGTCTCGGTGATTGACGATATTAACTCGTCTAAAGAAGATGTCCCGGTGAAAGTCCACGAGGTCAGAATAGGTGAGGGTAAGCCCTATCTCAGGATTAGTGGCCGTAACTTTGGTGACCAGACTATCGCTTTCATAGACCATTTCCTTTTGCCACTGGGGGCTGTCAATCCAGGTGAAGTTGCCATCAACCCAGATGCCAGTATGTGATACACAACCTTCGCTATGGTTCTCCTTGCCGATATAGGGATAGTAGATATCACGGAGGTTGTAATCAGTATCGAAATTGATGAGCAGGTTACCATTGCCAATGGGTAAGTCTCTAGGCATGTTAGTTGTTGCACTACCCTCCTCTCTCGCTTTAATACACTATTATAGACCTCTAGGATTTTCTGAGATGCTCGGTCCCGTGAAAGTCTCTCGGCAGTCTCTCGGGCACGCTCAGCAGTAGCCTTTCTAAGTCCGGCCGATTTAATACAGTATTATAGACCTCCAAGGTTTTCTGAGCTACCTGATCCCATGAGAATTTTTCTGCGGTTTCCCTAGCACGCTCACCCATGGTCTTTCTAAGTCCAGCATTTGAAAGCAGCAACTCGATTTTTGCTGCCAGGCCGTTGACATCGGAGGGGGCTCTAAGTAGGAGGCCATTTACCCCATCGATTATGAGATCGGCAGCTCCGGCAACCCTGCTGGTGATTACAGGCAAGCCGCTGGCCATAGCCTCGACGATGACCAGACCAAAGGGCTCATATATGGTAGGAAGAACGAATATATCGCTAGCAGCATAGTATTCCCAAAGATTGCTGCTGTGGGGGACAAAGATTATCCTGTCCCTCACCCGCTTTAGCTCCGCAAGCTGGCCGTAGAATTTCTCGTCACCGCTACCACAGATAAAAAGTTTGACATCCGGCCTCTGAACGAGCGAAAGTGCCTCCATGATATGAAGCACTCCTTTTCTCTCCCAGTCACCTCCGGCGAACATCAGTAATGGATCACTACGGGATACACCATGCTCTTGCCTGATCTGGCCTCTATAGAGCAGCCGATTAGTCGGGTGGAATCTGAGAGTATCTACTCCATTAGGGATTACGATGATGTTTTTGGCGGCATCACCGTAATGACGGGCAAACTCTTTTTGCATAGCCTGAGAAACTACAATACACGCTTTAGAGCTGCTGCGGCTAATTATCAGCCTCTCAACAAAGCATAGCAGGCTGCGATACAGCCTGTGGTCCAGGGCTTTCAGTTTTTGCCAGACACTCCTGCATGGTATCTTAATTATGTTAGCTTCTTCGAGACGGCGGCACTCCCTCTCACAGAAATGAGAGGTGATAACGTTTGAAGAAAAGGCAGAGTCATACCCTGTCGAATGGATGATGTCAAAGTCTGTTTTTCTGAGGAGGGAAAGAGCGGCAAGGAGTAAGGTACTGGATATCAAGAAGGTAATGTGTGCCAAAGACTTGGCACATCTGAGTTCTGGCACCTTATAGTGTTTAACTTTGAGTAAGTCAATTCCATTTATAGTATTAGAAAAAACCGAAACCTGATGGTCCTCACAAAGCCTTTCGACTAGGTGAGCGGTGACGGTTGCTGGCCCTGCTTCAAAGTTAACATGATGCGCAATGAAAGCAATCTTCAAGCTTATCTCCAGAAGGGGCCTCTAGCATAGGGACTTAGTATATGGTGCTTTTGCGGGAGAGCACCAGACTTTGGTTCAAAGAGCTAGTGCCAACCCTACCACCAAGGCCGCCGCTAAATGGCGCTTGCCATTTGGAACCATAAATATTATACCACAATGGACACGGTGTGCATAGAAACTTACTCTATGTCAGCTGCTGCGCAAGGGGGCGAGTCTAAACAAAGGGTGCAAGCTCCAAAGTAAGGAATACAATTCACATTGAGGTGAACAAAAAGCCAAAAGGTTCAACAGGAAAATGAAGGTTAGAAGTCTATCGAACAGATGCACTCCCTCCCGCCAGGGGGGAGAATTAGAAGAAGTTTTGCGGTTAACTAGAATTACCGCAGCATTGCCACATAGCTATTTATGGGCACCACTAGCGAATCGGCTACGGGTTGGCACTTGGCCTTGAGGCAATAGAAAAACCTCTCTTCCGGAGGGAACTCTGATAAAGCCTCATAATGCCCCATTCCTTTGGCGAATACAAGGTCTGCTGACTCAAATTCTCGTCTAAACTGAGGTGAAGCCGAGGAAAAAACGATTCCTGGTGAAGCTATACCCGTGCTCATAACCCTTCCGAACTCAGCCTCCAAGCCAGACCTCCTGACATCTTCCAGCGTTAAATCGTTCTGAACAGGTGATGGCTTGACTACATAAGTAACCTGGGCGAATCGCTTCATCCAGTTGACCAGAGGCAGGTCGAAGTATAGTTCCCCGGCGTTATCTGCCAGATATAGGACTGTGGAGGCATCCTTTAGCTTTGCTTCCAATTGCTCGGAATCATCTAGGACAAAGCTCACAGGTTTCCTGATGTCATCTCTGACCGAATCGAGGTCTTTGAAGAAATCAAGAGCATTCGCTGCCGCGGCGAGTTGAAGGCAACCCCGAAGTTCATCCTTGTAGAGATTGCTTCGCTTTGCTCGCAATGACACCTCTGGACATAATTCCCTGGCGAGCGTCATCTCCCTTTCCTTCGTTGCCCGATAAGGATCAGGATTGTGGGTCACTTCTCTTACTATCCTGTGAATCTTGGCGGCAATCCCTAGAGATAGTTGACTATAAGAAAACTCATCATCCAATGTCTTCATCGCTTGGCTGATTGCCCTTTGCTTCAGCGAAACATCGTCCGTGGCTAGCTCTGCAGCCTGGTGGATTAATCTGCGTAAGCACTCGTAGCAACCTGGTGCCAGTTTCATACCAGTTAACTTAGCTCAAGTTTGAGCAGCTTGTGTCGCTGTATTATAATAGCATTGGTTATGTTTGAGAAACTTGAATTAATACAGAAGCGCTATGACGAGCTGAGTCGGCTTTTGGCTCAAGTAGAGATAGCTACTGACCGCAAGCGGCTTCAAGAGCTAAGCAAGGAAAGGGCGGTTCTTGAAGATACTGTTGGCATGTACCAAGAGTATAAAGCGAAGAGCAAAGAACTGGCGGAACTCGAAGCGCTGCTCAATTCCCGTGGTGAAGCAGAGATGATGGCGTTGGTCAAGGGAGAAGTGAGCAAGGTCAAAGAACAGCAAGGTGAGCTTCTTCGTGAACTTAGGCTTTCCTTGATGCCCAAAGACTCCAATGATGATAGAGATGTTATTGTTGAGATAAGGGCTGGTGCCGGCGGTCAGGAGGCAAGCCTTTTTGCCGGAGACTTGTTCCGCATGTATAGCCGATATGCCCAAACTAAGGGCTGGCACGTGGAGGTCATTGATAGCAATCAAAGCGAAAGAGGGGGGTTCAAGGAGCTGATAGTTGAAATCAGAGGTAAAGGCGCCTTCAGCCGCCTTAAGCACGAGCGTGGTGTCCATCGAGTGCAGAGGGTGCCAGTCACTGAAGCGTCGGGACGGATTCATACCTCGACAACTACGGTGGCGGTTCTGCCTGAGGCAGAAGAGATTGAGCTCAACGTTAATCCTGATGACCTCAAAATGGAATTTTTTCACAGCCGGGGGGCGGGCGGGCAGAATGTGAATAAAGTAACTACGGCGGTTCGCATCACGCACTTGGCCACGGGCATAATGGCTTCCTGCCAGGATGAAAGGTCTCAGGTAAGGAACAGGATGAAGGCAATGGCGGTACTTCGGGCCAGGCTGCTTGACATGGAGCAACGGAAGCAATCTGAAAGCATAGATAAAGAACGGCGGATGCAAGTAGGCAGCGGTCAACGGTCAGAGAAGATTCGCACCTACAATTTTCCCCAGCACAGAATCACCGACCACCGAATCAATCTCAGTTTTCACAACCTTCAGCAGATTCTAGACGGAGAATTGGACGAAATCATTGAAGCCCTGATCAGTAAAGAGCAGGTGGAACAACTGGAAGCGGCCGTTACGTGATTCTAAGCGAAGCTTTACAATCAGTCACCCAAAAATTACGCAGAGCAGAAATTGCTGATGCCTCTGTTGAGGCTGAGCTTTTGCTCGGCCACGTCTTGGGAATGTCTAAGACAGGGCTTTACACAGAGCCGGAGATGAGTTTAACTTCGGCGGAAACGGAGCGTCTACGCCATCTTGTCCGGCGTCGCCTTGATCGAGAACCTGCCGCTTATATTTTAGGGCACTGCGAGTTTTATGGGATAGACTTCTATGTTGAATCTCGCGCTTTGATCCCCCGACCGGAAACAGAACTTCTCGTAGAAGAAGCCGTAGAACTTGCCCAGCGTATTTCCCGCCACGGAGAGCAGAGTACCATAGCCGACATTGGCACGGGTTGTGGAGCTATTGCCATCAGTCTGGCCCTAGCATTACCCCAGGCCAAAATCTACGCCACGGATATTTCACCTGCAGCTCTACAGGTCGCCGAGGTAAATTGCCGTCGCCATCGAGTCAACGGCCAGGTGGGACTCCTGCAAGGTAATTTGCTTGAACCATTACCTCAGGCTGTCGACGTGATAGTAGCCAATTTGCCCTATGTCAAAGACTGTGAAGTCGTAGATTTGAGCCCGGAGATAAGAGAATATGAGCCGATGATAGCCTGGGCCGGTGGTAGAGATGGCCTGGACAAGATACGGGAGATGCTGGAGCAGGTGCGGGGGAAAGGGGGGGCCCACCTTGGTCAGGGGCTGGCCTATCTTCTTTTGGAAATAGGTCAGGGACAGGGTGAAATGGTGACCTCATTAGTGAATGACTATTTCCCACAGGCCAGTATCGAACTAATTTCCGACCTGGGCGGCATCGAGAGGGTGGTGAAGGTCGGTTCATAAGCAGGAAAGTCAGTTTCGAGAGAGTAAGATATTGGAAGAAACGGAACAGCTAGCTCAGCTTATCATACAGTCCAAGAAGGTAGTCGTGTTTACAGGAGCTGGAATAAGCACGGAGTCGGGTATTCCCGATTTCCGCAGCCCGGGAGGAATCTGGAGCAGATATGACCCTGAGGACTTCACTATTCAGAAGTTTCTCAGCGGCCCGGCCGCTCGCAAGACTATCTGGAAGATGTCCATCGAAGGCGGGCTTCTTACTGAGGCTAAGCCAAATCTCGCTCACTATGCCATCGCCGAGCTCTACCAGTTGGGCAAATTAGATTGCGTCATCACTCAGAATATCGACAACCTGCACGAAAAAGCCGGGGTGCCTGGAGATAGGGTGTTTGAGCTTCACGGTAATATGGGGTGGGTGGTGTGCTTAAGTTGCCATAGACGCTTTCCTATGCCGGAAGTATTACGAAAGATAAAGGAGGGGATGGAAGTTCCCGATTGCCCCGACTGTCAGGGTATCCTGAAGCCAGATGCAGTGTTTTTCGGGGAGGCATTGCCACAAGAGACGTTACGGGAAGCTATCCGCCGGGCGCAGAACTGTGACCTTTTCATCGTCATTGGTTCGACTCTTGTTATTTACCCTGCTGCTTATGTTCCGACATATGCCAGAGAGGCTGAAGCAAAGTTAGCTATTGTTAATCTAACTCCGACTCCCTTCGATCACCATGCAGCAGTAGTCATCCGGGGTAAAGCTGGCGAGATAATGTCCAAAGTAATGGAGAAAGTGAGGGCTTCTTAGCTATCAAGTTTGAGGTAAACCGACTGCCGAGTGCTTCCCTGTTCCTACTAGTGCACTACTTTTTGGATACGCTGGATACCTACTGCTTTGCCGGTCTTCTCATCCACTTCGACCAGAATTGCATCGAAGCTAACTGTTCCCTTGCCAACCGATAGCCGGCTGGGTATCTGCGTAAGGAAGCGCTTGATTACAGAATCTGGGTCGTCCCCGATGACCGAATCCATAGGCCCAACCATGCCTATGTCGGTGACATAAGCAGTACCTCCGGGCAATATGCGAGCATCAGCGGTGCCCACGTGAGTATGGGTGCCCACCACAGCACTGACTCGTCCGTCGAGGTATCTACCCATGGCTACTTTCTCCGAGGTTGCCTCAGCATGGAAGTCAACAATAATAGGGATTGATTTATGTTCGAACTCAACCAGTAGCTGATCCATGGCTCGAAAGGGACAATCAACATGGCTCATAAAAACACGCCCCACGAGGTTAACTATCAGGACATTGTTCTTGAGCAAGTAGCCACGGCCAGGATTCATCGGTGGGTAATTCAAGGGGCGGAGAATAGCAAGCTCACTGTCCAGATAAGGAAGGATCTCGTTATAAGCCCAGATATGATTGCCGCTGGTTATGACATCAATTCCGGAATCAAAGAGCTCTTCTGCTGTACCGGGAGTCAGCCCCAACCCGCCGGCAGCATTCTCGCCATTGCCCACAACGAGGTCAATATTATGTTCACCACATAAGCCTGGCAGGATTTCCTGCACTGCCTTCCTACCAGGCTTGCCGATGATGTCGCCTATTGCCAGTATTCTCAAATCTACTTAGCGTAATCTGTCGCCGTAGTCTCCCTTATCACCAGTATCTTTATCTGGCCAGGATACGTTAGACTCTCTTCTATCTTCTTAGCAATATCTCGAGCCAATCTCACTGCGGTTAAATCATCTACCTTATCTGGTTTTACCATGACGCGCACTTCACGCCCAGCTTGGATGGCAAAAGCCTTTTCCACACCAGGGAAACCAGCAGCTATGTCCTCCAGGTCCTTAATACGGTTCAGATATTGTTCCAAAGACTCACGTCTGGCACCAGGGCGCGAACCGCTTATGGCATCGGCAGCAGCAACAATGAAGCCCATGACAGTACTGGTCTCTGCCTCGCCATGATGTTCAGCAATGGCTTGAACCACATCTTGATTTTTATCCCACTGCTTGACCAGATCAGCACCTATCAGGGCATGTGGCCCCTGTGTTTGATGGTCTATCGCCTTGCCAATATCATGAAGCAGGCCGGCTTTTCTAGCGGCACCGACATTAACCCCAATCTCGCTAGCCAGCATCCCTGCCAGATGCGAGACTTCGAGACTGTGAAGCAAAACATTCTGACCATAACTGGTACGAAACTTAAGCTGGCCAAGCAGCTTAATTAGCTCAGGATGTAAGCCTGGCACCCCAGCTTCGTAAGCAGCATGCTCGCCTTCACTACGAACAGTAGCTTCAACCTCTGCTTTGGTCTTGTCCACTATTTCTTTAATCCGGGCGGGATGAATGCGCCCATCCAGGATGAGTTTGCCTAAGGCAACGCGAGCTACTTCACGTCTCACGGGGTCAAAGCTCGAGATAGTAACCGCCTCCGGAGTATCGTCGATGATAAGGTCAACGCCAGTAGCTTGCTCTAAGGCTCGGATATTGCGTCCCTCACGCCCGATAAGCCGCCCCTTCATCTCGTCACTGGGCAAGGGAACAGCGGATACTGTAGTTTCCGAAACAACATCGGTAGCACACCTTTGAATAGCTGTGGCTAGAATATCCCGAACCCTTCCCTCAGCCTCTTCCTTTATCTGCGCCTCCCACACCCTAACTTGTCGCGAACCCTCTTCTTCAACTTCCTGTTTTAGCTCTTGAAGTAGGAGAGCCTTTGCTTCTACACTGGATGTGCCGGAGATGGATTCCAACTTTGCCAGTTGGTTTTCTCTTATTGTCTGAAGTTCAGCTGTTATCCTCTCAACATCTTTTTTCTTGCTGTCTAAATCACGCTCACGCCGCTCTACACCCTCTAACTTCCGCTCCAGCGCCTCTGCTTTCTGGTTAGAACGCTTTTCTAATCGTTGTATTTCAAGGCGGCGTTCCTTGCTTTCCGCCTCGGCAGCGTTGCCAACCTTGATAGCTTCTTCTCTAGCTGCGCGGAGTAGCTCATTATACTTGGTTGTTGCCTCATCTAAGAGATTCTGTGCCTCTTTTCTTGTTCTTTGGATCTCCCGATTGGCTACGAGCTGCCTGACAAAGTAGCCAATAAGGACGCCCAAGACAAGAGCAAGACCAACTATGATATATAGATATTGCTCCAGATATGATTCCATTTTCCCTCTTTATTTCGTTATTGTAGCAAATGCGAAACATTGCATATTAATAATATCCCTTTATTGGGTTACCGTCAACTCGCCGTGCTGGCAAACAATCCCTTGACCCATCCGCTTATTACTCACTCCAGTGCTGAGGCAGATTGACCGTTATCGAACTGGTGTCTATCGCTTGAAATCCTGTATATTACTGTTGTGGAAGTCATGAATGAAGAACTAATCGCTCCCTGCGGCATGAACTGTGGCTTGTGCGCTAGCTACCTGGCGATGAAGGACAACCTGAAGAAGAAGGGGTTTGGGAAGACGTACTGCGCTGGCTGCCTACCGGGCGACAAGAATTGTCACTACAAAAGGCAGTGTGAACTGCTGAGGAAAGAGCTTGTGCGATTTTGCTACGACTGCGAGGATTTCCCCTGCCAAAGTCTAAAGACTCTCGACAAGCGCTACCGGACTTTCTACCATATGAGTATGATAGAGAACCTCGAATACATGAAGAAGTATGGTATGGAGAGGTTCCTGGAAAAAGAAGTGGCAAAGTGGCGCTGCCCTGAATGTGGAGGGGTGATATGCTGCCATAACGGCCTATGTTATAAGTGCCAGCTTGATAAGCTACGCCAAAAGAAACACAAATACCGCTGGGAGGAGTAATCAAGAAGACGTGGCAGGAGAAATTGAGGGACAAACCCTCTTTTCCTAAGGTGCTCAGGTTGGAGAAAGGGTTTGTTTGCTACAATGCCGCGGGCAAAATCAGGCTTGCTTCGCAGCGTTCCGTCTATACCAAAACGCTGTTATACCTCTGCAAGCGATAGGCAAATGTCAAAATTGATTGAAATACCTCACAAAGTTCACGAATCCACATGCTACGTTAATGGCTTATTCGACGTTCTAACCTGGCAGGGAGCCAGATATGATTATTTCCTGTTGCCTATTATTGGAGGTATGGCTTCGTTCGCCTATCTGAAATTCAAGATGGCTAAACCTCCTTGCATGATTTACTGGGGTAATAATCCTAGATACTTGCTTCAAGACCTGGGTGAGATAATAGGATTCACTCAAACTATGAGTGAGGGCAAATCATTCAGGAACGAATTCCCGAAAATGAAGAGGCACGTGGAGAACGATGAGCCAGTGATGGTTGGCGCGCTGGATATGTATTACTTGCACTACTACCCTGAACTGTACAGGAAGGAACATGTCCCCATCCACTATGTCCTCGTGGTCGGCTATGATGACGAGAGGCAGGTAGTATATGTTCGCGACTGCAGCGTAGGCGGTGTGCAGGAGATTCCTTACGTAGAACTTGAGGAAGCTCTGGATGTCAATGTGCCGGGCATGAGCAAAAAGAATACCTTTAGAGTTTTCCAATTACCTCAGAAGATGCCAACCGAACTCGAAATTGCCGACAAAGGTTTTACCTATAAGGCCAGGCGAATGCTCAAACCGCCCGTAAGTATGTTCGGTATTCCGGCCATGAGAAAGCTGGCAAAAGAGATCATCTCTTGGGTGAATACGGATTGCTTCAGACATATGGTCGCATACGCTGGGTTAACGCCACCACTTATTGCCGAAGACTTATCTCACAACGATGGGTTGCGATTTGAACAGGCACGAGTGTTTGAGAACTTGGGACAGAAATATCAACGAAAAGAGTGGGGCAATGCATCTAGTCTTTTTGGAAAATCTGGAGAACTCATTGTTAAATTGTGCGAGCGAGCACTGGAATACGATGGTCGAGGCTGCTCAGCATTACTCAATGAGATAGCCGATACCGAGGAAGAAGCATACACAGCATTATTGAAATCGGCCCTTAAGTCTGAAATCAGTCAATAAGCACTTGTTCAGACTGTCCAATTTGCCCGTGCTGATAGTCACAGTCATACTTCGACATTGAGTCTTCTTTAATATAAAATACCCCCCTATATGAGCACAAAGAGGCCGTCAAAGCTGAATACGGTCTATTTGGGCCTTCTTCTTTTTGTCGTCGCTCAAATGCTCATCCTTCTCGTTGCTCCCCGTATAGACCCATTCCTGGATGAGAATGATATAGATATACCGACCCAGCCACCGGCGCCGATAGCTTGGTGGCCGGGGGAGGTGACATTGCCCTCCGGGGAGGTTATCGACGTCCCGGCCAATTCAGCGTTGGGGCCAATTCTAATCTATATTTTTGCGGCAGTGGCTGTGCTGGGACTTATGCTCTACAAGATTCCTCTTACAGCTTTAAAAGTCCTTCTCAGACTCTTGTTTGCCCTTCTATTTAGTTGGGGCGCATTCATCGCCACTGTCTTCTATGTGCCCCTTCCGTTAGCTGTCGCCATCGCTGTTGCATTCGGAACAGTCTGGTTCCTGGTACCACTTGTCTGGCTACATAATCTGGTGTTGATTCTGGCGGTTAGTAGTTTAGGAGCAGTTTTCGGTCGCTTTATTACGCCGTGGACAGCTATGGCTATTATTTTGGCACTCGCCGTCTATGACTTTCTGGCGGTTCGTTTCAAATTTATGCTCTGGATGGCAGACAGGCTATCGCAAGTAAATGCCCTGCCGGCACTGATTATTCCCAAAGACTATTCTGAGTGGAACTTAAACTTGAAGAAACATGGAGAGAAAATGATAGAACTGAATCCCGCCGAAAGGGAGTACTCCATACTGGGTGGTGGCGACATTGCTTTCCCCTGTCTGCTTACAGCCTCCGTTTATTTTGCCCAGGGCTTAAAGCCAGCGGCTATTATTGCAGCGCTCGGATTACTGGGACTGGTTAGCGTCTATGCGATCCAGGCGATATTTCTAAAGGGGAAGCCGATGCCGGCTCTGCCTCCTATTGCTGCCTTTACAGTGATTGGACTATTGATTATCTAGTGACACAAGATTACGGTGGTTTGTTTAGCAAGAAGGTGAACTGGGAAGATACATCACGCTCTACTTTTCTGCGCAGTCCAAAGAGCTTGCGTATCCCTGAGCATGACGGGTTCCGCATTTTCTAGTAGTACGAAAGGAGTAAACAATGGCTTCTGTGAAGGATGTGTTGGACAGACTCCAGAGCAAGGCCAAGCCAGAGCAGTTAACAGGAATGGCTAAATACGGGATGACAGTTGAGAAGAGATTGGGCGTCTCGGTTCCTGATATGAGAAAACTGGCTAAAGAGCTAGGTAGAGACCACAAGCTGGCACTGGATTTATGGAGAACTGGAATAGCTGAAGCAAGGATCTTGGCTGCGATGGTTGGTGACCCTGATAAGCTAACCGAAGAGCAGATGGAGGACTGGGTGAAAGGCATTAATTCATGGGATGTCTGCGACCAGGTGTGCATGAATCTTTTTGAAAAGAACCAGCTAGCCTGGAAGAAGATTATTGACTGGTCTGAGAGGGATGAAGAGTTTGTCAAAAGGACTGCCTTTTCGCTGATAGCTTGTCTGGCATGGCATGATAAGAAGGTGAGTGATGACAAATTCATCGAATTACTTCCTGTAATAATACGAGAGGCTACGGACGAGCGTAACTTCGTTAAGAAAGCAGTGAACTGGGCTCTTAGGAACATCGGGAAAAGGAACCTCAATTTGAATGAGGCCGCAATAAATACTGCAAAGGAAATTCAGCGACTCGACTCGAAGGCTGCTCGCTGGATCGCTGCCGATGCCATCAGAGAACTTGAGAGCTACGCTATTCAAAGTAGACTCAAGAGATGAACATTAGTCTGTATTATGCAGCTCGGGCAACAGAAGCTTGGATTGTTGCACGTTGACTCATTTTGTTCAGTGCCATACGCACCGACTGACATCAAAGTAAATGCGAGCATATTCTGGGGCGAATTCCTTGGCTACGTGAACGTTGCCTTGTCTCATTACGCAGCATAATCAAGAAGTAAAGCCTTCAGCCCGACGCCATCAAAATAACAGCCGACATTCGATGCCCTGTTTTGTAAAGGCAGAGGCAAGCTCTCTCCCTTTTGATAAGAAGAAATCGTAGCTTACGGCATCGTCGAGACGGTATTTTCTATACACCCAATCGCCATAATGGTAGTTCATTCTGTCAATCAGCACGTAATCCACCTTCCCGTTAAGTTGGTCAGCGAGTTCATCCGCACCGGGAAGCATTGGTGCAATCATGCCATAGGTTCTAATGTTGGCAAGATGTAGTTCCTCGAGTGCTTTAATCCTTTCCTTAATAGATGGCGCACCTGGTTCAAACAACTTTCTTATCCCGTCGTCTGCACTGGTAACTGATAAGCCCACCTCGATCTTATCGCTTCTCGTAAGTAGGTCTATGTCACGCAACACAAGCGGTGATTTCGTCTGGACTGTTATGGGCCAGCCGTATTCCACCAGTGTTTCCAAGCACTTTCTTGTCAATTCGTGTTTCGACTCAAGTGGTTGGTAGGGGTCGCACACTCCACTCACCCATACTCTACCGGGCGGTCTCTTATCTATCTCGTGTTCCAAGAGAGCCAGGGCGTTAATCTTCACATCAACAAATTCACCCCACGGCTCTTTATGTCCAGTGAATCTCCTCATAAAGCGGGCGTAGCAATAAGTGCAACCGTGCTGGCAGCCGACGTAAGGATTGACCGCGTAATCGAAGACCTGTGATTTGGCCAATATACTGCGCGCGTAGATTTCTCTGAGAACCATGGAAGCACTAGCTCACCAACGATAATTATACTCTCAGAAGACTAAGGAGTAATGCTATCCAAAGTAGGCTTAAGAGATAGGCATTAGTACGTATAGTGAGTACAGCTTAGGCAATAGAAGCTCCAATATTATTCCACTGCGCCAAAAGATGAATCATTGCTTCTTGGCTCTATAGGGTGGCTTAAACATAGTACAAAATAGCTATTGACTGTCCCTTAGATAACAGTATAATACTTCCGATGGGAGTCATTACGTGCGGAAGACAAAGTCAACGAGACTACTACGAAGTCTTGGGCATTGCCGCAGATGCCAGCCCAGAGGAAATAAAGAGGGCTTATCATAGACTGGCTTTTCAATGCCACCCGGACAGGAATTGGGAAAGCGAGGAAGCCCATGAAGAAATGGAGAGGATAAACGAGGCTTACGCCGTTCTGTCTGACCCAATTAAACGCAGGGAGTATGACCTTCCCCGAGGGTATGGGAGGATGGCGCCCAAGTTCAAGAAGGGCAGCAAAGTGAAAATCAAGGCCGATTCCCCTTCAGCGTATAGAGGGCAAATCGGTGTTGTGGACAAAGAACCCACTAAGGATGCCTTTCGCTTCTGGTATATGGCTAGGATTGAGTCCAGAGGTTTGACGACAGTCAGACGCTTCGCTGAAGAAGAACTTGAGGGACTTGGCAATTAGCACTGGACCAACTAGCCAGTGTTCGGAACGAGTAGCTATCACCGTTGTGTTCTTCAGCTTGGTCATTCGTTGGTAAGATTGAGTATGCGGTCTATCACCAATGAGGCAGCCACTTAACACACTCTCCATAATACAATAGTAATCATGCTCATCTTGTAGCTGATTTCACCAAACCCGGCTGAGGGAAATGGTAAACTAGCCAAAAATACCGAAGGAGATAGTAGTGATAATAGGATTAATCGCTTTTATGATCTTCCTGGCCTTTCTACTTGCCTTCTGGGAAATTCAAATCGAAGGCAAAGATGGCTGGGCAGCGAAGCTACCATGCTGGCGTATAGAAACGGGATGGCTTGTCAAGTTCACGGGTGGACGCCCGATAACCGGCTACCACCTTTTTATGACGCTGTTTCTGATTGCCATAGTTCATCTGCCGTTGTTTTTCGTTTCGTGGAGCTGGCAGTTGGAAAGCCTGCTGTTGGGCTTTTACGTAGGTATGGTTCTTCTAGAAGACTTTCTCTGGTTTGTTCTAAATCCGCATTATGGGATTAAGAACTTCCGCAAAGGGAGAATCTGGTGGCACAAACAGTGGTGGGGGCCGGTTCCGGCTTTATACTGGTTCTTGCTCGCCATCGTCATCGTACTAATCTATTTGGGAAGCGGGGCTATCTAAAGGGGAATCAGGAATCGTGCAGATCACCAAAAAAGTCCGCTGCAACATGATTTGCAGTAGGCATTCGAAGCCAAGCGGTTCTTCATGTGTCGGGCAGGAGGGGCTCTCGGGCTGTGTATTAAAGGAAGCGACCCCGAGGGGATTTGAACCCCTGATCTCCACCGTGACAGGGTGGCATGTTAAACCGCTACACCACGGGGCCCCGTATGAATATACCACAAAATATAATGGAAAGGCTCCCTGATGTCAAACTTGCTTTGGCACCGGGGACTAACGTATTATTATGTTTTGCCTTTGGGCCAAGAAGGAAGTTGACAGAGGAGGAGGCGTTCTTGTAGAATATTGGCGTTCTGGTACTTTAACAACTGAATAGTGGAAGGAAGGTTTTTAGTGGAGAGCTTGATCCTGGCTCAGAATAAACGTTGGCGGTGCGCCTTATGCATGCAAGTCGAACGGGGTTATGGTTTTCGGATTGTAACCTAGTGGCAAACGGCTGAGTAATACGTAAGTAACCTGCCTTGGAGTGGGAAATAACCTGTCGAAAGGCGAGCTAATGTCCCATGTGGTAACGAAGCGTAAGCTTCGTTATTAAAGCTTTCGGGCGCTCCAAGAGTGGCTTGCGTCTGATTAGCTAGTTGGTAGGGTAATGGCTTACCAAGGCGATGATCAGTAGCTGGTCTGAGAGGATGGTCAGCCAGATGGGGACTGAGACACGGCCCCAACTCCTACGGGAGGCAGCAGCAAGGAATTTTGGGCAATGAGCGAAAGCTTGACCCAGCGACACCGCGTGAGGGAATAAGGCCTTCGGGTTGTAAACCTCTTTTCTTGGGGAAGAATCTTGACGGTACCCAAGGAATAAGCCTCGGCCAACTACGTGCCAGCAGCCGCGGTAATACGTAGGAGGCGAACGTTATTCGGATTTACTGGGCGTAAAGGGAGCGTAGGCGGCTCCTTAAGTCAGATGTGAAATCTTCTGACTCAATCAGAAAACGGCATTTGATACTGAGGGACTTGAGAGCAGCAGAGGGAAATGGAATCTCCAGTGTAGCGGCGAAATGCGTAGATATTGGAGAGAACACCAGTGGCGAAGGCGATTTCCCAGGCTGTTTCTGACGCTGAGGTTCGAAAGCGTGGGGAGCGAAGCGGATTAGATACCCGCGTAGTCCACGCCCTAAACGGTGGACACTAGATATAGGAGGTATCGACCCTTTCTGTGTCGAAGCTAACGCTTTAAGTGTCCCGCCTGGGTAGTACGGCCGCAAGGCTGAAACTCAAAGGAATTGACGGGGGTCCGCACAAGCAGCGGAGCGTGTGGTTTAATTCGATGATACACGAAGAACCTTACCAGGACTTGACATGGCAGAAGTAGAAAGCCGAAAGGAAGACGACCTGTATCCAGTCAGGAGCTGTCACAGGTGCTGCATGGCTGTCGTCAGCTCGTGCCGTGAGGTGTTGGGTTAAGTCCCGCAACGAGCGCAACCCTTGTCCTATGTTAAATTCTCATAGGAGACTGCCTTGTACAGCAAGGAGGAAGGAAAGGATGACGTCAAGTCAGCATGGCCTTTATGTCCTGGGCTACACACACGCTACAATGGATGATACAGAGGGTTGCCAAGGAGCGATCCGGAGCTAATCCCTTAAAATCATCCTCAGTTCGGATTGCAGGCTGAAATCGCCTGCATGAAGTTGGAGTTGCTAGTAACTGCAGGTCAGCTATACTGCGGTGAATACGTTCTCGGACCTTGTACACACCGCCCGTCACGCCATGGGAGTTGGCAACACCTGAAGTCGATGGGCTAACCCGACTTGTCGGGGAGCAGTCGCCTAAGGTGGGGTTGGTAACTGTGACGAAGTCGTAACAAGGCAGCCGTACGGGAACGTGTGGCTGAATCACCTCCTTTCTAAGGAGTCATAAGCAAAAGCTTAGGGATTCCTAGGCCGGTCGATAGACTGGAAAGTCTGTCGTTGATTGTTTGAAATTTTCCTTCCTTCCACTGTTCAGTTGTTAGAAGTATTGCCTGTATGGTGCGCTTGGTAACAGGTAAATTGCCCCGCAAACTCCATCGAGTCTTTTCTAGCTTATCAGCTTGCTATTAAGGGGTGGTGTCAGGCAGGGACTGAGCCCTTCTTACCCAATTTGTTAACTTCTTATCAATGTTGACGAAATTCTTGAAAAATCTTGGCGGTGCGCGGTATGATACAATATTGGCTAGGAGCTAGAATCTTGGAAAAATTAAACTGTTACAAGAGGGGGTGGGATATGAGTAGATACGTGAGAATCATGCTGGCAGCTTTGCTCATTGTGACGGGGGTTTTGGTCTTGTTGCCTTTTAGCTATGTAGCGGCAGGAGGAATGGTTGTGAACCAGAGCTTCGAGCAGGGAGAAGACGAAGCCCCGTACGGTTGGGAGCTAACTGGGAACGCTGCGCGCGTAAGTACCGGACTAATCTATGCAGGTAGCTGGGCCGCCGTGATAGACGAGGATGGTGAGACACTCACCCAGTGGATCGAAAACGCCGAAGCGGTACTGGACTATGAGATCTGGGGATGGATATATGTTTCCGGCAATGTCACCGGCGTCATCAATGTCGACTTCTGGGAGGGGCAAGAAGGAAGAAAGCTGAGTTCGACAAGAATGCTATTCACCAATGATACAGGCGGCTCCTATGTACAGAAGACTGATACGATAGAGGCGCCACCCGGAACGACTCATTTGAGGATCTGTCTCCTCGGAACTGGCTGGAGCGACGGGGCCGAAGTGCGATTCGATGAGATCGGTGTCTGGCCGCCCGGGGGAGGCTTTTGGGATTGGTTGAGGGACCGGTGCTTCATCGCCACCGCGGCCTATGGCACAGAGACAGCCCCGGAGCTTGACATACTGCGCGATTTCCGAGACCGAGTATTACTGGAGAATAGCCTGGGTTCGCGATTTGTAGACGCTTATTACAAACTCAGTCCACCTGTTGCCAACTTCATAGCCAAGAACGATTTCGTGCGTGCAATTGTCAGGGAGGTGCTCATCGATCCGCTGGTAAATCTCTTGCAGTGGTCACAAGGCCTATGGAGAGCTTAGCCGGACATACCCCTAGTCGACATCTCTCATGACGTCGGTGGCGTCCAAGCAAATTCTTATGTAGAGCGGGCACACACCTGAGATGTAGTTGGATGCGGTGAATCATAAGTGTCGTTGTCCCGGAACCGACGTGGGACTCCAATAGGAATCTGAGATTCCCCTGTTTTCTATGACTATGAGTACGGAGGACAAAATAGAGTGTTATGGTTAATCCAATCAAATTCGGTACTGATGGGTGGCGAGCGATTATCGCCGAGGATTTCACCTTCGATAACGTGCGCATCTGTGCTCAGGCAGTAGCAGGATATCTCAAGCAGGACAGACTCGATAAACGAGGTCTGGTCATTGGCTATGATACTCGCTTCGCCTCCGAGGATTTTGCTGCTGCCGCTGCTGAAGTGATGGCTGGCAACGGTATCAAAGTCCACCTCTGCCTCAAGCCGGCTCCTACTCCGGTGGTGAGCTTTGCCGTCCCAGCCACAAAGTCTGCGGGGGCCATCGTAATAACTGCCAGCCACAACCCTGGTTCGTGGAACGGATTCAAATACAAATCTCAGGATGGTGCCAGTGCTCCAGAGGAGGTGACTTCTCGAATAGAAGAGAATATCGCTTCTCTAACCCGCCGCGGAGTGAGTGTGAAACGGCTTGCTCTGGATAAGGCCTTCAAGAAAGGGGTTGTTGACTATGTGGACCCCTCTCCGGTTTATTTCGAGCACCTTAGTCGCTTTGTGGATATAGAAAAGTTACGCCGCCAGAAATTGAATATCATGGTTGACCCCATGTATGGTGCTGGCATTGGCTATTTCAAGGCAATGCTTCAAGGTGGTAACCTTAAGGTTACCGAAATCAACGCTGAGAGGAATCCTTCATTCCCCCAAATTCAGCCGGAGCCAATTGCTAGGAACTTGACCAAGGTTTCCCGGTTGGTCGTTTCGCGGAAAGCTGACGTGGGCTTAGCCACCGATGGAGACGCCGACCGTATTGGCATCATAGATGAAAGGGGACGTTTCTTGACGCAACATCAAGTCTTTGCCTTGCTCTGCCTGTATCTCCTCGAAGTCCGTGGTGAGCGTGGTGCCATAGTGAGGACGCTCACTTCTACCATCATGATTTCTCGCCTGGGGAAGCTCTTCGATGTGCCTGTTTATGAAACACCGGTGGGTTTCAAATATGTCGCTCCCTTGATGATTAAGAAGAACGCTATCATTGGTGGGGAGGAAAGCGGCGGCTATGGCTTCCGAGGGCATGTACCGGAGAGAGATGCCATACTTGCTGGTCTTTATTTTCTTGACTTCATGGCAAAAACGAAGAAAACACCATCTCAACTTCTGGATTACCTTTACAGCAAAGTTGGCCCCCACTATTATGAGCGCAGGGATTTTCATATCTCCGCAGCTAAACGTCAGACGATTGTGCACCGATTAAGCTCCAGTGCCCCGGCCACCGTAGCTGGTTCAAGAGTGATCAAGATAGATACCACAGATGGTTTTCGCTTCTTCCTTGGCGACGAGTCCTGGCTGCTCATCCGCTTTTCCGGCACAGAACCGCTGGTCCGCATCTATGCCGAAGCTGAAAGCTTGGAAAGGGCGAGTCAGCTGCTGGATGAGGGCAAGAAGCTTATAGGCTTCTGAAGCGACCGGAGAGAAGCTCAGAACGAAGTATTGTAGGGTTTCTCGACTCTTCTATCCCCTCGCCCTGAAGTGCAATTGACAGGGACGATTTCAAGCTTTCTGCGGGCAAAGCTTGGTAGCAAAATCATAATGGATTTGGCGCTAGTGCCGCAACGTGTTCTAGTGGGTTGCCTGTGTTTGACATATGCAACTAATGAGCTATAGTATATACTGCGAAGCTTGCAGTAAGGAACGATAGTTCCAAGACCGACGTAATCATAAGACGCTATCTGTGGATGCAAGACTATTATGAAATTAGGTGGCATGGGCGGGGTGGTCAAGGAGCGATAACGGCTGCCAAGATTCTGGCACAAGCAGCCTACCTTGAGGGCTACCTGGGGGTGACTGCAGCACCATCGTTCGGTGCCGAGAGGCGCGGTGCTCCGGTCAGCGCCTCAACGAGACTTGCTCCGCAAAGAATAATGGTCGTATCTCAGGTAGAGAGCCCCAATGTGGTGGTAGTCTTGGACCATACCTTGCTGAAATACGACGAGGTAACGAGCGGGCTGGTCAAGGGAGGATGGCTGATCCTAAATTCCTGGCGACATCCCAAAGAGCTTGACCTTGGAGGCGGGTTCAATATTGCTACTGCTGATGCTACTGAAGTATGCTCAAGCCTGGGACTGATAGTGGCGGGCATAACGGTTGTGAATACGGCGATACTGGGTGCATTTATCCGTGCCACTGAAGCGGTGGGCATGTCAAGTGTAGAGAGGGCAATAAGAGAACGATTCCCCGACCAAGAGGCAAGTATTAATCTCGCCGCAATTGACCGGACCTACAAGATAACTAGACTTGAAAGAATAACGTAATACCAAACCATGGGAACCAGAGATTGCCAACACATATGCGGTGAATCATCACCGGCTGTTGGTGAAGCAGGTAAGACAGGCGAGTGGCGCGACTCGTTTCCAGTGATAGACCAGGAAAAGTGTCTCCCTGCTAGACAGAACAAGGCTTCCTGTTTTTTATGCTGGCTCTATTGTCCAGATGCTGTTATTAGCAGAACCATACCCATCCAGATAAATATGGAATATTGCAAGGGCTGCGGAATATGCGCGCAGATATGTCCGGCGCACGCTATAACCATGATACGTGAACAGGGGTCCTGTCTCGATGAGACGGAGTAAGTGATATTGGTGAACAAAAGGATGGGGGAAAAAGGTGGCACCCGGATGCTGGATGGCAATCATGCTGCTGCCGAGGGGGCAAGACTCAGCCAGGTTCAGGTGATTGCTGCCTATCCTATTACACCCCAGTCACCAGTCACCGAGAGGCTATCAGAGTTTGTCGAAAAAGGCGAACTCGATGCTCAATACATTGCAGTCGAGAGTGAGCACAGTGCCCTCGCCGTATGCACTTCAGCTTCCACGGTGGGAGCCAGAACCTTTACTGCTACTAGCTCGCATGGTTTGGCCTACATGCATGAGATGCTCCATTGGGCTGCTGGGGCACGCCTTCCTGTGGTGCTCGCCTGCGTAAACCGTGCTATCGGAGCACCCTGGAATGTGCTCAATGACCAGCAGGACTCCATATCCCAACGAGACACCGGTTGGATACAAATATATGCTCGAAACAATCAGGAGATATTGGATTCGATAATCCAGGCTTATAAGATTGCTGAGTCAGTTTATGTCCCGGTTATGGTCTGCTACGACGGTTATATCTTATCTCACACTGAAATGCCTGTGGATGTCCCGTCACAGGGGATTGTGGACAGGTTTCTGCCTCAGTATAAACCACACACGATACTGGACCCAGCCAACCCCAAAAACTATAACCTTGTGACGTTGGCCAATCCCAGGATTAACGCTGAAGGCGTGCTCTGCCACGGATACATGGAACTACGGTATCTTCTCCAGGAAGCGTTGCAGAACTCCCGAGACACCATAATCAAGGTGGGTCAAGAATTCGGAGAGTTGTTTGACAGAAGCTACGCCAATATGTTTTGGGAGAACAGACTGGATGACGCCGATGTAGTTATTGTTGCCATGGGCAGTCTAGCTATGGAGGCAATAGTAGCCGCAGACATGCTACGGGAGGCCGGGCACAAAGTGGGTGTTCTGGGGTTGAGAGTGTTCAGGCCATTCCCTAAGGCAGATGTGGCCAAGACACTAGAGAAGTCTCGTCTTGTTGTGATTTTCGATAAGAATATCAGCTACGGCTTAGAAGGAGCCACCTGCTCGGAGATAAAATCAGCCCTCTACGGAAGTTCTGCAAGAGCGGTAATACGGAACTTCATTATTGGACTGGGTGGTCGTGACGTTAAAGCAAGGGAGATGGCAGATGCGGTAAACAAGTCGCTGTTATCGGTGAAGGAGGGCGATTTGAACAGAGAGTATCCCGAATGGATATGTGCCATTTGAAGGTGATTATAGGATGAAGACTACCGCCGTCAACATGACCGAAAAGGAATATCTCCTGCCAGGTAATAGGACCTGCCCTGGCTGTGCCCTGTCGCTGGCTTATCGTTACATTCTAAAGGCGCTGGAAGGGCAGGTTATTGCGACGGTGCCAGCGAGTTGTCTTACGGTACTGCATGGCATGTATCCGGTGACGTCTGTCACTGTCCCCTGTGTAAATACGCCGTTTGCCACCACCGCGGCGTCAGCTACGGGCTTGGTTGCCGGGTTGAAAGCGTTGGACAAAGAAGGGTTGACGGTACTGGCTATTGCTGGTGATGGTGGGACGCACGATATAGGAATCCAAGCACTTAGCGCCGCTGCCGAAAGGGAAACTGACTTTCTTTATATCTGCTACGACAACGAAGGCTATATGAACACTGGCAATCAGCGCTCAGGCTCCACGCCACTGGGTGCGATCTCAGGCACTACGCCGATTTTGGGGAAGCAGCAGAACCAAAAAGACATAGCGGCTATAATGGAGGCACATGGCATCCCTTATGTTGCCACCGCAAATGCTTCTTATCCCCTCGACCTCTATGAAAAGGTCAGGAAAGCCAAGGCGATACGAGGGACCAGGTTCATACATGTGTTCACACCTTGCCCCCCGGGATGGTCATTCCCTTTCAATAACACTATCAGCATTGGCAAGCTCGCAGTGGAAACGGGATGGGTGATACTCTATGAGGTTGAAGACGGTGTCTTCCGCCTCACTGAAGGTAGTGAGTCCATTGCCCGCAGGGGCAACCTGAAGCCATTGAGAGAATATCTCGTGGAACAGGGAAGGTTCAAGAGTATTAGCGAAGAGCAAATTGAAGCACTGCAGCACTGGGTAGATGCCCGGTGGAAGCGCTGCCTGGACCGGGCAGCCAATTTATAGGCTTCGGCTAGTAGACGGCCCTGCATCATAGGGCCATGAGGGTGGCAGCAAAGTCCAGAATTTGACAAACCTGAGCAGCTAGGTTATGACTTGAAGTGGGCTTTGACGTCGTCACTGTAAGCCATACAGAAATATGGGAAGACTGGTAGATAACCTATATGCCTATGTGTGGCGAGGGAATGGTCCGTAATCGTGATTTAATTCCTCGACCTTTTGGCGGTGTATATTGAATATAGCTCGAACGAATTTTCTGCCTCGCCCACCTGCAGCGGGCGAGGCAGAGAGGCAGTCGCGGCGGCTTCGCCGCGATCTTTAACAATTTCAAGTTTTTCTTTGGCGGCAAATTCAATTTATGGTTTTCTTGCAACGATTACAACTCTGTGGCGTCTCAATTCTATTCCGCTGGCGACCCTCATTTCCTTGGCATAAGAGAGTAGAGAATCTTTATCTTTTTCGCTGTCGAAGTCTTTGAAGATGGGAACGCCCTGGAGAAAAAGGTCTAAATTTTCTAGGTCAGGATAGATTTCTGAGTAAAAATAATCCTGAACAAAAATAGTTTTAAAACCATAGGTGTTCAAATTATCAGTTTTTGTTTTGGATACCGGATTGTCGCGTTCATCGAAACCTTGTCCTCTTCCAAAAATTTCTTTCAGTTCCTTCGCGTCTTTTTCACCGATACAAATTTCAAGATAATAACCTGCTTGTTTAATTACCCTACTAATTTCAGTACAGGGAGAAGGGCCTCTACGACTATAGATCAAATCGAAGTACTTATCTTGAAATGGAAGTTTTTCTGCGTTAGCTTCTTGGAAAATAACATTAGAAACTTTCCGTTCTTCTTGAAGTTGCTTGGCTTTGGCAAGCATTTCAGAAGATATATCAATACCAAAAATTCTATGAAATTTCTCAGCTACTTTAAGAGTAAATCTTCCATCTGCACAACCAATGTCAAGAGCTACTTTATCTTTACCGCTGTATTTAGTAAGCTCTTCAAGAAAAATTTCTTCAGGGTTTCCGTTAGGAAAATTACTTTGGTAAATTGCTTTAGATTTGTATCCTCCAAATTTTTTGGCAACTTTATCATAAAATTTTTGGTCAGAAATATTCATAAAGTAAAAAATCTTCTTTCTAAATATGGTTCGAGCCGATATTTTTCCGGGTCTTTGGCAGTTTGGGCCTCCCAAAGCGAGGCAAATAAATCCTTGAAAAATCCTGACTGGCGGAGGGAGAGGGATTCGAACCCTCGACCCCGATTTAACTCGGAGTAAGCGCTTAGCAGGCGCCCGCACTAGACCACTATGCGATCCCTCCGCTTCTCGGGGCTTAGTTCATTATGCCATACGTCTGAGGAATCAACAAACCATGGAATCTCTGCGCAGTAGAAGCGGAAAAAGACTGGCGCAGCTTGGACCCCGTCTTACTTATTTGCGCCTGTCAGTTTCTCTCAGGCTGCGGACTCACTTCTCCTTCTGTTCCGATGATAGGGCCACAATGCTTTCAATGCGGCAACAGAAGGTGCCGGCAGGCGCAGCAACTTCGACTGTTTGTCCGATTTGTTTGCCCAGGATTGCTTTGCCCAGGGGAGAAGCAACAGAAAGTCTACCCTTGACTGGATTTGCTTCCGCCGGGTCGACTAGAGTATAGCTGGACTCTTTGTCTGAGGATAAATCACGAAGTACTACTGTGTCTCCGAGTTCAGCTGCGGTCGTGTCGTGGTCTTCCCCCATTATCTTGGCCTGATTCAGGGTTGACTCTATCTCCTTGATTCTTCCTTCCAGATGAGCCTTTTGCTCTCTAGCTGCTGCCAGAGGGGCATTTTCGCGAAAGTCTTTGTCGGCGGCTGCTTTTTGTATCTCCTTGATAACTTGAGAGCCCTGACTTTTCAGGTTAGCTAACTCGCTCTCTAATTTTGCGTAGCCTTGCGCCGTAAGCGTAACGTGGCCCTGCTGACCACTCCGCCAAATGGCGACTGTTTTTGAAGAAGTTTTCTTTGCTCTGAGGTGAGGAGCTAAACCTATGCTGCTGGAGCTTTGTTTCCGGATGTACGCAAGAAAAGACCTGAGGGGTTTGACTGCCGATTGGGTAATCTGTTCGCCGTAGCTAGCCACGTCCACGGGACTGATGTCCTTCACCTGCCTGCTTGAGCCAAGCCATCTGACGAATTTAAGTATTTCTGCCTGTACTTTCCCCCTTTCTTCGGGTGGCAAATGCGCTAGAAAAGCGTCGGCTGCTTCAGCAAGCGTCGAGGTGCGCTCTATGTCTCCCACGAAGAATGAATGATAGCTTCAAAAATAGATGCTGTCAATTTACGTGTCGGCAAAGAGAGCCTTGCCTTTATCTTCCTGACACAGTGTGCTAATGTAACCGTGGTTGTCTTCGAGCGCTAAGCATAAAAGGTGAGGTCGCAAAGGAGAGTTTGTATGTTGTACTGGAGTGTTAGGGATGAAAACCTTGGTTCAATGTGATTTCGACGGCACGATTACCGAAGAAGACATTAGCTTCCTTCTTCTGGACGCCTTCGCTCAGGGAGATTGGCGGACATTGCTAAGAGAGTATAGGGAGCACAAGATATCTGTCGGGAAGTTCAATACCAGGGCTTTTGCCATGGTTAAAGCGGATAAACATAGACTACTGGAGGCTCTACAAGGCGGGGTTAAGGTGCGAGCTGGATTTCACGAACTAGTAGATTACTGCCTTAACAAAGGCTTCAGATTGGTCATTGTGAGCAATGGCCTGGATTTCTACATAAGGGCTGTGCTGAAGGACTTGGGGCTGGGAGACGTCGAAGCGTATGCTGCTCAAGCTTCCTTCCACCCAGCAGGAATGAAAGTTCGATATATGGGGCCGGATGGCAAAAGGGTAAATGATGGCTTCAAAGAGGCATATATCGAATCGTTTCTCAGGTTAGGGTACAGGGTAATATACATAGGGAATGGCGATTCCGATGTTGCTCCGGCAAAATATGCTCATCGTGTGTTTGCCACCGGCGACTTACTGGCGTACAGTAAAGAGAACAACCTGAATTGTAAGCCTTTCAAAGACTTCAGGGACGTCGTTAAGGACCTGGAACAGGTGTCACAATTTCCACTCTGAGGCGATTCCTTTCATGTTGATACAGTCTCCGTGTGAAGTCTGAGTTCTCCTGGTATGAGGCATTGAGGAACTGAACTTGAATCCCTTCGGCCGCGTTTAAGTTCTTTGGCTACCAAGCCGGGTTTACGTTGGGCAAAGCCGGAACCAGGTTGACTCAGCGCCGCCTGCGAAGCAAAGAAATAAGGAATAGAAAGCCAATGACAATGAAGAAGGGGGATATGTGGATTCCGCTGCTGCCACTATCCGGGGTAATGACGATGGAAGGCTTATCGGGTGGCTCTCCCTTAGTTATGGCTCTATCGTCAACTTCGTAGACTTCTAGCTCAGTTCCCAAAAATTCCTCTGGCATCCAACCCAGAGGATTATTTCCGCCCGTAGCTTCAGCCCAGATCCATCCAGCCTCACCGTCAACAGATAGGCTTTGATTAGCGTCTCTGTATTCGGGCAAGTAAACCAGAGCCGCAGCATGTTCGGGCGTTAACACTATGGCGGAACGGAACCCCGCACCTTTATACATAACAGCAAGCAATACCGCATAGTCCTCGCAATCACCATGGGCAACCCCCTTGTCCTCAATAGTCGCCGCCAGCTCGTCAGCATTCTGAGCGAATTCTGGAAAGCTGAATTGACTTTCATCGGAGCTATATCTAACTCTATCACGCGCAAAAGCAAAAATCTCCACCCCTCTCTGATGCGTATCTGAATAGTCTCCGGCAAATTGCTGGCCAATACGATAAGCTTGGTCTGCATTTGTCCCCAGACTCTCGCCCACGATAATGGGACGAAAACCCGTGCTAGAAATCTGGAAGAAACCGTCTTCACCGGCAGCATCAGTACGACATATATCCCAATCATCAAAGATCTCTCCGGCTTCTTGATAGAATTGTGCCGACGGTATAGCCAGGATAGAAGCAGGCACCAACACTGCCAGGATAGCTGAAGTGAGCACAATGGCCCTCGAATGTTTTGGCATGATCGCTCACAAAGGCATTATCAGGGCACTGTGGATTATCAGTCCAAAGAAAACCAAGTACCCAAAAACATATATGCCCACCGCGACTGGATTCTGTTCAACGCTGAGGAAGGGAATTTTTGGCGTCAGCTTGTCTACGACGTGCAGCAAGGCCACTCCCAAGAGGAGAGCCACCAAGAAGGTAACGGCAACTAGGCCCAGCCTTCTGGGATCAATCAGACTTGCCAGCAGGCCACCGCCAACCAAAACAGGACCGGTTACCACGCCGTGGATAACCAAACCGATCAGGATGAAGAAACCAGCTATGAATAGGCCTACTGAAATCGGGCTCTCTCCTATTCTATCCCGTTCATGGATAGATCGAGTGAGTGCATCCAACACCCTAATTCCAAGCCAGGCCAGCAAAGCACAAATGAATGTCCAGATTATGACTCTAGCCATCCAGAGTAGTACAACTACATAGAAAGGAGTGACGGGACCTATCTCACTCATACTCATAAGTCTAACTCTCTTAGCAGAATATACTGCCAGACAGCACTATAAGCATACCTTAATCATAAGCTCTTTCAAAACATCAAGTACATCGTTAAGTACCCAGGACCTCCGTAGCCACGCTCTTTGGGTTCTTACGATCCCACACACGCTTAAATTCTCCACTTTCAATCATGGGCAGCATCACATCCACCACACTGGCATCGTACTTTGTTCCCCTGCCGTCTTTAAGCTCTTTCAGAACATCCCTTATGGTTCTTGCTGGCCGATAAGGACGATGGGAACTCATTGCTTCCACCACATCGCAGACAGCTAGAATGCTGACCTCGAGACTCAGATTGTCTCCTGTGATGCCGTCAGGATAACCCGAGCCATCCAGCCGTTCGTGGTGTTGCAGAGCCACGTCGGCTATTGGCCAGGGAAGGTTTGCATCCTTCAATATGCCATAACCTTGTTTCGTGTGGGCACGGATAAGGGCCCATTCCTCATCAGCCAGTTCACCCGGCTTGGTAAGGATACTCCTCGGGATGGAAATCTTGCCGATGTCGTGGAGCAATCCGTCGAGATAGAGCCTCTCAACTATATCCGCAGTCAAGCCCATATTCTCACCTACAAGACACGCCAGTTCGGCTACTCTCTGTTGATGCCCCGCTGTATAGGGGTCACAAGATTCAATGACGCGAGAAACAATCTTTGCCAGGTTGATGAAAGAACTCTTCAATTGTTCTTGTGTTTTGTCGCGCTCGCCGATGTCACTGTGAATCCCCTGAAATTCCACAATCTTGCCTGTTCTATTGATGGAGTTCAGATATTGCTCTGTCAAGATTCTTTTACCATCTTTCCTGAAAATCTCACGAACTATGCTCGATATAGGTTCATCTGCGCTCAGTATCTTGTCTATTTGCCTGGAAAGATATTCTCTACTTTCTGATGGAAGGATGCCTGTTGGCTTCATCTCGGTCAATTCTTCCAAACAGTAGCCACAGAGTCTGTCAACTCCCTTGTTCCGGGCTCTAGTATTGTCCGGAATGTCCACGGAAAAAACTGCTTCTAAGCAAGTGGCAAAAAGGTTGCAGTAACGTTCCGCGCTTTTGCTTAATGCCTGCTCCATGTTTTTGCGCTCTGTGACGTTTCTTCCTACGGCAAGTCCCCAAAATTTGCCGTTTTGCTGTTCAATAGAGAAAGACAATTCAAGGGGGAATGTAGAGCCGTCTTTCCTTAATGCTTCGCCTTCGATGAGTGCTGTTTCCCCGCAATTTCCAGTCAAGAAAGCCCTCAACACAAGTGTGTGACGCTCTCTGTGTTTCTCCGAAATCAACCTGGTTACTGGCTGGCCTAGTATCTCGGGGCTTGAGTAGCCAAAGATTTGTTCTGCGCCTTTATTCCAGAATACTATTGTCCCTTTGCGGTTTACCCCCAGTATGGCATCCCGGGAGGATGCCACGAGGGCCCTCTGTATCTCTCTGCTTTTAGGTAGAGCTTCTGACTCTTTGTGCGGTGGTTCTGTCTCTTCCATCAGCAATCTTTGTTCTTACCACCATATCTGCTTCCTTCCCTACCTGGCAAAAATTCACGCTCCAATCATAATCAAATATAGTCAACTATATCAAACACGTCAATTAATATGCAATAGGAATTTGGCTGCGCAGATAGTGGGAACTTGGTCGCAGTTCGGGCGTCTAGACCATCTCGGTAATCGGGCTGTGCCCAATCGAAAGTACCAATCATAGAAATGCTGCTTCTTGGAAGAAAGTATTCAAAAACGCAGTGCGAGGCTTCGGCCTCGCACTGCCCAATTTGTCGAAATCCAAAGATGTCACAATCCTAGCTCTGAGGAGATTCCTTTCATGGCTTCTATGCCCAGGGTCATAAACTCTTCCAGTTCCAGTCCGATTTCTCGGCATTCAGCCACTTGCTCCCGGTTAACTCCGGCAGCAAAGCTTCTTTCGCGAAAGCGCTTCATCACCGATTTAGTCGTTAGCCCGCTGAGTTTATCGGGGCGAACCAGAGCGGCGGCGGTGATCAGCCCGCTCAGAGGGTCAGCACAAAAAAGAGCCCTGTCCAGTTTTGTTGCTCGGGGAACGCCATGGGCCTCGTTGTGGCACAGAATGGCATGGGCCATAGTCCCATTGGCTCCTAGCTCGCGGGCCAGATCGGACCCCAATTTGCCATGGCTACTCATATCGCCCTCAACCAGTTCCACATCAATATCGTGGATGAGCCCGGTAATGCCCCACTCCTCTTCATCCTCTCCTAACTTCCTGGCCAAAGCCCGCATAATAGCCTCGCTGGCTAACATATGCTTAATCATATTTCTGTCTTGGACATTGCCATGGATGGAATCGAGGATTTCCTCTCTGTTGAGCTTTGATGTCATGTCAATACCTTTTCCTGCGGCGTTGATAATATACCACGCAAATACTGTCCAGTGAAAGATGCATCCTTTTGAGTCAGTTCTTCAGGTGTACCAGCTCCTACAAGGTAACCACCCTCATCGCCAGCTCCAGGGCCAAGGTCAACGACCCAATCGGCATTTTTGACCACATCCAGGTGGTGCTCAATGATAATTACCGTGTTTCCGTAATCCACCAGGCGCTGTAGGACCTTTAGGAGGCAAGCAATATCTGAGAAGGAAAGGCCGGTAGTTGGCTCGTCCAGTATATAAAGCGTTTTGCCTGTGGAGCGGCGAGACAATTCTGTAGCTAGTTTTACTCGCTGGGCCTCGCCTCCCGAGAGGGTAGGTGCTGGCTGACCCAGGCAAATATACCCCAAACCTACGTCTCGAAGCGTTTCCAGCTTGTGTTTGACTTTAGGGAAGTGGTCAAAGAAAAGTAAAGCTTCATCCACTGTCATATCCAGGATTTCGGCGATGTTCTTCCCTTTGAACTGAATTTCCAGCGCTTCCCGGTTATATCTTTTCCCCTTGCATACCTCGCAGGGGACCGTAACATTGGGTAGGAATTGCATCTCAATCTGAACATAGCCTGCCCCCTGACAGGCTTCACATCTTCCCCCCTTTACGTTGAAGGAAAAGCGCCCCTGGGGATAACCACGCACTCTAGCTTCAGGAACAGCGGCGAAAAGCTCTCGAATAGGGGTGAATGTTCCCGTATAAGTAGCCGGATTGCTTCTCGGGGTGCGGCCAATCGGTGATTGGTCAATGTTGACCACCTTATCAACGTATTCAGTGCCCACAATGCGATCACAGTCGCCTGGCCTCTCCTTGGCCCGGTAGAAGAGGCGGGCCAATCTTTTATACAGGACTTCGTTAATGAGAGAGCTTTTACCGCTGCCCGAAACGCCGGTGACGCAAACAAATTTGCCCAGAGGGACCTGGACATCGATGTTTTTCAGGTTATTCTGTCTGGCGCCTAGGATCACCAGCTCCTTTCCCGAGCCCGAGCGACGCTCAGGTGGCAAAGGAATTTGCTTTCTCCTGCTGAGGTACTGTCCGGTTATTGACTGAGGGCAATCCATTATGTTCTGAAGTGTCCCGGTGGCAACAATTTCTCCACCATGTTTACCAGCCCCCGGCCCCATATCAATAATGTGGTCAGCAGCTCTCATCATAGCTTCATCGTGCTCCACGATGATTATGGTATTATCCAGGTCTCTGAGGCGCTTCAGCGTGGCTATAAGCCGGGAATCATCGGCAGGGTGCAAGCCGACCGTGGGCTCGTCACAAATATAAAGGACACCGCTAAGCCCGCTGCCAATCTGAGTAGCCAAACGAATTCTCTGTGCCTCACCGCCACTCAATGTTGCTGAAGGCCGGTCCAGGGTTAAGTAGCTCAGGCCTATATCTCTGAGAAAGCCCAATCGAGCCTGAATCTCTTTGATAATTTGCCTGGCTATGGTGAGTTCCCGGGGACTGATTTTGCCCCCCAACTTCTCCACCCAGTGCAAAGCCTCGGTGACAGGCAGGGCGGTAACATCCATAATATTTTTGTCTAAAATAGTGACAGCCAAAGACTCTGGCTTCAGCCTCTTTCCTTGACAGGCAGGGCAGGGGTTGGATGCCATATAGCGCTCGATATCCGCTCTGACACTATCGGAACTCGTCTCTCGATAGCGGCGCTCAAGGTATGGTATGACGCCCGGAAAATTAGCGTAGTACTGACGTAGTTGGCCGTTGCGGTCTTCATATGTGGCGGGAATTGGCTCACCGCCGTCACCATAAAGGATCACGCGCAATTGTTCTTCGCTCAAATCCTTTACCGGTACGGACAGAGAAAAACCGTGGCGGTGACCCAGAGACTGTAGTATGCTGCTGGACCAGGTGCTAAGCTGCCCATTTCTCATCCAGGGCTGAATAGCTCCTTCAACCAGGCTCACTCCCTTGTCCGGGATGACTAGGTTTGGATCCATCTCCAATTTACAGCCCAGTCCAGTGCAAGCCGGGCAAGCCCCATAGGGACTATTGAAGCTGAATGTTCTGGGAGCAATTTCCCCCAGGCTTACCCCACAATAGACACAGGCGAAATGCTCTGAGAACAGCAACTCTTCGGCGTCAAGGATTTTGACCTGCACCACGCCCGACCCCACTTTCAATGCCGTCTCAATGGAGTCGGCAAGGCGAGTGTCGTCTTCGTTTTGCTCTATTTGAAGTCGGTCAACTACTACCTCAATAGTGTGCTTCCTCTTCTTATCCAGCTGAAACTCGTCGGAGAGCTCATGAATCTGCCCGTCGACGCGTACCCTGACAAACCCGGCCTTCTGTAAGTCCTTGAATATTGCCTGATGCTCACCTTTGCGGTCCCTGACCAGCGGTGCCAGAATCATGATGCGGCTGCCCTGAGGTATTTCCTTGACGGCATCCGTGATTTGCTGCACTGTCTGACGCGAGATTTCCCTGCCGCATTCAGGGCAATGAGGATGCCCAATGCGGGCAAAAAGAAGGCGCAAGTAATCATAGATTTCAGTGACCGTGCCCACGGTCGACCTCGGGTTATGAGGCGGTCCCTTCTGGTCGATAGATATAGCCGGGCTAAGCCCTTCGATGTAATCAATGTCTGGTTTCTTCATCTGCCCCAGGAACTGGCGGGCATAGGCGGAAAGAGACTCTACGTAGCGACGCTGCCCCTCAGCATATATGGTATCGAAAGCTAACGAGCTTTTTCCTGAGCCGGAGACACCGGTGATAACCGCCAGTTTGTTCCTGGGGATGACTACGTCTATGTCTTTGAGGTTATGCTCCCGGGCACCCTTGATGAATATGGCATCGGGCATGACTCTTAATTGTAGCATTGGTGGCTGGGCTTCTCAAAGGAAAGCTAACGTGATTTTGATCACTTTGTCGCCCTGAGCCCCGATGAAATCGGGGCTCAGGGCTAGATTCTTCGCTTCGCTCACAATGGGCATATATGCAAAAGATGTTGTTACTTGGATGCTAATGGGATCCTGCATGAGACCGCCAGGACCACCGTTGTTTCCCTTTCCGGGATGATTCGTTTTGGAGAAATGGCTATTTTTTCTGGAGTTCAACAGCTCTTTTTCGTACGTAAGGTGACTACCGGCGGCGGATTTAGTTGCTAAAATACGTACGATTCGTTTCGTCGGGTTGCCATTTATTTCTGCGAGCCGTGGGCTGGCGGATTGACGCATGGACGCAATTTCCAAAAGATTCTCGACAACAGGTTTCAGGTAGTTGCGATCGGTTGGGTCCAACCGGTAATTTGCAGAATACCATTTTGCGAGTAATCTGGAGGCTTCTCTCATTACGCGGCGGTTACCAGGGTCGTACTGAAGAGAAGACTGTAACTTGAGGCGAATGAATGCTACGTCAGGGTCAACGCCTTCCAGATTCGTAATGCTCCACAGTTGGGATGGTTCGGCAGGGCTAAGGGTACCGGAATAGAAGCCATGTTTACGGGCATTCCGGTTGCCTTTCTGGCCACCGCGCTTCCTTTTAACCTGTGTTTGGTTTGCAGTCACGTTTTGAGAGACCTCACCCGCGGGACTTGATTTGTCAGGGTAGCACACGAGTTCCAATCAGAAATTAGCACGAATTCTTCATTCGAGCAAGGGGAAAATGTCACTTCTTCCCCGAATCGTTGGCTGAGCTGGAGATTAGAGATTGGAGTAATAAGGTCCTCCATGAGGCCGCCAAGACCACCGTTATTTCCCTTTAGCGTCACACTGGTTTCCTTTGAGTTTTCAGGAACACCGAGGATAGAGTTTTTCTGTTCATACTATATAATTTATGCTCAAATTCAAGCTAGAAAACAACACAAATTGCATATATGCACAGAATGACAGAAAGGCGTTGTTACACAGCGTCTGACGACAACGGTCCTAATGGATCACTTGCTACCGTTAAATCAGGCCGCCAAAGTGCATTATCACCGGCGCCAGCATAAGTGAGATTACCGACATCAGCTTGAGCATGATATTCAAGGACGGGCCGGCGGTATCCTTCATAGGGTCACCGGCTGTATCTCCAACAACAGCTGCTTTGTGGGCGTCTGAGCCTTTGCCTCCGAATTTCCCGGCTTCAATCCACTTCTTGGCGTTGTCCCAGGCCCCGCCGGCGTTGTTCAAGGTGATGGCGAGGACGAGGCCCGCAGCCAGGGAGCCGATAAGAAAGCCGGCCAGGGCATATTTGCCCAGAACCGCTCCCACAATCACAGGCGCAACTATCGTCATTATGGAAGGAACCAGCATTTCTTTCAGTGCTATTCTGGTGGCGATATCCACGCACTTGCCATATTCGGGCCGGGCTGTCCCCTCCATCAGGCCCTTTATCTCGCGCCACTGCCGGCGGACTTCCTCTATGATTGCCGTTGTAGTTACACCGACCGCCTTCATGGTCATGGCACAGAAGACGGGCGGGATAAGAGCCCCGATAAGCACGCCAACGATAATAGGCGTACTCAGCAAGCTCAGCTCCGGAGGCAGTGCGTTCAGCCCGCCCGTTGCTGAGACTGTCACTATCCCGGCAGCCATAGCGTAGGCCAGGATCAATCCCAGGGAATTCATAGCAGCAGCACCAATGGCAAATCCCTTGCCTGTGGCGGCTGTGGTATTGCCCAGAGAGTCCAGAGCATCGGTCCTCTCACGCACCTCGGCTGGCAACTCCGCCTGAGTGGCGATGCCTCCGGCATTGTCAGCTACGGGTCCATAAGCATCGGTGGCCAGCGTCACACCCAGGGTGGACAACATACCCACGGCGGCCAGGGCGACACCGTAGAAGCTGCCGAACTTGTACGCTACAGCAATCGCTATGGCTATCAAGACTATCGGTGGCCACGTGCTCATCAGACCGGTGGCAAAGCCTCGAATCATAGTAGCACCGGCGCCGCTGGTGGAAGCTTCAGAGATTTCTTGAGTCGGCTTGAAAGCATAAGAGGTGAAATAGTTCGTGCTTTCGCCCATTAAGGCACCCGCCACAAGGCCGGCCAGCATGGCCCAGAAGAGGCCTAAGCTAGCACCCAAGAAATGAATCACGAGGAAGCCGAACACCGCCGCCAGTACTGTGGCGGTTAGTGTGCCGCGGCGCAAGGCTCCCAGAAGAGCGCTCATCTCCACCTTCTCCCCGACCCTGACCAGAAAACAGCCAATTATGGAAGCCACAATGCCGGCAGCCATGATAAGAAGAGGTAGCCACCAGGCACGTTGAAGGGCGACCTCGGCGGAAAGGGTAGGGAACAACACTCCCTTCAGCCATGGCGCCAGTATGACACCCACCGTAGTAAGCGTCATAGTGGCAACAACGGTTTCCACATAGGACTCAAAAAGGTCGGCACCCATGCCGCAGACATCGCCGACATTATCGCCGACATTGTCAGCTATGACAGCGGCGTTTCTGGGGTCGTCCTCCGGTATGCCCGCCTCTACTTTGCCCACCAGGTCGGAACCGGCGTCAGCCCCTTTGGTGAAGATGCCACCGCCCACCCTGGCAAAAAGAGCTACCAGTGAAGCACCAGTGCCGTAGGCAGGGATGATATACAGGAATCTGTAATCAGGAAGGTCATGCCATAGGAAGTAGAGAACGGACAGCCCTATGATGCCAATGCTCACCACTGTCAGCCCCATAACTGCTCCGCCCCGGAAGGAGACTCTTAGTCCCTGGTTCAGGCTCTTCTGTGCCGCGGCGCAAGTCCGGCCGTTAGTCCTCAGCGCCATATTCATGCCGGCATAGCCAGCACCCATAGAACACAAGGCGCCAAATACAAACGCTACCGTCATTCTCCAGTCCAAGGCCGGGACAACTGCCAGGATGATGGCTACTACGACTACTACGATAATCAGGGTGCGATATTCCCTGTGAATGAAAGCCAGTCCACCCTCCCTGATGGCGGCAGAAATTTCCTTGAGCCTCGCTGAGCCCTCGTCTTGCCGCAGAACATACCGCACAAAGTACGCCACTACACCTGCCCCCACGATCCCCACGATTACACAAATCCAGACTAAATCCATAGCACTACCTCCTAGCTAGACATAAAACTAGGGCACTCAAGCCAGGTCCCGGTGCCCTTACTTCTTGCCAAGGCATGCATACTAGAGGGGTCAGTTTAATATAAAAAGTCCCACCCGTCAATGATTTGCACTCGTTCATATGATTAGTGATACTTCCTTCTCGTCATTGCGAGGAGTGAGATTCCTCGCTTACGCTTCGGAACAGGCTCCGCAATCCCGGTGGAGGGGATAGAGATTGCCACGCCCGACAAGTCGGGCTCGCAATGACAATGGGAAAGGGGGTCGCAATGACACGGAGGTTATTACCCAACGTTACAACACATAAGGTGTTATCCATCTGAACTAGATCATGATGGGAATCCCCTCTGTCAGGACAGAGGAAAAGATTGACCGTGGCTCAGGCGGGGTAGTAAAATCAGCCTTTGAAGCAAACATAAGCAGGCGGATATGATTGACGGCCTTCCGGAAACAAGACTTCAGGGATGCCCGGATAATCAACGGTCGTTGGTTACTCTTGAACGAGAAAGGTCTGAGAATAGACTACAAAGGAGAAGGAAATGGATTTTGAATTTAGCGAAGAGCAGAAGATGTTCCAAGCGATGGTGCGGGATTTCTGTGCCGGTGAAATCGCACCCCACGCTGCCGAATGGGATGAGGCAGAGGAGTTCCCCTATGATGTTGTCAAGAAAATGGCTGCCGCCGGGTTACATGCCGTGCACTTTCCTGAAGAATATGGGGGAAGTGGGGACGAACTAACCTTTGCCATAGCCACCGAGGAGATTGCCCGTGCCAGTGCCGGTATAAGCGTCGTGTATCTGGTCAGCCTTGGCCTGGGTATGTATCCCATCGTCATGCATGGCAATGAGCAGCAAAAAAAGCACTATATCCCGCGTGTGATCGATGGGGCGATAGTGGCTTTTGGCTTAACTGAGGCTATGGCCGGCAGCGATGTGGCGGCTATGGAAACAAAATACGCACGGGAAGGCGATCATTATGTTCTGAACGGCCAGAAGATTTTCATAAGCAACGGTGCTGAAGCTGAGATTGTAACCACCTTTGCCACGAAGGACAAGTCGCTGGGCTATCGTGGCATCAGCGCCTTTGTGGTGGATAAGGGGATCAAGGGCTTCTCCGTGGGCAAACTAGAAAGAAAAATGGGACTGCACCCTGCTTCGGTAGCGGAGCTTATCTTCGATGACTGCAAGATACCTGTGGCTAATATGCTGGGTGAAGAGGGGAAAGGCTTCAGGGTAGCTCTGGAAGGTATAGATGCCAGCAGGGTGAGTATAGCTGCCCAGGCACTGGGTATTGCTCAAGCTGCTTATGATGCGGCAGTTGCCTATGCTAAAGAAAGGAAACAATTCGGCGCCGAAATCGCTCGACTTCAGGCAATCCAATGGATGATTGCCGATATGGCTACCGAAATAGACGCGGCCCGGTTGCTGATCTACAGGGCTGCCTGGTTGACCAAGAAAGAGGGGCACGCTCCTGCTAAAGAAGCGGCGATGGCCAAGCTTTTTGCCTCCGAGGCAGCTCACAGGGTTTGCCACAAAGCGGTTCAGATATTTGGCGGCTATGGCTATACTAAAGACTTCGCCGTGGAACGCTACTACCGCGACCAGAGGATAACCGAGATTTACGAAGGAACCTCCGAGATGCAAAGGTGGACAATCGCCCGCCAGGTACTGGGTGTAAAGTAAAGAGGCTTATTATGTTTACCGAGAAAACCTCGCGAGAAGCAGAAGAAGGCCGCAAAAGATGGGAGAAGGAGGTCGAGAAGGGCAGAAGGCAAAAGGGTGGTAAGGAGAGGAGGTTTTCCACGGTTTCCGACCTTGAGATAAAGGCAATTTATACCCCGGAAGATATCAAGGACCTGGACTTTTCCAGGGATATCGGCTATCCCGGCAATTTCCCGTTTACCAGAGGCTGTCAACCCACAATGTATCGAGGGAGGGAATGGACCTTTCGCATGTTCTCCGGGATGGGCAGTGCCGAGGACACTAACAAGAGATGGCATCACCTGCTTAAGGAAGGTGAGACCGGGCTGAGCACCGCCTTCGACTTTCCCACTTTGATGGGATACGATACCGACTCGCCCCGTGCCAGGGGTGAGTGTGGGAGATGCGGAGTGGCCATCGACACCTTGAGAGATTTCGAGATTCTCACTCATCGAATTCCTCTGGACAGTGTTACCACTTCCATGACCATTAACCCCCCTGCCTCCATACTCTGGGCAATGTATCTGGTTGTCGCCGAAAAAGCGGGAGTAGGTTGGGATAAAATCGGGGGCACAATTCAGAACGATATGCTCAAGGAATTTATTGCCCAGAAGACATTCATGCTACCGCCCGAGCCGTCAATCAGGCTGATAAGCGATACCATCGAGTTCGGTACGCAACATGTTCCCCTGTGGAATACTGTAAGCATCAGCGGCTATCACATCCGGGAGGCAGGCTCCACTGCTATCCAGGAATTGGCATTCACCCTGGCTGATGGGATAGCCTACGTCCAGGATGTTACGGAAAGAAAGAAGATGGATGTTGATTCGTTTGCCCCCCGCCTATCCTTCTTCTTTAATTCTCATCTCGATTTCTTTGAAGAGATTGCCAAGTTCAGGGCGGCCAGAAGGATGTGGGCCCACATCATGAAGGACAGGTTCAAGGCCAAGAATCCTCGCTCATGGTGGATGCGGTTTCATACACAGACTGCGGGTTGTTCTCTGACCGCCCAGCAGCCCTACAATAATATTGTAAGGACCACCACTGAAGCCCTGGCCGCAATCATGGGTGGGACACAGTCTCTACATACCAATGCTCTGGATGAGACTCTAGCTCTGCCCTCGGAATTTGCTGCTACTATTGCCCTGCGCACCCAGCAAATCCTGGCCGATGAAATAGGGGTCACGAATACGATAGACCCGCTGGCCGGCTCTTATTTTGTAGAGTCTTTGACCAAACTGATGGAAGAAAAGGCCTGGGAATACATTAATAAGATAGACGACCTGGGAGGTATCCTTGCTGCTATTGACAAAGGTTTTCCTCAAATGGAGATTGCCGATGCCGCCTATCATTACCAGCGGCAAATAGATAAGAAGGAAAAGGTTGTGGTGGGGGTGAATAAGTATGTTGTTGAAGAAAAGGCTCCTCCCGAGACACTGAAAATTGACGAAATGGTGGAAGAAAAGCAGATTGCCAGGTTGCAGAAAGTAAAGAGGGAGAGAGATAACCGCAAGGTGGCCCAAATCCTGAAGGACCTGCGTGCCGCTTCCAGGACGGACAAGAACCTGATGCCCTATGTGATAGAGGCAGTAAAAGAATACACTACCGAGCAGGAAATCTGCGATGTCTGGAGAGATGTCTTCGGGGAGTATCGAGACCCGGGATTTTATTAAACTATACTCCCGAAATTCCCCTCTCGACCGAATAGTCTCCCCTCTCCCTCGACGGGAGAGGGCTAAGGTGAGGGTGAAGGTGAGGGTGCAGTTATGTAGTGCGAGGCTTTAGCCTCGTGCAAGAAATACCCTGTAGTGGCGGGGCTTGTCCCCGCCTAAAAAGAGACTAGCTGAAGGGAAAGGGCAACATGGTGAAGTCAGGAAGAAGGATACGGATTCTAGTGGCCAAGCCCGGCCTGGACGGACATGACAGGGGAGCCAGGGTTATAGCCAGGGCTTTCCGTGATGCCGGGTTTGAGATTGTATATACCGGCTTGCATCAGACGCCGGAACAAATTGTCGCTGCGGCATTACAAGAGGATGTTGACCTGATCGGGCTCAGCGTTCTCTCCGGGGCTCATATGTCCTTGTTTAAGCGGGTGCTCGAGCTGCTCAAAGCCAACAAGGCAGAGGATGTAATGGTCATCGGCGGAGGCATCATTCCCGAAGAGGATATCCCAAAGCTTAAGAAACTAGGAATCAAAGAAATATTTCTACCGGGCGCCTCTCTCGATAGGATAGTGGGCTGGGTAAAAGACAACGTCAAGCCGCGCTGCTGAAGCCAGGCTTATGACGCTCTAGCGGAGAGAGTTGGGGTGAGCTCAAAGCTAGACAGCCGAAGATTTTAGTGACCTTCCCAGTATATAAGGAATAATCGGAGCCTCTTCGGCTAGCTTCGGATTGTGCCTATTTGCTTTCCTCTTCTTCAAGACCCAGAACTTTTCTGGCAATTTCCCCCATGTCAACTGTGTCAGCAGATGTCTGCCCCTCAAACCTCACTTTGCCCTCTACCCAAGTGCTTGTAAAGTAATCAGCCTTGGATTTCTTCTTTCTCCAGTTTCCATACTTTTGATAAAGGAAGTTGCCGACCCAGCCTGATGCTATGCCTCCCAACCAGCCGATAAACAAGGAGAGCCAATCCATACTTCTTTGACAGTCCTGATTACTCTAACCAGTATGAAAACCTAACTTTTCCTTCGGCTCACTAGCAGGTTCAATCTTGGCAATGGCCTCTTCATATTTTCTGATGTTCTCTTGGAGAGCATTTACCAGTCTCTTCGTGTGACTCGGACTCATTATCACACGGGAGGTAACGATTCCTTGAGGCGGAATAATCATTATGAAAGTCATAATGAACTCTTCCTTTGTGTGAGAGATGATTATGTTGTTGGCATATACGCCTCCCACAAGAGCATCGGGCACTTTGACTTGTATCTCCAAAGGCTTTGGCTGACTTTGTTGTGCCATCTTATCCCTCCTTTGTGATGGTATTAGACTATATCACATAATAGATATAGATATTGGAATTCTATCCCCCCGCAGTAGTGAGTGTCAATTGCGGTGCTTTCGTTTGCTTTATTTGCTCATGTCTTCCATTAGCGGTTCGCTAGGGATATAATGGAATTAGAAGGAGGAGACGACAATGGCCAAACGCAGTCTGGGCAAAGATATCAAAAAAGCAGTCCTTGAAGCTCGCAGCATGGTAGAAGCTATTGCAAAAGTTGATGCTAGTGAAGCTGAGACACGTAGGCGAATAGACCATATCTTTGAAATACTCATGGGGTATGACCGCTTCAAACATATAACTGAGGAATATGCAATCAAAGGAGCTGGGGATACAACACATTGCGACATTGCAGTTCAACTTGGCCATGAAGAGGAATCAAAGCCCGAAATGTTCGTTGAATGTAAGAAGGTGAACATTAATCTTACTCAGAAACATATCGGGCAAGCTGCATCTTATGCCATCAATTACGGCTGTGAATGGGTATTATTAACCAATAGCAGAGACTGGAAACTCTACCATATTACGTTCGGACAACCTCCGCAGACTAAGTTGATAGAGTCTTGGAATTTACTTGACGACGACGCCCTTGTGCTAGCCAAGAAGTTTGAGATAATCAGCTATAAGAGTGTCAAGAATAAGGGCTTGGACACATTGTGGGAAAAGCGGAACGTGCTGACCGCCAACAATATGCTTAAGGCCATCTTGTCGGAAGAGTCTATAAAGCTGTACCAGCGTCGGTTGAAGAAGGCTACAGGCGTAAGTATATCGCCTGAAGATATTGTCGGCCAGTTTCGTCACTTGTTGAACGAGGCTGCGCTCTCTGAAATGGATAATATTAGGATATCCCTGCCAGCGAGGCAGCGACGGGCTAAGGCCTCAAAAGTCCCCAGCAGCAAGCCAGCCTCAATAGAGCAGGAAGTGAAGGCTATACTGGCAGAGAAGCAATCGGACGAACAGGACAAGGCTCGTTGATTATTATGCGGTCATAGTGTCTGATTTGTAGCAGCTCTAATCCGTACGATGTTTCTGAAATTGTAGAAGTCCTTCGTCGTCGCAAGTGCCACCATCACGATTACGATGACTGGAGTAATGGACGAGTGAGAACTGACCAACATGAACTGGGTTCAGTATTGTATACACTCGGCAATGCACACATATGCGAGGGTGGCGTCTGTGACAAGAGAGAATCCATTTCATGGGACGAAGTAGATTCACTGTGGCTGGATGCCTGGCACGCCTCCATGAATTATATCCCAAGTGGCGAGAGTCTGAAAGTGGATGTGGTAAGCACAACAGGTGCTGCTGTCACCCTTAAGCGATATGGTCTCATAATTCGTCGAAAAGACAGAGATAATTTCTGGGATTTGTATCGATTTATAGTTTCGAAAATAATAGATAGACAACTGTCACAGTTAACTAGAGACCTTGAGCAAGGGACGAGAGTCAGTTTTGAATCATTTGAACTCGGCTCAACTTCAATACACCGAGAGCCTGATTTTGGTCACTACGGCGTAATAGACCTCCATCGTGTTCTTGGGTCTAGCTTTGAGAATGGCGAATTCTTTATCACGTTCCTTGATGACAAAGATAATACTAGGCAGGTCCGCAGGAGTCTTGGACATGTAAAGAAAATTCCCAACATTCATCTTGCCCAGGCTTTCCTGTCAGCGATGGCAGAGCGGAATTCGGGATAATAGCCGAGCCGAGACAAGGCACTTTGAGAATGGAGTAAGCAGAGCATCAATTCCTCAGCAAGTGCCACGATAACGATTACGATGTATACTGGGGATGAGTGCGTAAGCTAATGAGTACGGGAACAGGGGACAGATACATTGATGTCGCCGAGACTATTGGAGCTTATCTCAGGAACTTCGGATATCAATCATGAAAACCGCAGCTTCTTTAGGACCGAGTCATGGCCTCACATTCGTAGAATTGCTGGCCGTCATTGCCATCTTGGGCATCATCGCTTGCGTGCTGGCACTCAATGTCGCTAACTTCTTTCCTAGTGAGCGTCAGATTAGTCAGACGGCCAGCTACACTATCTACGTCGTAGAAGAAGGAACACAAAAGAATATTGGCATGACAGTCTTCGGAGAGGTGCTAATCAGATATCCCAGACTAATGAATATCGGCGATTCAAGGGATGTCTCATTGACATTTATACCACCGAGTAATTTCACGACTGCGTCCAACTTCACTATTGAACCTACGCCTGAAGGCATCTACTATATGGTATCAGACAAATGCCAGTTCTACTCTGTGATGCAGGCCGAACTGAATGCTGTCAATTTTGAGATAAGTAGCACTTCCACTCAATGTAAAGAGGTATCGTCCACGTCAGAAACGGGCTGGGCATGGATAATCAGTCCGAATACAGAGGGTGAGCAACTACTGAGAGTTGAATTGAGTACCCCTGTTCGAGTGGAGGGCTACGAAGAACTGGTCTCTAGAGCTGTTTATTCCCAACAAATTCAGATATCAGTGAGAAAACCATTTAGTGGGAGGACTCTCTTAGATTATTGGCACGTTATTGCAATAACAATCGGTGCAACTGTCGGTGCTGTGTTTGGAGTACGGAAACTATGGAAGATGATGAAGCGTAAGAAAACGCAGAATGCCAAAGAGTGACTGGTGCGCTGCTTCCCTGTCCCTTGTCCGGATTCGCTCTTCAAATAAGGCAGTGCTGTAGAGGACAGACAGAGGATTTGCTTAGTGAGACACACTACACATACTAGGTTCACGCAATATAGTATAATTGGATTAACAATGCGACTGAGGTGCAACTGTGGCTAAACGAGATAGGTCTGGAAAACTCAAAGGTGCAGTTTCAAAACGTATACAGGTGCTTAATCCCGTTACCAAAAGATACGTAAAAATTGACACTGAAAGAGGTAGAATTGTCGACCACAAGAAGTCTCCTGGTCCCTACAAGAATGTCAGGAAGCGGTAATGATTGTCTGTCCACTAAATACGGGGGAATGCAATAGACTAGTCCTACCAAAACCAAGAACTGTTTTTGTTATTGCTCCATCTATTCGATATCAAACTGGAAACAGCAAGATCGTGTTAGGCGGCATAATCAAGGCCTTGGGAGAACTGAAATACAGTGTTATAGAGGGTTCAAGAATAGTGCGACACGGTGACTATTTCTGTTCAATTTGTCAGGATTTGCAGGGTTGTGCTTTCGGAGTTGCTATGGTCTATGATGGTTTGCCCGTTAGCACAATAAGCAACATATATCTCGAAACAGGTATTATGCAGGGGTTCGGCAAACCAGTCGTCTTACTTGTTGATAGAAAGAGGAATCTCCCTTCCGACTATATTAGACACTATGCAGTGTTCTACAATTCGCCACAATACTTGTCCAGGTACAAAAGTGTGCTCGAAGATATTTTAAGGCTACCTGAGAACGTTTATGAATACGTAGGTCAATTTGCATTCAAGGCAAGGGATTTCGAGAAGTCAGCCAAATACTACCAAGAGGCATATCTAATCAATCCTAAGCAGAAAACACTGAGAGAAATAAAGTCAATAGCCTCAGAGTTGGAAAAGGCAAGAGGTATACCAAGAGCATATAAGCAACGACTTCTTGAGAACATTCAGTATTTCTGCTCAAATATCGGGAAGTCAACGAAGTTACAGCGGGCCAACAAATAGTACTAGTTTTCTGTGAACTTCAATTAAGATACAGATGCAATCTTTCCATAAAACCTAACCATGACCTTTCCACTCTTGAATCCTTCGGGTGTCACCCATCTTTCACCCTGCTTCATAGACAATTCATATTCATCTCCTGTTTTCGCTTGAATAAGGGCTGTGGGACAACGGTTAGGGTTTATTATTAGCCAGTACTTTCTATCTCTAATAAGTAGTACAGGTTTGAGTTCTATTTCATTCCAATCTCCATATTCCTTCTTAGGGGCAAGACTTCCTGAAGTCAGCTCAATGTCACTAGGTTTGCCTCTGTAGTCGCTAGAAATCTGCACGGTTAGGTTTCTCTTAGGTGAGATACGTCCAAATGAAAGCATTATTTCTAATCTAGTAGGAATGTAGTTAACCGAGGGAGTGTATTCTATCCCAATTCCTGCAAACCGTGTAATCTCTATTGCATCTTCGTACGACTGTTCGGCTGCTTCATTAAAGCCCTCCACGAATTGCTCTAGTATTCCGTTTGTCATCTATTCTGCCCTCCCGTCCTATCATTATAAGAAGATTCTACTATTAATAACCACCGTTATCAATATGGATTTATCAGGTCGGCGGCACGCTGTTCTGTCCAGATTTTGAGACTGACTGGGTCTTTCCTACGAGCGAACATCTTCGTGGCCATGCCTAGGCCCCACCCGCAGTAGTGAGTGTCAATAGTGGCTATCCCTTTTCAAATAGCAGGTAGTGTGTAACAGTTGTCCCTTGACCTGTAGCCTGATACGTATGGAGATGCCATCCTTTCATTATGTACTCTTGAATCACCTCGGCGATTTTCTTGTGATGGTCTACTTGAACACATTCGTATTCCTTCATCCTGCCTGTAACTCCTTCCAATATATTGTGGGATTATTGGGATATTAGTCTACGCCATTATACTTTACTCTTCAAAGGCTATACTGCGGAGCACTAGCGAGATTTCAAAACCCAAATAGTTTTTTTTCTACGAGCCAACATCTTCGTGTCTAGGCTTAGGTAGCACCGCTGTGCTTGGGGAGTGCCCCTTACCTTGTGAACAACCAGCTTTGCCTTGTGGACAATCTAGCTTTGAACCCATGCCTATCAATCATAGTTCTTTTTTCTATATAGTTATTGTACAATGAAATAAGCTATCATTTCGGAGGTGAAGATATGGAAAATCTGGGTTCTATAGGTATCTTTTTTGGCGGTCTAGGTATCCTTCTTCTTAGTTTTGGTTTATTCTGGTTTGTTGATGTATACAAAAAATCTAAAGAGTCAAAACAGAAGGAAGAGAAATAACTTAGTTCAATACTCCCTTTTAACACTTGGACTGCACACCAAGGCTTCCCGAGTCCGCTATTGACCTATAGAGCTTTAGGGAATCCTCAAACTGGACTGACCTAGTATAGTATTCTATTGTGTGCGGTGCTTCCTTTTCACTTGTGACGCCAGTTCCAGATAAACAAGAACAAAAGTATTGCTACACCAGCAATCACAATTGCCCACCAGTCACTCATGACTATTTACCTATCCCCAAACTTCATTAAGAATGGATGCTTGTTCTCTTCCTACTCTGCCATATTCTGCCTATAACTTCGCCCACTTGTTTGAACTCATCATAGGTAAATTTGTCACTCTTAGCCATATTGCAAATTGGGCAAGCCAAAACACAATTCTTAATATCGTATCCTAGACTGTTAACTTCTCGGTCTATTTCCAACCTTCGTCCCCTCTTGAACCCACCGTAGAAAGGTCCGCCCCATAGCTGGTAGAATTCGTCTTCTGGTATTCCGCAATAATGACACTGTTTCCCATCCCTCCTGTACAGCTCATTCCGTAATTGTCTTTTCTCGGCGGCACTGAGCCTAAACTGCTTTGCCACTTCTGGGTTTCTCCTAGATTCTATTATACGCTCTACAATCGGCGACGACGACCGACTGACCCAGTAGCGAACTGAAAAATTCGGTATTCCGTTCGCCACTGGCTAAGTGTATAATTGAATTGAGACGAGGTTGAAGTGAAGAGGCTGGTCACTCTAGTCATCGCTGCAATCGTTCTGCTTGTATCAATCCTGTTATGCTGGATGATTGCAAGTTGTACAACTGGACAGGTGACGGTTAAACCGAGTTCGTTGGAGGATAGCTATTTCCCGTTGCTAGGGAACGAAGGTTACGATGCTTTGCATTATCATCTCGATATTACCCCTGATTTTGATGCGGAAACGCTGGATGCAACAGTTGAGATTAAGATGCAAGCGACGCAAAATCTCACCGAATTTAATTTGGATTTTTGGGGATATACGATCACGGATGTAACAATTAAAGGGCAGTTGGTCAAGTACGGGCGTGATCAGGGCGAGTTGATGATCATTCCAAATGATCCGATTGCCATAGGGGACACGTTCGAGGTAACTGTTGCATATAATGGCAAACCACGAGAAGGGATTCCGAAGGATGTATTTTATAGTGATCCAGAATTCTTGGCATCGGCTGGCTGGGTATTTCATGCAGGGGGATCCTTTGTGACGAGTGAGCCGTGTGGTGCGTCATTCTGGTATCCTGTGAATGATCATCCAAAAGATAAGGCAACGTATAGCTTTTCGATCACCGTGCCAGAGCCATATGCAGTGGCGACCAGTGGCGAACTCATCGAAGTGATTAATGACAATGGAATGCTGACCTATAAATCGGTGTTGAATGACCTAACAGCAAGCTATCTTGTGACAGTCCATACAGGTGATCTGATACTAGATGAGACAAGAAAAGAAGGACAAGTACCGATTCGGAATTATTTTGCAAGTCGGCATTTTAGCCGAGCAAGACCCATATTTGAAGATACATCAGAGATGATCACGTTCTATGAAGGTATTATTGGGGAATACCCGTTTGATGTATATGGTAGTGTGGTCGTAGATTTTGATCTGCCATATGCGCTTGAAACACAGACTTTATCTACTTATGGCACGCGGATTTTAGAGGATTCTGTACGGACTGATATCACGCTGGCACATGAATTGGTGCATCAGTGGTTTGGTAATAGCGTGAGTCTTGCGCGCTGGCAAGACATCTGGTTGAATGAAGGCTTTGCTGCGTATTTATCGCTCATGTGGGTCACTGAAATTTATGAAGATGATGTTATGCAAAGTGTATTGAATGATTGGTATGATCGTATTTCCGATCCTGATTTCATGAATACGGCTCCGGATACCATTGGTGATCCGAACGCCGAAAACTTATTTCATGACGCAGTATATTGGCGTGGCTCTTTGACACTTCATGCCTTACGTCAGCGTGTGGATGATGAGGTGTTTTTTGAGATGATCCGCACATATTTCCAACGTTTCGAAGATAGTAATGCAACTGTTGAGGATTTTATTGCGCTAGCGAACGAAGTCAGTGGTGAGGATTTAACTGATTTGTTTGATGTGTGGCTGTATCAAAAGGTTGTGCCGCAAATCGAAGGGTTGCCCTTTGGGGATGATACGTCATAATTTCTTGTTTGAGTTATTTGCAGAGCAGTGTAAGGAGGTCTACCCATTCTAGGTTTCTACACCACAGCCCAGAGGTCTAGCTGTTGAGGCTGCTATTTCCAGTCATTCCTGCAATCCTTCCGGCAGGGTTAATTCTATTTGGCCTAGCTGACCCTAACATTTCCGTCGCTGATACCAGCATTCCTGATAACAAAATGACTACCGGTCAGACTGAAGCAAGCAATTCCTGTGCAAGTGCTATGATTATGATTACCTGGACAAACCCATCCGGTGAAGGAGGCTCAAATGGATTATAGAAGGCTGTCTTTTGGAGAAAAAGTAAAAGGTTTTCTGGGAGCCCCGTTAAGCACGTTCAATAATGTGGAGGGTGAAGCGCTGGGAAGTGCTCTGAAATACTTCACAATATGGGTTGTAATATACGCAATTTTGCGAACGATAGTTTTCTATACGGTAGAGAGGCGAGTTTTTCAGACGCTATGGGACCTGCTCGGAGTAAGCGATGCCGCAGTATACCGTTTTGACCCGGTTATATTTGCTCTGCTAGCTGTGGCTGGTGCCTTTGCCAGCCTTTTCATAAGCGGGTCATGGACACACCTATTTGTACGCGCTTTCGGTGGTAGAAAAGGGTACGGGAACACTATAAAAGCATTTGCATATGGCAATACTCCGCTCTTCCTGTTTGGCTGGATACCGTTTGTGGGAATGCTATTTCCGCTCTGGGCACTGGTATTAAACATAATCGGCATAAGGCAATTACATGAAATATCTACGGGCAGAGCAATTGGCGCGGTGCTACTTGGCATATTAGCATTAATGATCATTGTATTCTTAGTAGTGCTGTTCGTTGTGCTATTCTTTGTTATCCTGGCGGCTGCGTAGTATGATTTATGCCACCAAATCTTTTATGGCCATAGTCGTGATGTCCCGGCCGGCGTCAAATGGTGGCCGGGCTGAAGACAAAGGCTGCTGTAAGAAGGGACAGCCCAGCCAGCCAATTTGGAGAGGCATTCCATGCAAAAGGGCACAATAAAACGGCTAATTGCAGACCGTGGTTTTGGGTTCATCAAGACAGAGCGGGAAGAAGACCTCTTCTTTGGCCGCAACCAGCTTCAAGGGGTGGACTATGGTTCCCTTAGAGAAGGGCAAGAAGTGCAATTTGAGGTTACACGGGACCCCAACGGTCACCTCCACGCAATCAGGGTGAGGCTTGCTCAGCCTAAAGGCGGATAGCAGCAAGCCCTGCCAGCGGATTTTCTAACCCTCACTGGATTTTTCTGTGAGCCAACATCCTCGTGGCGAGGTATAGGTAGCAGTAATATCCCCAGGGGACACCCCCTTGCCTTGTGAACAATCTAGCTTTGACTTCCTGATTGACACCTAGAAGGCAGGGGAATAAGCCCCCCTTCCTTAACCTTCCCCCTAGTATGATTACGGTGGTAGAATATGGACTGCACAATAGAGGCATGGGAAGCTTCTCTAGGAAATATACAACAGAATAGGAGGATGCTAATGGAACAAAGAAAGAAAAGGGCACGTAGTACTGTAGACTGGGCAACCCTCAAAGGCAAGTTTTTCCATACATTTGATGAAGACGGCTGTGTTCAGTATCAAGGGCAAATTGTAGACTTAATTGGAGAGGACATAGCAATGGTCTTGTACTTTGAGCGGACTGCTGGTAGTCCAACTTACCATAAGGCCGTATGGGTGAGTGACATAATTGACGGGGGATGGGCACTTTACAATACTGCTGCAGCTTGGCGAGAAGCTTGTGACATCGGCTTAGTGAAGTCAAGACCTAAAGAGAAGTAGTCAGCAAGCCACGTCTGGCTACGACAGGTTTCAAGCTTAACTGGATTTCTTATACGAGCCAACATCTTCGTGGCTAGGCGCAGGTAACACCAATCCCTCTAGGGGTTGCTCCCCCTTGCCTTGTGGACAAATTAGCTATGAACACCTTCCTATGAAGGGAATGACATGGTCAACCTAGTAGGTGTGGGTGATGAGTAAGCCAGTGGTGACAGGAGCACCGGAAAGAGTGCAGTAACGCTACCGAGACCATCAAAGCAAATGATGCTCAAGGTGAGCGATAGCCAGCCAAGATGGTAGAGAGGGATTGGCGGGCCTTGACAAGAACATGTAAGGAGAATTAGAATATGTCATAATGAACATATAGGAGGTGTGAGCGATGCCGCGATTTCTTGCGGAACATAAATTGCCTTATTCAACGGAGGCAGAATTTTTGGGCTTTGCCGAACAAATGAAACCCAAAGTTCCTGCAGGTTTTTCCTGGAAGCTGACCTATTGTGATTTCAGCACCCATAAATTCCTCTGCGAATGGGAGGCACCCAGTAAAGAGGCACTTGGAGAAGCATTCAAGGCAAATAGCGTGCCTTATGATGCCATCTATCCTGCGAAGGTGTTCAATGTAGGTAAGATGGGGTTTGAGGGCTGAAGAGAAGACATAACCTTGGATCTCCGTCATTTTGACGTTGTGTAGGCACAGTTTCAGTGCCTGACGGTTTATCTCTTTCAAGTCACAATACGCAGTCCTACTACTCTTCAGACTCTAGGCATGACTGCAATTTTTCTTCGAGCCAACATCTTCGTGGTCATGCCCAGGTAACACCAATGTCGCTAGGGGACATCCAGCCTTGCCCTGTGAATAAGCAGCTTTGCCCTGTAAACAATCCAGCTTTGAACACCTGCTTACGAGGCATCACTGTTGGGGCTGACCTGACGGTGCAAACCCCCTCTCCTTGTTTACCAACTGTAAGATTTGAGGTAAAATAGGTTCAGTTTCGCGGGAGTAACTCAGTGGTAGAGTTCCTGCCTTCCAAGCAGGGTGTCGCGGGTTCGAGTCCCGTCTCCCGCTCCATTGGATTCAAGATTGGTGAGTCAGTCGTTGAGATGATTGCCGAAAATAACCGCCGTTACTTCGCTTTCTTTCGAAGTAATGAACTGCGTATTCGGCAGACTTCTACTCAATTATTTGCCTCTCGTGATTACTAGAGGCTTGTCCGTGAATCACCACGTGGCAAGCACTTGATCTTCTGCCAGTGCCCAAAAGCGTCTTCACGTCACAACGACTGCTCGGTGTGTCACCCCATTCCTGCGGGGAGTGAGTAACCAGCCTCAGCCCACCCGCAGTCTGACGCTTGACAAGCTCTGACTGCTACTCTATTGTATAACTACCGGACACGAAAATGGCGAGTAAGCAGAAGCCAACTCAAAAAGTTGTTACGAGAGCAGGGTTAGATATATCACTTCAGGACATACTCGATGGAGTGGAAGATGACATCGTGGTGGTGGATAACGAACACCGGATCAGATTTGCCAATTCAGCAGCGTTAAAGAAATTTACACCGGAGTCATCTATTGGAAAGCTCTGCTATCAGATACTTCAAAACAGAGACAGACCATGCGGTCCACCGCTGTGGGACTGTCCACTTAGCAGAGTCCTTGAAAGTGGCGCTACGACCGCAGTTATTCATCCCATGCGTATGGCTGGAACTGATACTTACTTAAAAATCACCGCCTTCCCTCTCAGGGATAGCAATGGGAACGTCACGGCAATAGTCGAACTGAAAAGAGACGTTACTGCGGAAAGAGAACTGGAGAACCAGTTACTCAGGCGGCATCACCAGCTTTCAGCTTTGAGCCACATTTCAAGTGCCATCAGCGGCCTGCAAGATTTGGATACCATTCTGAGAATAACTCTGGATAATGTGCTGAAGCTTATTAATAGCGATATCGGAGGAATTCTGCTTCTTGACGAAGAGACCAATAAGCTATACTACCGAGTGCAACGCGGCCTATCTCCCAAGTATGCTGAAGAAATGCGGATGCCGATTGGTGAAGGGATAGCGGGAAGCGTAGCTTCATCCGGCGAGTCCATAGTATTGGAAGATATTTCCAAAGATCCACGTGCTGCTTGCCCCGACTTGGTAAGCAGGGAGGGACTTAGGGGATTTGCCAGCATTCCTTTGAAGACAAAAGACCGGGTGATAGGTGTGATGAATATCGCGAGCCATGTGGCAAAGCGATTTGCCATTGATGATGTTTCCCTACTCAGCTCGATTGGCGATTATCTGGGTACTGCGATCGAGCAAGCGAGACTATACGACCGATTAACAAGAGCAAGTGAGAGATATCAGACTCTTCTCCAGCATGCTCTAACTGCTCAAGAGCAGGAACGAAAGAGGATTGCCCGCGAGCTCCATGACGAGACCAGCCAGGCAATCACTAGCTTGACCTTGAGCCTACAGGCTATTATGGGAATGGCAGAAATGAAGGGAATCGGAGATAAGGAGTTTCTTGAGACACTCAAAGCCACACATTCATATGCGGTCCACGCCGGCAATGAAATAATAAAACTAATGAAGGAACTCCGACCTACCCTGTTAGATGAACTTGGAATGCCAGCTGCCATCCGCCGCTACGCCAAAGATACACTTCAAGCTAAAGGTATCAACCTGACTGCAGAGTTCACGGGCACTGACCAGCGCTTTCCACCCGAAGTGGAAGTAACTCTATTCCGTGTCGCCCAGGGGGTTATAGGCAATATCTTAGAGCACTCAGAGGCGAAAAATGCCTCAATTAAGTTAGAGTGCAATGCTAGCGAGTGCATATTACGAATCGAGGACGATGGGATAGGCTTCGATGTCAGTAAACTTACGCGGGTAGATCCCAGTGGCCGGGGTGCAGGCGTATTCACTATGAAGGAAAGAGTAAGTCTGGTCGGTGGCAACTGTCGTATCGAGTCTCGACCGGATCGAGGCACGAGGGTTGTAGTGAAAGTCCCGGTGGCCAGGGGCTAGTCATATGAAGAAGATAAAGGTGTTAATAGCCGATGACCATACCCTCGTGCGTCAAGGAATTCGTTCCCTTCTGGCGCTAACTGCTGATATAGAAATAGTGGGTGAGGCAGCTGACGGACGGGAGGCTGTTGAAAAGGTAAGACAGCTTGCACCGGACGTCGTGCTTATGGATTTAGCAATGCCCAAAATGGGAGGACTGGAGGCTACACGTAGAATCCGCAGGGAATTCCCAGCAACCAAAGTATTAGCTGTCACCCAGTACGATGACAGCGAATACGTTATACCCGTTATTGAGGCAGGGGCCCGTGGGTTTGTCACCAAAATGGCCTCACCCCTAGAACTCGCCTCAGCTATTCAGGCTGTGTACAGAGGTGATTCCTTTCTATCCCCCTCAGCAGCGGCAATTCTTGTAGAAGAATGTCAGCTAAAGACTGACTCAGAAGGGGAAAAAGATTCCTACCAGCTGCTCACGGATAGAGAGAGAGAAACACTTAAGCTGATCGCGGAGGGGCATACTGCCCGAGAAATAGCCGAAGTGCTGGTAGTCAGCCCTAAGACCGTCGAATGGTACAAGACTAACCTCATGAGGAAACTGAATCTCCACAATACAGCCGACCTCATCAAGTATGCCATACGCAAGCGCGTAGTAATCCTGTGATGGCATAGACGAAATTCAACGTACTCGAATTCCTCGCCACCATTCTTGCCGGTGAATTTACTAGCCCAAATTTAGGGTATTTCCTAGCAAAGATTCCAGAAGAAAAACCTTCCCCTACCGGGGAACTTCCCATTGCTTTGTGGTGAGAATCGGTTACGATATATATATGGATAGTATTATTCTCAGGGAGGTGTGATGTATCCTTCTGTGTCCGGCAACATACAGAAATATGCAGTGCACCGAATAGAGATGCCCTCTCGTGACCGTAGCTTTGTGCCCCCTTGCCAGGCTGCCTGTCCTTTGCACATGGACATTAGGGAGTATGTTGACTTGGTGGCCCAGGGTAGGATTATGGAAGCACTGCAGGTCATAAGGAGCAGCAATCCGTTCCCGTCTATTTGCGCCTATGTTTGTACCCATCCGTGCGAGGAATCATGTAGGCGCAGCCAAGTGGACAAACCCATCGCTATCCGGGCGCTAAAGAGGTTTGCATTGGAGTTCGGTGGCGACAGGATGATTCAGGTTGAAGCCCGGACTGAGCATTCTGAAAGGGTTGCTATTGTAGGCTCCGGGCCGGCAGGAATGGCCTGTGCCTATTATCTGAGGAATTTTGGCTATCCAGCGACTATCTTCGAGGCCCATTCAGAGATGGGAGGTATGCTTCGAGTCGGTATTCCTCGATACCGCCTTCCGCGCGAAGTGCTCGATGTAGAAATTCAAAGATTAACCAAGATGGGCGTTGAAATCAGAACAGATACGCGAGTGGTCTCACTCGACTTGCTATTTGACATGGGTTACAAAGCCGTGTTTGTGACCATAGGCGCCCATCAGAGCTTAAGGATAGGGATAGAGGGCGAGGACAGTCCTGGGGTGATCGATGGGGCGACTTTTCTCCGCGAGGTCAACCTGGGTCTGAAACCATCTCTGGGGGACAACATTGCCGTAGTAGGTGGGGGCAACGTGGCCATTGATGCGGCACGTACTGTTCTTCGCCTGGGAGCCCGCAAGGTGACCATACTATACCGTCGTAGCCAGGCGGAAATGCCAGCAGACCCTGTAGAAGTTCAGCAGGCCTTAGAAGAAGGAGTGCATATCCAGTTTCTGGTATCGCCGACCAAGATAAAAAGGCAAGATGGGCAATTGAACACGACTTGTATAAGGATGGAGCTTGGGGAGCCGGATGCCAGCGGAAGGCGTCGGCCGGTACCGGTAGAGGGTAGTGAATTCAATGAAGAATTCGATACCTTAATTTCAGCCATCGGACAGGCGCCCCAAACCCCTGGAGATTTCCGTGTTCGCATAGGCAGGGGCAGCACTATCCAGGTTGATCCAGCAACACTCGGCACCAACAGGAGAGGCGTCTTCGCTGGCGGCGATGCTGTGACCGGGCCAGCCACAGTAGTTGAGGCGTTAGCTGCCGGACGACTGGCAGCCTCACGTATCGACGATTACCTACAGCATAGGTACCCATCAGTTGATAAGGGAGGACGGGAAACACTGGCGGGTGATCTCCTGCCAAAAACTGTGGAGATGATAGGGAAAATCGGCCGGATTGAAGCTCCACTCCTTCCCGCTGAGGCAAGAATAAAAGAGTTTGAGCCAATCGAGCTTGTCTATGACTGGGAAGCCGCTGTGAATGAAGCGAGGAGGTGTCTGCGGTGCGGTATGGGGGCGGAAATACTCTTTCAGGACAAGTGTGCTACATGCCTTACCTGTCTAAGGATTTGCCCGTATCATGTTCCGTACCTGGACACCATGGGAACGATTCAAATACCGGCTGATCAGTGCCAAGCTTGTGGTGTGTGCGTTGCTGAATGTCCGGCGAAGGCAATTGTGTTGCGAAAACCGTATGACCGACGGCACGTGACCGAAGAGCTGGACCACGTCCTTAAGTCCGCAACAGAATCAAAGGTCAGCCCCCTTATCATCGGCTTCTGCTGCCAGTATGGACTCTTCGGCACAGGCACGCTGGCGAGTCTATGGAGGGTGGCAAAAGGTGGGATTTGGATTGTACCAGTTCTTTGCATCGCCAAGGTGGAAGCGGACCATTTGCTACGTGCCTTTGAGATGGGTGCTGAGGGAGTCTTTGTCGCCGGCTGCGGAGAACAATGTGCAAGAGAGAACACAGTTGCCTGGGTCCATAATCGAGTGCAAAAGGCAAGAAAGGTGCTGTCAGAGATTGGCCTTGAGCCAAATCGATTACAGACCTATATTCCAAGCGCTACCAATGGGTATCCAGCAGAATGGTTGGATAGATTTGTCGAACAAATCGGTGGACTCTATCTAGCCTCAGTGATAATGCAGGAGGTGAAAGTTGATAGTCGCTGAGCAAAAGCCTTTGCCAGAAATTAGGCGAATGATTTCCCCGTACGAGAGGGTGCTAATCCTTGGCTGTGGTACTTGCATGACGGTCTGTGACGCTGGTGGTGAACGAGAGGTGGCCTTTCTCCATAACGCCTTGCGAATGGCACAGTCAAAAGGTGGCAACGAGGCTCACCACTTCCTAGAATCCACACTGAAAAGGCAATGCGAGCCTGAGTTCTTGGAGATGCTCATTGATAAAATTAGTGATGTTGATGTCATTCTCTCACTCGGGTGTGGTATTGGTGTGCAAGCTATAGCAGAACGGTTTCCTGATACACCTGTTCTGCCAGGTGTTAATACGTGCTTCATGGGTATTTCTAGGGAGCAGGGAGTCTGGGATGAGCGGTGTGCTGCCTGCGGTGATTGTAGGCTGGAAGACACCGCTGGTATTTGCCCCGTTACGCGTTGTACAAAAGGGATACTCAACGGTCCCTGCGCTGGCTCCAAAAATGGAAAGTGCGAAGCCAACAAGGACATGGACTGTGCCTGGATTCTGATCTACAAGCGTCTGGAGCGATTAGGGCAGTTGGAGAAAATGCGTCGATATTACCCCATGAGAAACTTTAGGGCAGTTCCCAGGCCAAAAAGGCTCGTAAAAACCCCTGTTGTTTTAGGAGAGAACAATGGCTAACTCACTATTTGAAGAAAAACTGCATTCTGATGAATTTCTGGTGACAACAGAGGTCGGGCCTCCCAAGGGCGTGGACGTTTCGGAGATGATTCACCATATTGATATTCTTAAGGATAAAGTTGACGCTATCAACGTGACTGACCATCAAAGCTCAGTGATGCGTTTCCCGTCGCTAGGAGGGTGTTTACTAGTCAAAGAACTTGGCGGTGAGCCCATACTTCAGATGACATGCCGTGACCGTAACCGCCTGGCACTTCAGGCCGACCTTCTTCTGGCGTACAGTCGTAGCATCATTAACGTTCTTTGCCTCACTGGAGATTCCATCGATGTAGGGGATCATAAGGACGCAAAACCAGTCTTTGACTCGGATTCTATTCAACTGCTGAAGATGATCAGGACAATGGAATCGGGAAAGGACGTAGGTGGAAATGATCTGAAAGGTGTGCCGAAATTCTGCCTCGGTGCCTCAGTACACCCAGAAGCGGACCTTATTGAGCCACAACTTATCAAGTTTGAGAAGAAGGTTGCGGCCGGAGCACAGTTTTTCCAGACTCAAGGAATATTCGACCTAGCAAGTCTCAGGAGATTCATGCAATATGCTTCTCAATTCGACATCAAGATTCTGGCGGGTATCATAGTTCTCGCCTCAGCTAGAATGGCCAAGTATATGAACGATAATGTACCCGGAATAATCGTGCCTCAGACAATAATCGATGAACTGGCGAGTGTGGAGAAAGGCAAAGGACGTCAGAAGGGGATTGAGATCGCTGCAAGACTGATGAAGACAATAAAGGACGAAAACCTGTCCCACGGCATCCATATCATGGCAGTAGGAAATGAGAGTGTCGTGCCTGATATCCTGGAGGCAGCCGAGGTGGAGGTTGCGCGCCATTAGTATTGAATTGGGACTAACAAGGACTGTAGGTCGAGCAGTCTAACTGAAATCCTTTATGAGGAGGCTAAAACAAAACGATGGGTCAAGTAGGCTGACCAAAATTGAAATGAGGAGGGAAGTAAGATGGCAAACAAAGAAAAAGTTCTAATCGTTGATGACGAGCTCGATTTTGTAGAAGCATGCCAACGGACTTTCGAAGCGAAGCGCTATCAGGTAATGATCACCTCTAGCAGGTCCCTAGCACAAGAAATGATGAAAGCGGAGCCCGATATCATTGTTCTGGGCACTTTGGCTCCTGCCGGACAGGCCTTCGCTATGCACCAGTGGTTAAAGCAACATCCTAGATACAAAGACATACCGCTGATGGTAATCGATGCCCGGTACCAAGAGCGGTATGCCAGGGGATGGAGAAAGTTTGAGGGAATGCAGCTAGAGTCCGAAGACTATATCAGCAAACCAATTGAGCCAGTTGAGTTGGTACCGCGGATCCAGAGTCTGCTGGAAAGACGGGCAACCAGGAAGATAAAAGTACTGGTTGTCGATGACCACACCATGGTAAGAAATGGAATCTGTGCCGTGCTTGCACTCCAAAAAGATGTCGAGCTGGTGGGTGAGGCTGCCGACGGAAAAGAAGCATTGGAGAAAGTTCTGCGCCTTATGCCGAATGTGGCCTTGATGGATATAGTCATGCCGGTAATGAGCGGGCTAGAGGTAACAAAGGAAATAAGTAAGGAATGCCCTGAGACGAAGGTTCTGATTTTGACTCAGTATGATGAGGAAGAGAACATGGTTGTTGCAAAGAAAGCTGGAGCATACGGTTTCATTCCCAAGAAGGCAGCTAGCTCCGATCTCATAACGGGTATAAGGACCGTAGATACTGGGAAGTACTTTCCTGCGTCCTTTGCTGAAGTATCTAAGAACTAGCGTCCAGGAGTGGGGAGATTCGCCTGCGACCTCCCCATTCCATTGTTTGTAGCTTCCAAGACGAGTAGCGGAATCCTCGTCATATGTCGAGATACTTTGAACTTCGATAACTCGGAGCTTATGCCCAGTATGTGGTGCGAAAGTGTTTAGCATCGAGAGGGTTTGGAGTAAACCGTAATTTAAATAGTAGTTTAAATACGAAAAGGCCGGGTGGGTTACTAGCGGATATCCTGCCTTTTCATCAGTTCTCGAGGTAATTTTTCACCCTAATATGTGATTTCGCCATTGCATGAACATGGGGATGTTTGATTGTGTGGCACTACAACCACTCAAACCGAGAAGAATCTGCCAACGTTGTGCCAGCACCATCTATCTCTGCAACAACCTAGTATTCACGTCGCACACATCGAAATTCACGAACTCCTACCAAGGATTATCAGAGTTTTATAATTCTTGGGATTTTTTGGCTTTCTTAGCGTTCTGATTCAGGACGTGCTTCTCGATCTAGCAATGGTTTCTGTGGTTTTTGGTTGTTTCCGCAATAGGTGCCGTAAACGACTATGCCATTAGTTTTTGAACGTCCGCGCTTCATCTGCGGTGTAGTCCATTATGCCAGCTTTATATCGGAGTGCGTGTTTACTTCCTTGAGAAACTGCAACAGGATCCTGCTTCTCAAGTCGTTGCGACCCCGCAATGGAGCCACGAACTTGCCCTTAATCCACACATGCTCTGGTTCAACATGGATCAGGATGCGGGGGCTGTTCGTGGCTTCGTTCAAGAACTGAGGGTAGCCCTTTTGGAATACTCGGCCTGCCTCTCTCAAATAGACTTCGTCTTGGCTCTTTAAGATACCTTCTAGGAGCTTACTAGCCTTCTCTATATTACTATCAGTGGTGAGGGGGATACGGACTTCATCAAACATATAGTCAGAAGAAATAGCCTCAGACTGCACTGAATAGTCCTTTGAGTAATTCAATACAGGCTGGTCTAGGACCATCATGTTGGGCACATGCAATAACCTACCAGTGAGCTCACCTCCTAGCTTTTCGTCTTCTCCAACTTCTTCCAGAATAGTATGGAGCAGTCCCACGCTTCGCACATCACCCTTTACGTTACTAATGCGAATTCTATCTCCTATGCCATAAATATCGGAGAAGGTGATGGCAAAGTAAGCTAAAAAACTAGCGGTGTATTTTTGCAAAGCTAGAGCCAGCCCCAAAGTGAGAATAGGCACCCATATAGCTATCTGAGGCACGTAGACCGCTGCCACCACGGTAGCCGCAGCTAATGCTGCTACTACGGCCAGAATCACGACTGCCGTCAGTAGCCTAACACCACGTATTTTGGGACGAACTATGAGTGCCATTACTTCACTTAGATTGATGATACCTGAATAGTGATTTTGCTCTAGCTCAATCGCCCGAGTTCTAGTATTCGACAGTCACACCCCTTGCCTCGAGTTCGGGTATGTATACGTTAATCGATTCCTCGCTCAACGGGTTGTTCACTAGAATCACGGTATCTCCCTCTCCCAGCCCGGGGTTGTCCAGAAGCGGCGAGATATCACTTATCGGGTTTTGCATAAGCCCAAGCATTGTTAGGTTTACGAGACCGCTGAGAGACGAGACATCGCTTATCTGGTTACCGTGCAGCCAGAGCCTTGTCAGGTTAATGAGACCCTCCAGCGGTGAGATGTCGCTCACCTGATTGTCATTAAGGTCCAGTTCCGTCAGGTTGGTCAGGTTAGCCAGAGGCAGGACATCGCCTATCTGGTTGTTCCAAAGCTTGAGCGTTGTCAGACTGGTGACGTTGGCCAGGGGTGAGATATCGCTTATCTGGTTATTGCTAACGTCCAGCCATGTCAGGTTGGTGAGGTTCGCTAGACCTGAGATATCGGTTATCTGGCTGTCCTCAAGGTAGACCGTTGTCAGGTTGGTGAGGGTCGCCAGCGATGAGATATCGCCTATTGGGTTATGCGAGAGGCTTATGTGCGTCAGGTCAGTGCAGTGCTCGAGCCCGCTAAGATCGGCGATATTCCTTCCGTCAGCGGCAAGCGCTGTGAGCCCCTCCAAGTGTTCAGCGTAGATAGGCCCCTCAGGTATGCCGACAGCTTCTCTCATCGCTGCCTCAAGGTTGGGGTCTGCGAACGCAACCCCAGTATCATTCTCTGTTGGGGCGCCATTCCCTGCCGGTGGGCGTAGTACTACTGCGACTACAACGACAATTACTACGACACACGCTACGATAATTCCTATCAGCTTCTTCTTGTTCATTTCTTCCTCCTTTTAGAAACGCTTGCGGTAATCAGCCAGGCAACGATTGCCACCAAAAGCAATACCAACAAGGTTGCTGCGGCTGTCTTGTCAGCTGGAGAAAGCTCAGCCTAGCCAATTGTTATATCAACCTTTTTGCTAACATCAAATCCGCCGGGAATATCGAGTTTGGCCAACAGATACCACTTGATTCGTTGAAACGGAATTACGCCCGTCATCGCCGCTGCTGTTTGTGCGACATTCAGGACTTGACCTAGCTTGCCTTCTGGCATCAGTGGTCTCATACTCATAGTATCTGCTGGTATCTTCATCTCAAAGTGATACTCTCGCCCCTGGCTGTATTCCTTTTCGCTATCTAGCTGCTGTTTGAAGTCATAGATGCGCACGGTCTTCGTAGTCGTCGACATCGACATTCCCCCCCCACCCATCGGGCCTCCAATGCCTGGGGTTGTCTGTGTGGCCTTGTGCTCCCCGATGAGGGATATGCTCACTTCCCTCGCTTTCACCGGCTTCTTTAATGTCAAAGCAACATCGCCGGAAATAATATCCCCCGGAGCATAGTGGCTCTTTTGAATTGCGATATTAATTTTCCCTTTGCCAAACATAGTTATTCCTCCTTCCGTTGATTTCTAAGTTAAGGTCCTCCTTTCTATTTGCTGCTCAGAAAACTTGTTTATCGTCATACCTTTACTCCCCTTTCCATCTTGATTATTAATCGTCTCCTTTGGTGGGATACCCCTTGCAATTGCCCGTAATCTATGTTATAAATATACATGTCACAACTTTACATGACCTAAATAGACATGCTATACTATAACATGAATAATAGCATCATCATTGTTGTTTGTCAATATGTTTGAGGGAAATTTGGCACAAAATTTTTGAAAGGAGATCTGCATCGTGACAGAGTGGACATTCCTTACCAGACATGCCGTAGCACTCGGCATTCTCGCCAAAAACCCTCGGATCACTGCTCTGGACGTCGCTGGGGAGCTAGGCATGACCGAGAGGGCAGTACGCAAGCTGATTGGTGAACTCTATGAAGCTGGATACATCAGAAAAAAGAGGGAGGGCAGGCGAGTAAGGTATAGCATTAATCCCGACAAACCGCTTCGCCAGGAGCTCCATGACGAAGTTCCGGTCAGTAGTCTACTTGAAACTTTGGGTTGGAAGCCACACAAACGTCGAGATATAGAAAAATAGTGGAGTTAACACTGGCGGTTATCAATCCCGTAATTGGTGGAGTGCCCGTCGTGTATATTGCATGGTTTGACGCGCCACCAGTAGGCTTACAGAAAGGCTAAGACAAAAACATGGTGGCTGACGCTATGTTACGAGACACACTCATAGTAATGGGGGCTGTGGCTATCAAAATGATGTTTGGCTCATCAAAATGGATTCGAACTGAAAAAACATACTAGCGATAAAGAAGATGTCATTCATAGCACACATTTTTGTTCAATAAGGAATACGTTTGCATCGCTGGCATTTAATTGTTGTTGCCTCTCAGTCAAGTATGGTAAAATCAGTCAAGCAAGTGGCGGGAGGTAGAGCAAAAGAGGTGATCTGATTAGTCGGAAAAAGGGTGGATCCTCTCCCGCTTTCCAGGTTCAAAAGGTGAGGAAAACGGGGCTCAGCCGTAGCTACTTCTGCCAAGCAGGGTGTCGCGGGCTCGAGTCCCGTCTCCCGCTCCATCTAGCTTCGGTTCAGCTCCGTTGGGAGATTACCTCCTATGTCACAAAGGGTTCTTAATTTTTGATATAATCGCCACCTTTTTCCCTGCTGACCTCCGAGGGCTAAGCCATTCCCTGTTCGATTATTTCCTTAACAGCTCTTGCCCAGCCCTCAGGACCAATCCCCTCCACCTTGTGGAGATGAGGTATATCTATCTCTTCCCAAGTCCCTCCCGGCTTTTGTACCAAGACGGGGACATCAACTGCTGAGAGCATAGGCAAGTCATTAGGGCTATCACCTATGGCTATGGTCTTTATTTGTCCTACTTTACTACGGAATAAGTCGATTAGAATTCGTGTGGCCTTACCTTTATCATTAGGTCCTGTTACGTCATAATAGCGGCCACCAGATGTATAATTGAGGCCTGTTTTTCTTATTGCAATTAATACTTTCTTAATCTCATCCGGTGTTCCCTTAAGATTAAGAGTCTCGTCATACTCCCTAGCTTTGGCTCGCCGTGCGGCCTCGAGATCCAAGCTTGTCAAAGATGCCACTTCCTCCGCACTCATATCGCCAAAACCTCTAAAATTGACCCCGGTATCATCCCTTATCTGGGCCAGAATCTCTATGATCCGGTGATAGGGGATACCGAGTTCAATTACCTGGTAGCCATCCCTAGCTTTATCATACTCGAAATCAAATGGGAAATAGCCTTGAGAAATGAAGACCGCCCCTCCATTTTCCACGATGAAGGGGTCGTTTATCTGCAGCTCTTTTCGATATACCTCTTGCTCAGCTCTGGTCTTGGCCGAGCAGAAGATAATAGGTACCTCTTGGCTTCGCAAATGCTCTATGGATGGCAAAGCTCTGTCATAAGAATAAGTTTCCAAGTCGAGCAAAGTGCCATCCAGGTCGGTGAAAATAACTGGTTTATACTTCATTAGCCTTAACCCCTATATGTATGAATCCCGGGCTGTCGTCTTTCCCTGGTTAAATAAAAAAGTACCTGCCTTCTTTAGAAATTGCTCTATCCTTGACCTTTCCACCTCATTGAGCAAATTACTCCGGTACGCTACCGAGTCAAAGAAGAACTGAATGTGCTGAGGGGTCTGCCAGAGCTCCTTTTCCGCGTACAGGTAGCCGTAACGGGTGGAACTGGCTAGCTTCTCATGGCTCACTTTATCACTATCATATCCAACATGGTCCACTAACTCAGGGGCAAAACCATTCTTGCGTGCTATTGCGTCGAGGGTACTGTGAATTCCCGTACCATGCTGGGCTGCATCTTTACTTCGATCAGCATATTGCGCAGGTAACCCCAGCCTTTTGGCTGCCTCCCGATGTGGACGCTTGCCAACCCTGTCCTCGGCAGAGGTAATCTTGAGCTGAGGCGCCACGCTCATTGCCAGCTTGACCACCTCGATGTCAGCGTAAGGGAACACCTTTTCCACCCCATGCGCCATAGCAATCCGGTTCTCCCTGTCAAAGGTCTCCACGTCGGCTCTCTCTAAATCACCCCACATATTCTGCAGAAGACCATCATAGCCATCTTTGGCAATAACTTGAGGATACCAGCTGTAGCCTCCCCATAGCTCATCTGGACCCTGACCAGAGAAGATCACCTTGAGACCGTCTTGGCTTGCCATCTCCACCGCGGCATAGACTCCGATACCGGCTTCAATTTGTACCAAGTCCCTCTCCTCAACAGCAGCAGCTACTCGAGGTATGTAGGACTCAATCTCGTCCTGGCGCAGCCTTCTCACCTTATGCTTTAGCCCTAGCTCCTGAGCAAAGCGCTGAGCATATTCAATATCAATCGCCCCCTCTACGCCAGCAGTATAAATGGTTACCTCAATGCCTCTCATTGCGGACATGTCTGAGACGAGCTTAGCTATCAGGCAGCTGTCTACGCCTCCTGAAACGAGCACTGCTACCCTTTTAACATTGTGTAACCTCTTCTCAACAGCCGCTCTAAGCAAGGGGCAGTAGCTATCAACAGCCTCAGCCAGGTCGGTGATGGTCACTTGAATGTTCATCTTGCTCAATGGGTTGGCTTCATCAAGAATAATGCCAGCTTTGCCAAACGAGGCAATCATTCCTGTTCGTAGGGGTCTTACATTACGCAGCCCTATCTCCCATAGAGCCGTCTTCCTGGAGGCAAAGGCAAAAAGTTTGTCGTTTTCGGCGTAGAAGGCCGGCCTGAGGCCGGCAGAATCCCTCATTAGCACCACTTGCTTCCCGTCAGTTGCTGCCAGACAGAATTCGCCATCGAGCATAGGCAATACCTGCTTTAGTGCCGCAACCAGGTCATTTTGATACCTCTCTCCGAGCAGGTGAGCTACTATCTCGGCTGTACTTTCGCTAGTTGGGTGCTGCTTCGAGGCGAGGCTCAACCTTAGATTCTCACTATTATATAGATTTCCCTCATAGAGCACGGACAATTTACCACCACTATCAAAACCAGGCCCTTCCGAGTCCTGTTCCCTGGTGGCAAACGAGACCTGCCCCAGAGCCTGTCTTCTTATCGCCTGAGCATCCCTCTGCCAACTGTGTGACACTCCCTCGGAAACAAGCCAGGCCTCGGCAGAACTATTGCCACCCAAGGTACCCATCATAGAAGATATCTGGCTACTCGCATCTTCGTCATTCCGATTTACAATACCACAAATAGGACACATGTAGACTCAAACTCCTTTCTGGTTCTAGGGATCAAATCCAGAGCATTTATTAGATTGGTATGTTTGCTGGCTATCAGATTTGAAGCCGGGTTAGCCAAATCATGGTACACATACTTAGGGTTGAGTTTCATTGGACTCAGCATAGCCATCCGGCCAAATCTTAGCACCTTTATCCAATGTGTTTTCTGGAGCAACTGTAACACTATCGCCGAGCACGCAATTATCGGGAATATGGCTGCCTTGTCCTACGTAGCTATGGGAACAAACTACGCAATTTCTGAGTATTGCCTTCTCACCCACTCTTGCGTGGTGCCATAATACTGCTCCTTGCACTACTGCACCTTTGCCAATTTCACAATGCGGCCCCAGAACGACAGGCCCTTTTAGCTTGGCGTCCTCAGCGATAATACATCCTTCAGCAATCAAAACCGGTCCCTCGATTTGGGCAGTAGGATGGAGCTGACTCTTTCCTTCAGCTTGAACGCCTCTACCAGCCTGCTGCAGAAGCAGGTCATGGTTTGCCTTCAGGTATTTCTCCGGCGTACCGATATCAATCCAGTATGCGTCGGAAGGATAGCCCAAGATGGGTTCACCCATCTCAAGAAGTCGCGGGAATAGGTAATTCTCAAACATAGATGGAGTTGGTGCCGGGATATGCGCTAATACCTCAGGCTCCAGGATGTAGATACCGGCGTTTATCATGTTAGTAGTGACCTTGTCCCAGGTCGGCTTTTCTATGAAGCGCTGTACCAAGCCCCGGGTGTCAGTCTCCACTACTCCGTATATAGTAGGATTATCCACCGGTGTCAGTGCTATGCTAACTTTGGGTTTAACTTCTTTGTGCCGTTTCATCATAGCTGTGATGTCTATTTCGGTGATAACATCGCCGTTAAAAACAAGGAATGGCCCATCTAGGTATAATTCAGCATTCTTCACTGCTCCGGCTGTGCCCAGAGGCGACTCCTCCACTAGATAGATGAGCCTAACGCCGAGTTGAGTACCATCACCCAAACAGCTTTGGATTAGGTCAGGGAGATAACCCATGGCAAGAATAGCATCGGTAACTCCGTGCTCTTTCAAATAGCCCAGCAAATGCTCCAAGAAAGGTCGGTTCAGGATAGGCACAATCGCCTTGGGGGTATTGCAGGTCAGTGGGCGTAGCCTCGTCCCTTCCCCACCGATAAGAATGACCGCTTTCATTCCTCATCCTCCAATGCTGAATACGATTTCATGTGTTCCGCCATAACTGCGGTGAACCTCTTCAGGTTTATAGCCCTTAGTGGAGTAATAAGGCGTGGTTTTGGTGGTTCTTCATCCGGCTGGATGGCATTCTGCTGCAAAAGCTCGCTGATAATCAACTGCTTGGTCTCCTCTTCACAGAGTGGAGAGTGATAGATAGCCCCCAGACTTGGCAATAGCATTTCCACCAGAAGATGTTGTCCACCCTTTTCTTCATGGAGGTGGGGATTCCTTGTCCCGGTCTGGAATATCTCAACGCCATGTTTGGCAGTGGTGGGGTGTGCCATGGGCAAGACACCACCAAACCCTTCGAAGATAGATATGAGTTCCTGAGATTCCACAGCGTAGCCTGAGGCATAAGTGAGTATTTCTGCCAGTCTCAAGCTCATAGCATGCTCCCCGGCATTGCCTGTCTTGATAATCGCAGTCTCAAATCCGGTTTTATTTGAGATCAGAGAGTTCATGCACTTGTTAGTTACCTCTGATACCCGACCCCATCTTTTAAAAAGCATACCTGCCGAAATTTTAGGCTTGTAACGCCACAAGACCCTGACCATGCTATAAGGGGATTTGGCCATGCTGAAGCCGGTAGCGTAGCACCTGGCATACTCCCATACAGCACCGGGAAAATAATTATCAGCATCGATAAAGCCAACAAAATCTTTCTTGGCAACCATAGCAACAAGCATCGCAGCTACCATGCCTTCAGCCTTGCCATCCCTTATCAACTCATCTTCTCCCAAAATGTCAGTATAGCCGGCATCAGCGAGAGCCCGGGCTAGTATGGGGTCTTTCTGGTGGATAATCATAGCCTCACGGCGAGTAAAGTGGCAGAACTGATTCAGTGCGTCTTTCTCCATCCTGAACCGGTCAACCCGACTTCTCTGGCTGTTAGAGACTACGATTATCAGGCACTCATGAGGAACTCCGCTGACAACGCCTTCGAAGAGCTTGAGCTTCTCGTCCTTAGTAGGGATGACAATAGCCATTTTCTCTTCGAAGTCCTTGATAGCATCCTCTTCAATTTTTTGCACGGCGATATTCTCTTGCGGGGGAAGTTCCTTGGCTCTGCCAGAGTCCAGTTCCAATACCTGCTGCACATCGTTAATCCGAACTGAGCCAAAACGCTCAGTGTATCTGGGGCTTTCTATTCTCATTCTCCTTCCCTTCTGGCTCGAGGGATGGACGAAAGTGCTCTTTTAAGCCTTTGTTCACATTGTGACCTGGCCTTGAGGGTGTGCCTATTTAGGTTCCGGTTAAGAAGATGTTAACAGTCTACCATTTTGGACTAGTGAGGTCAAAAGAACAATCGTTCAGCCAAGGTAGCGAAGTGGAGTGCAGCTTAATAGTCTCAAGTGCAGATTTGCGTGGTCTATCCTCTCTGTATGACTTAATTCCGAATCTCTTGGCGCCTGTCAATTCTAGCGAACTTGAAATTCGCTCAACTGGACGGGTACAACATTATAGCTAGGTTTTCAAGCACAATAAGAACCTCTTTTGTTCGATGAGCAGTAGGCCAAGCATTCGTAGCCTTTTAATTGCAGAGAGGCCATGTTACCATAAGAAGTCTCTCTTTTTCTTAGCAAACCAATTGTTGCCTGACAGGCAAGTATGGTAAAATCAGTCAAGCGAGTGGCGGGAGGTAGAGAAAAAGCGGTCACCTGATTGGTAACGGAAAGAGGCGGTCTTCTCCTGTTTTTCAGGTTCGAAAGGTAAGGAAAACGGGGCTCAGCCGTAGCTACTCCTTCCAAGCAGGGTGTTGCGGGTTCGAGTCCCGTCTCCCGCTCCACACAGGCTCGGTTGCCATGAAGACTGAGCCTTTTCATGGCTGAAAGAACGGGCTCGTAGCTCAGGGGCAGAGCGGCCGGCTCATAACCGGTTGGTCGCAGGTTCGAATCCTGCCGAGCCCACTTCGCAGCGAACCAGGTGAGACTCCTCTGCGTCCCGTGAAGTCTACACTTAAGAGCCATTTCTCTACCCCTGCGTCCCAGTAGCCCATGATATGTTGTGCGTGATAGACTGCTTTTCACTCAATTGAATCGACACCGAGGTCCACTATCGAAGGGTTATGACCGTCGAGAAATATTGATAGGCAGAAAATGTTGACAATAATCAGCAGGAGTGTATAATGTAAAAGACATAGTATACCGATGTATCGGGAACTGTTCAATGCCTGACAAAGCTATAAGCTATGAGGAGCTAACGCCTGGTTACAAATTTCCTCCCGCCACCTACGAACTGAACGCTTCCTTCGTTTCCAAATATCTAAGAGCCGTGGACAGCAGTGGCGATGGTTTTGTTCCCCCTTTGGCCATTACGGCCTGTGCCATAGCTACTATGACAAAGTCAATTCCCCTGCCAACGGGCACTATCGCTATACACGCTTCACAAGAACTAGAGTTTCTCAAACCGGTGCCTGTCGGCGCCACTATAGAATGTCACGTAGGAGTGGCACAGAAGATAGCCCGGGGCAAGATGAGTATGCTAATCCTGGAACTTGATGTTTTTGACGAGGGTAAAGAAAGGGTGCAATCTGGGAAGGCAACTATAGCGCTGCCCGCTTAAGAAGGAAATGCCTACAGAGATTCAAGAAGGGAAAGTCCTTAATCCTGTGGTGAAACATATCACCCAGGAGAAGATTAACCTCTATGCTGAGGCATCGGGGGATTTTAATCCCATCCATATAGACGAATCTTTTGCCGCTAAGACTCCTCTGGGTGGAACTATTGCTCATGGCATGCTCGACCTAGCTTATGTATCGGAGATGATGACTTCGGCTTTTGGTGAAAGCTGGCTGTCCGGTGGTAAGCTTCGAGCAAAGTTTAAAGAGCCGGCACGTCCGGGAGATACTCTGACTATCACCGGTAAGATTAATTGCATTGAACAAAAAAGTGATGTATCATACGCAAATTGCGGTTTTGAGTGCCGTAATCAAAAAGGCGAAGCGATAATCACTGGGGAGGCAATAGTCAAGTTATCGAGTGGCAAAGAATAGAGAAGTTGTTCAAAATGGCAGAATAAGGGTGGCTGTGGACGCCATGGGTGGTGATTATGCTCCTGAGGAAATAGTCAAAGGGGCGGTGCTTGCAGCCCAGAAGGACGATGTAGACGTCTTCCTGGTGGGCACCGCAAACGTTCTAGAAAAAGAATTAGCCAAGCACAAATTTGCCACCAATGGCTCATCCATCCACATTGTTGGAGCCAGCGAATTTATCAAGGAGAATGAGTCGCCCGTTGACGTAATTCGTCGCAAGCCTAATTGCTCTGTTGCTGTAGCGGCAAAGATGGTGAAATCAGGCGAAGCAGATGCATTATTCAGCGCTGGGTCTAGTGGAGCAGCTGCAATAAGTGCTATTCAATTTATAGGTATGGTGGATGGGGTGTATCGTCCAGCACTTGTTGGCTCTCTGGGTAGCTTTGCACCGAATACTGTGATGGTAGACCTCGGAGCTAATGTGGACTGCAAGCCACACCAATTTCTAACTTTTGCCATCGCTGGCTCGGTCTACGCTAAGAAGTTTCTTAACATTGCTGACCCTAAGATAGCCTTGTTAAGCACAGGAAGTGAAGAGACTAAAGGCAGTGAGGCAGTGCGTGAAGCTTATTCCCTTCTCAAGGATAGTGGGTTGAACTTTATTGGCAACATCGAAGGTAGCGATATCCTGAACGGCAAGGCTAACGTCATTGTTTGTGACGGCTTTGTGGGTAATGTTCTCTTGAAGTTTTATGAAAGCGTTGGGGGCTATGCCCAGGTTTGGATAGAGCGAAAGCTGAGAAAGTACCCACCCCTACGTGCCTTAGCTAGATTGTTGTTTAAGGGATTGTTCCCGGCAACCAAAATATCCAGTGAAACCGAGAAGCAAGGTGGCGGCATTCTATGGGGCGTTGACGGGGTTGTTAAGATAGCCCATGGAGCTAGCCGAGCTCCCCAAATAGCAAATGCCATAGAAAGCGCTAAGGAGGCGGCAAAAGCCGGGGTTGTTGAAAGCTTGAAATCGGAATTAGCAAGGTTTAACCAAGGAGGCAAATTATGAATGTTGAAGAGCAGATAAAGGACATCTTAGCTAGGATTGCCCGTGTTGACAAGAGCATCATCACTCGACAAAGCACATTTAAGGAGATTAAAGCGGATTCTCTGGATGTAGTACAGGCATTGGTGGCGGTGGAAGAGACATTTGGTATTGAAATCCCTGACGAAGATGCCCAGAAGTTTCAGAACTTCGGCGACTTTGTCTCCTATGTGGAGAGTCGAGTGCCACAGAAGGAGAAGGTCTAAGTATGTCTCTTGAGGGGAAGCTGGCCTTAGTTACAGGCAGTGGACGAGGCATTGGTCGGGCGATCGCTTTGAAACTTGCATCTCAAGGTGCTGATATCGTTGTCGATTTCTTCCGCCACCGCGGGAGCGCCGAACAGACAGCCAGGGATATCGAAGCTCTGGGAGTGAAAGCTGAAGTCATCCGAGCCAACGTGGGAGACGCTGCAAAGATAGATGAATTGTTCGATAACATTGGCAATAAATTCGGCCGCCTCGATATCTTGATTAACAATGCTGCTTCAGGCGTGGGTCGCCCTTTAGCGGATATAGATGTCAAGGCCTGGGAATGGACTATGGACATTAATGTCAGGGCCTGTTTACTCTGCGCTCAGAAAGCAGCCAAACTAATGGAGGACAGGGGTGGTAAGATAGTCAGCATTTCTAGCTTGGGTTCACGATTTGTCTTGCCCAATTATACTGTCGTTGGAGTCTCCAAAGCTGCGTTGGAAGCCTTGACTCGTTATCTGGCAATAGAGCTGGCACCTCGAGGTATTTGCGTTAATGCTGTGGCTGCTTCTGCTGTGGAGACAGAGGCCTTGAAGTTCTATTTCAAAGAGGGGCTGGTGAAAGATAGTCGTCAGGTGACACCAGCGGGAAGAATGATAATTCCCGAAGATGTCGCCAATGTGGTGGCTTTCTTATGCAGTGAAGAGGCTTTTATGATAAGAGGGCAGACTATCATTGTTGACGGGGGCACCTCTGTGGGGCTCCTCGCCCTCGCTGGAAAGGGAGAACAATGAACACCGCCGGAGGTCCCGAGAATTCGATGAATTCTTGGGGCACGCTAAAGGTACCCAGGGTTGTGGTTACCGGTATGGGGACTGTCAACCCTTTGGCGTTAAGTGTGAAGGAGTACTGGGAAGGACTAGTTGCTGGAAAGTCAGGTATTGGTGCTATTACCCACTTTGATGCCAGCAAGTTTCGCGTGAAAGTGGATGCTGAGGTGCATGGCTTTGATGCCACAAAATACATGGACTTGAAGGTGGTTGATCGGACTTCAAGGACCATTCAGTTTGCCATTGCCGCTGCCAAAGAGGCAATACAATCAGCCGGCCTGGATATGGCTAAGGAAGAGTCTGAAAGAGTGGGTGTCACGATTTCTACTATGACAGAACAGGGCTATGTTGTCTGGGGATGGGAGCAATACCAGAAAACTGGACCGAGGAGAGGAGCCGACCCACTTTTCATCAACAAGTCAACTGCCAGTGCGGCATCCATGCAGGTGGGGATGATGTTGGGGGCTAAGGGGCCTAACAACAGTGTAAATAGCCTTTGTGCCAGCGGCACTGACGCCATAGGCACAGCGGCCAATTTTATTCGCCTGGGGTATGCAGATGTGATGATAGCTGGAGGTTCTGATGCCAGCCTGGAGCCAGTTGGTATGGCTGGCATAGATATTCTGGGAGCCCTTTCCCATGAACCAGACCCGGCCAAGGCTTGTCGCCCATTCGACCTCAACCGAAATGGTTTCGTCTATGCTGAGGGTGCCGGATTACTTGTTTTGGAAAGCTATGAGCATGCTAAGAGGCGGGGTGCACCTGTCTTGACCGAAGTCGCTGGTGCCGGCTGGTCTTTCGATGCCCATGATGCAACTGCTCCTGCCCCTGAGGCTGAGGCCTATGCTATGCGTACTGCCCTGCAAAATGCCGGAGTGAAGATTGAGGATGTCGATTATATCAACGCTCACGGCACCAGCACCAAGCTGAATGATGCTTCTGAAACCAAAGCTATTAAAATGGTGTTTGGAGCGCATGCTTATAAAATCCCGATAAGCTCTGCTAAATCCATGATTGGGCATGGCATCACTGCAGCTGGCGCTATTGAAACCATCGCCGCTATATTAGTAATAAACAAAGGGATTATCCACCCAACCATAAATTATGAAACCCCTGACCCGGACTGTGACCTGGATTATGTCCCCAACATAGCTCGTCCGGCCCAAGTGAATGCATGTCTGAAGAATAGTTTTGGTTTAGGAGGAGAAAACTGCTGCCTGGTGTTTAGACGTGTGAGTGGGTGAAAGCCAGCAATGGAAGGAGGAACATTTCGTTATCCAGTCGCTTTGGCAGGATGATAATTCGATGCCACTACAGCTGTGCAGAAGCTCCAGCCATGTGCCGACATCAGGAGGGTATTGACAAAAAAGTTCTTTATGTCCATAATACATCGCATTACGATACACAGGCATATAGGGTACAATCTGGGTTTTGTCCTTGCTTATTCGGTACCGCAGTTTCCGCGGGAGAGTGATATTTCTTATGGCAACTGCGTGTTAACGAAATCCTGGAGCAGCGTTTTTTGATTGGGAGGTATTGACAAGAAGTTTTTTTGTATTCATAATACATCGTATCGCGATATAGACGATGGTTTTGCTAAATACGAAGAAAGACACAAAGTGGGGGTGGGCGTGTGGCTTGGTATCAGCATTATTTATTTGTTGTAGTGGAGTAGTATGCAGCTATTAGTGCCGACGAATTGGGATCCAGATCTGATATTGCCATTAAGCAAGCTGGAAGCTGATGTACAACTATATGGCGTATTGCCCACCTCAATGATAGGCAGTGGAGGATCAGGTCCTGATAACGTCCGCATGGCGGCAAATCAGGCGGAGGAATACATCGAACAGGCCCACTCAGCAGGTTTGAAGTTTGACTACCTTCTAAATGCTCCCAGCATGGGTAATATGGAGTGGGATGAGAATACCCATCGAGAATTGCTGATGCATCTTAATTGGATCACCAGTATCGGTGCAGATAGTGTCACAGTAACCATCCCTTATCTGGTTGAGCTTATAAAGCGTCAATTTCCGCATCTTAAGATAAGGGTGTCAACCATTGCTCATGTGAACAGCGTTGCTAGAGCTAAATTGATTGAGTCCTTAGGCGCCGATTCTATTACTCTGGACATTAACATAAATCGGGACTTTGGGGTGCTCAAGGCTATCAGGAACGCAGTTAGTTGCGAACTCACTATACTAATGAATAATCTCTGTCTATACCAGTGCCCCTACGAATATTATCACCATGATGGCTTAGGGCATGCCAGTCAAAGTTATAACCCGCTCACTGGCTACTACGTAGACTATTGTGTACTTCGTTGCACTCTAGACAGGCTCTGTGATATCTCTCAAATCATTAAATGCCGCTGGGTAAGGCCCGAGGATATTCATGTTTATGAAGAGATAGGTATGGATATGTTCAAAATCAGTGGCAGGTCAATGCCCGCCGAGCGAATTTTGGATACTGCCACAGCGTATTCATCCCGTCATTATCAGGGGAACCTATATGATATTATGAACGTCATTACTCCGAAAATTGGATTTATCGGTTCTGCTTTGCCGGGCGTACAAAACAATGTTATTGAGCCACTGCCCAAATTCCATATTGATAACCAAGCCCTGGAAGGTTTTATGGATTTCTTCAGGAAGCAAAATTGTCTATCCGGGTGTAGCCATTGCGATTATTGCCAACGAATAGCCGATAGAGTTATACAATTCGATAGTGACGAAGTTGACGAATATATAGCCGCGCTCAATGCATCTTTGGACAACCTATCCAGTAGCAGGATTTTCAAAGTTAAAGCAGGGGTAAAAAAGCACCTGCGTTAACAAGCATAGCGCTCCAAATATCCCAAAATAGGTCCGTCCTCAGGAAATGTCTTTCCCATTGTGGAGTTGTGAGCCAGAACTAATGAAAGGCTCTCCCAAAAACCGCTTTGCTTCCCGGGGATACCTCGTGTTTATGCAATTACAGTCTCATTATTTCTTGAGTCTAAAGAAAGCAGTATGAGCGGACTACTTGGGGTGCCATGTTATGAGGGTTTTCATCAATTCGAGTGTGGATAGGTGATGTCCCGCATCTTCTTATTTCGGGCTCTTATTTCGAGCACACTGCTTCGCTAGTTGACAGCCTAGTTGCCTTGTGTTAAATTACTAAGTTGGCGTCTACTAGAAGGTAAAGACTTTATTTTGTAGAGTTATAAAAGCCGGCTGGCTGAAGCCGAGCAAGGTTTTCTTAGAGTAGACCGGCATGTAACCAGGCGGCTTTTTGATTGTCTGAAATAGAGGAGTATAACAATGCCTACAGTCAGTCAGCTTGTTCGTAAAGGGCGGCAGAAGCTGGGAAAGAAAAGCAAAGTCCCAGCACTGCATTACACCCGAAATACGATGAAAGGGGAAATCAGATGGCTCGAGGGGGCGCCTCAGAAAAGAGGTGTCTGTATCCAGGTTAAGACGGTTACACCTAAGAAGCCCAACTCGGCATTGCGCAAAGTTGCCCGTGTTAGGCTGACCAACGGTATGGAAGTAACTGCGTATATTCCTGGGGAAGGACATAATTTGCAGGAACACTCGGTAGTTTTGATTCGTGGTGGCCGGGTCAAGGACGTTCCTGGAATTCGCTACCATATTATCCGTGGTACCTTGGACACTGAGGGAGTAGCCAATCGCAAGCAGGGTCGCAGTAGATATGGAGCCAAGGCACCAAAATAGTAAGGACATCAAATGCCAAGAGGAGCTAGGAAAGTAGTAAAAAGGATACCATCGCCCGATGCTAAGTATGGCAGCGTGACGGTGGCTAAATTCATTAACAGGCTTATGCTACGAGGTCAAAAAGCTACAGCCGAGCGCGTTGTTTACAGTGCCTTGCAGCTCACTGCTGACCAAGTGAATAGCAAACCTGAAGAAGCCTTGGAGCAGGCGATTAAGAATGTTACGCCGCTTCTCATGGTTAAGTCACGTCGGGTGGGTGGGGCTACATACCAGGTTCCCACGGAGGTGAGGGAAGACAAAGGGCGCGCTCTCGCCATGAAGTGGCTCATTACCTCAGCGCGCGCTCGTAGCGGCAAATCTATGGGAGAGAAGCTGGCAGGCGAGTTGGTTGATGCTGTTAATGGTCGAGGGGTGGCAATCAAGAAACGTGATGATCTTCATAAGATGGCGGAGGCTAACAAAGCCTTTGCTCACTATCGCTGGTGAGAAGTCGTGTTAAAAGCATTAATTGAGGCAAAGGATAAGCTCATGTCGCGGACTTTCCCTTTGGAAAAAATACGGAACATAGGGATCATCGCTCACATAGACGCTGGCAAGACCACGGCTACGGAGATGATGCTCCACCATACGGGACGTACCTACAAGATCGGGAGCGTGGATGAAGGGACTGCGGTGATGGATTGGATGCAGCAAGAAAGAGAACGAGGCATTACCATCACTTCAGCGGCTACCACATGTCACTGGCGCGAACATCGTATAAACATCATCGATACCCCCGGGCATGTAGATTTCACTGCTGAAGTGGAGCGTAGCCTCCGTGTATTAGATGGCGGTGTCGTGATTTTCGATGGTGTGTCTGGGGTGGAAGCTCAGTCAGAGGCTGTGTGGCGCCAGGCAGATAGATATGGCGTGGCTAGAATTTGCTTTATCAACAAGATGGACAGGATTGGCGCTGATTTTGACCACACACTGACCATGATTAATGAAAGGTTGCGAATCAAGGCATTACCCATACAGCTCCCCTTGGGAAGTGAAAAGGACTTTCGAGGCATCATCGACCTTGTGGAAAACAGAGTCGTTGTTTTTCAAGATGACTCTAATTCGACTTCAGTTAAGGAAGGTGAGACTCTACTGACCGAGCACCGCCAGGCTTTGATCGAGAACTTAGCTGAACTCGATGAGCAGATTATGCCTCTCTATCTCGACGGGCAAGACATTTCTGCCTCTCAAATCAAGGCCGCTATAAGAAGGTTGACCGTTTCTAACTGTATTGTGCCTGTCCTTTGTGGCAGTGCCTTGAGGGATAGAGGCATCCAGTTATTGATTGATGCTATTGTAGATTACCTACCCTCGCCGTTAGACATTCCTCCCGTCTCGGCTACAGATCCTAGACATGGAGAGAAAATCCTGCGTCTGGTGAGTGATGATGAACCTTTTGCCGCATTGGCATTTAAAACCGTTTCTGACCCATTTATGGGCAGGCTGGTCTACTTGCGCGTGTACTCAGGCAGGATAAAGGCCGGAGCACAGGTCTTGAACTCCAGCATAGATAAGAAAGAGAGATTGGGAAAGCTGTATGTAATGCATGCCGATCACCGCGAGGAGATCGACCATACTGATACCGGGAGCATTGTAGCTAGTCTGGGGCTTAGGATGACATCCACAGGTGATACCATTTGCGAGCCCACACGGCCGGCGCTTTTTGAGCCCATACGATTTGCTGAACCGGTGCTTTCCATGGCTGTTGAAGCAAAAAGCAAAGTCGACCAAGACAAGTTGGACGACTCTCTGGCCAAGCTTGCCATGGAGGATCCCACTTTTAAGATTTATCATGACAGAGAGACAGGGCAGACTCTGATTTCTGGGATGGGTGAGCTTCATCTTGAAGTGTTAATGGAGCGTATATTTCGCGAATATGGCGTAAGAGTCAATGCTGGTAAGCCGCAGGTTGCTTATAAGGAGACAATTACTATTCCTGTAGAATCTGAAGGGAAATTTATCCATCAGTCTGGTGGTAGGGGACAATACGGGCACGTCTGGCTCAGAATTGAGCCGGGCGAGCGCGGCAGCGGATTTGAGTTTCGCGACCAGATTCGAAGCGGGGCCATACCCAAGGGATTTACTCCCTCAGTAGAGGCCGGTGTCAAATCAGCTTTGCAAAGTGGAGGATTAGCTGGTTACCCTGTAATAGATGTAAAGGTGGCCTTGTATGACGGGAGTTTTCACGAGGTCGATTCTTCAGACATGGCTTTCAGGATGGCAGCCTTCATGGCTATAAGGGACGGCATAGATAAGGCTAAACCGGTTATTCTCGAGCCAATTATGGAGGTAGAAATAACAACTCCCAGTGAGTTCCTGGGAGATATCATTGGGGATCTGAACTCTCGAAGAGCACATATCGAAGGCATTGAGGGTCGGGATGAGGTCTCTGCTGTCCGTTGTCGCGTTCCTCTGGCAGAGACATTTGGTTTCGCCGGAGATTTGAGATCGGGCAGTCAAGGGAGGGCAAGTCACACCATGTGCTTTCATCGCTATGAAGAATTGCCTCAGGATTTGGCTGACCAAATTGTAGCCAGAGCAGGAAGAACCAGATGACCGAGCAAAAAGTTCGTATCAAAATCAAGAGCTTCGATCATAAATTGGCTGATCAAGCAGTAAGGCAAATAACAGATGCGGTGGAGCGTACTGGGGCCATCGTGGTGGGCCCGGTACCTCTACCCACACGTATTGAAAAATTTTGTGTTATTCGAGGCCCTAATATAGACAAGGATTCCAGGGAACAGTTTGAAATCAGGACTCATAAGAGGATAATTGATGTTTTGCAGCCGAGTTCTAAGACCATAGATGCCCTGAGTCAACTGGACTTGGCATCCGGAGTAGAGATAGATATCAAATTGTAGTTAGGACCATGTTTCCAGGCATTATCGGTAAGAAAATAGGCATGACGCAACTGTTTCAGGAAAGCGGAGAGACAGTGGCAGTGACCGCTATTCAAGCCGGGCCTTCTGTGGTAACTCAGGTAAAGAGCCGAGACAGGGACGGTTATGATGCTATACAGGTGGGGTTCATTGAGAACAGGGTGAGCCAATCTCAGCTTAGCTCTCCGGAGAAAGGACATCTTCGAGACTTGGAGAACGTTCGCTATCTTCGGGAATTCAGGGCTGATGATACTAGCTCGATCAAGCGTGGTGACAGGGTGAATGTTGGATTCTTGAAGCAAGGCGACCTGGTAAATGTCATCGGCCTTTCCAAGGGTAGAGGCTTCGCTGGTGTGGTCAAGCGGCATCATTTTGCCGGTGGGCCGAAGACTCATGGCCAGACTGACCGCCATCGCGCCCCCGGTTCAATTGGAGCTACCACTTTTCCCGGGCGAGTTCTTAAAGGAAAACGCATGGCGGGGCACATGGGAAATAAGAGGGTAACAGCGCGTAACCTCGAAGTTGTTCAGACTGACCCGGAGCGCAATTTGCTTTTGGTGAAGGGTGCAGTGCCGGGAGCCAATGGAGGGCTGTTAGTGATTGAGAAGGTAAGGTAGCAGGAAGTGAAAGCGCCAGTTTATGGTTTAGACGGTGAAGTTGTTGAGCAAATAGAGCTTAGTGAAGCCATTTTTGCTATTCCTTTTAATGAGGCTGTAGTGCACCAGGCGATGGTAAGACAGCTGGCAAATGAGCGGCAGGGGACTGCGTGTGCCAAGACTAGGGGGGAAGTCAGTGGGAGCACAAGAAAACTCTATGCGCAAAAGCATACAGGGAGAGCGCGTAGGGGGGATATAAAGTCGCCTCTTCTGAGGGGAGGCGGTGTGGTTTTTGGTCCTAAGCCACGCTCCTACCGCCAATCTATGCCCAAGAAAATGAGAAGGTTAGCTCTGAAGTGTCTCCTCTCCGCTAAAATCAGAGAAGGAAATATGAGACTGGTGCAAGAGCTTGATTTCAAGAAGCCAAAGACAAAAGACATGATAAATGTTCTGTCTTCGCTCGGCATCGATTGTCCTGCTTTGATTGTTACTGCTCAGTCGGCACCCAATGTTACTAGATCAGCGGCTAATCTGACTGAGGTAAAGGTAGTGCCTTCGGCTCTGATTAATGCGTTGGATTTGCTTTCCTATGAAATGTTGGTAGCTACGGTGCCGGCGGTACGGAATATTGAAGAGATTTGGGGTAAGTAAATTGCATATTTATGAAGTCTTACGGCGTCCTTTGATTACGGAGAAGGCTACTTCTCTTAAAGAAAAAGACAAATATGCCTTTGAGGTGGGGAGGAAGGCTACCGAGTCTCAGATTAAGGAGGCAGTAGAAAGAGCTTTCAAGGTAAAGGTAAGCAAAGTAAATGTAATGACGGTGCCCGGTAAGACAAGAAGATTTGGCCGGAGACAAGTAACTGGTTCAGCTTGGAAAAAGGCAATAGTCACCTTGGAACCGGGGCACAAAATTACTTTCTTTGAGGGTGTCTAATGGGTTCAGTTACCAAGTGGAGAAGAAAGAAGATGTCCAAGCACCAGCATAAGAAGCTTCTTAAGAAGACTCGCTGGCAGAGGACTCACAAATAAGGAGTGTTTAGTGGGATTAAAGACTTATGAGCCAACTTCTCCGGGCCGGAGATTCATGTCTGGTGCTGCTTTTGAAGAGCTAACCGGGGTAGCCCCCGAGAAATCCTTGCTGGTACCGCTGAAAAAGAAGGCAGGGCGTAATAGCCGGGGGGTGGTAACTGTTCGTCATCGTGGTGGCGGCAGTAAACGCAAACTTCGCCTCATCGATTTCAAGAGGGACAAGATTGCCGTTCCCGGAAGAATAGCTTCCATTGAATATGACCCTAACAGGGCAGCTCGGATCGCTTTAGTTCATTATGCTGATGGAGAGAAGCGTTATATACTCGCTCCTTTGGACATTAAGTTAGGTGACACTATACAGGCAGGCGCGGATGTCGATATAAAACCCGGGAATGCTCTGCCGTTGGAGTGCGTTCCTGTGGGAACTCTAGTACATAATGTTGAGTTTGAGCCAGGCAAAGGGGGAAAGCTTGTGCATAGCGCAGGGAATTCGGCCCAAATCATAAGCAAAGAGGGTCAGTATGTAGTGCTTAAACTCCCTTCAGGTGAACTGCGTAAGTTTCATCAAAAGTGCTGGGCTACGGTTGGTCAGATAGGGAACGTTGAGCACGAAAACATAATACTAGGCAAAGCTGGAAGGACAAGATGGTTAGGTCGGCGGCCTAGCGTCAGAGGTTCTGCTATGACTCCCCGCGACCACCCGCATGGGGGTGGGGAGGGCAGAGCTAAACGAGGAATGCCTCCGAAGACTCCCTGGGGGAAGCTAGCTTTGGGAGGTAAGACACGTCGCCGTAAAACATCGGATAAGATGATCCTTAAACGGAGGAAACAAAATGTCAAGATCGCTTAAAAAAGGGCCTTTTTGCGACCCCAAATTGGTTAAGAGAATCGAGGCGCTCAATAACTCTGGCGAGAAAACAGTACTAAAGACGTGGTCTCGTGCCTCTACTATTTTGCCCCAGATGATAGGTCACACCATTGCAGTGCACAACGGGAAGAAACATGTACCCATTTTCATCACTGAAAATATGGTGGGGCATAAACTGGGAGAGTTTGCGTCTACCAGGACATTCAGGGGCCATATCACCAAAGCTAAAATAACTGAACAGGTGGTGAAACAATAAAGGGTAATGAAGGCAAAAGCAGTAGCTAAGGACGTCGGCATTTCGCCTCAGAAAGTTCGTTTAGTGGTGAATATGATTAGAGGCAAGAGAGTTGATGAGGCTTTGACTGTCCTCAGATTTATGCCTACCCCTACAGCCAAGGCAGTCGCTAAGGTAATCAAATCAGCAGTAGCCAATGCTGAAAACAACTTTCAAATGTCGCCTGCTGAGCTTAGAATTACTGATATATTTGCTGATAAAGGGCATACTTTGAAAAGATTTCGCCCTCAGTCGAGGGGAAGGATTAATCCTATCTTGAAACGGTCTAGCAATATTACAGTTCTCGTTACTGAAGAGGAGGAATAGTTTTGGGACAAAAAGTTCATCCTTACGGCTTCAGACTAGGTGTTAATCAAGATTGGCGAACCAGGTGGTATGCTGAAAAGAACTATACCCGGTTTTTGTTGGATGATTTAAAGCTACGCAGAGTCGTGGAACAGAGATGTGTGGGAGGCGCAGTCGCTCGAGTGGAAATTGAACGTCCGGGAGACGAAACACATTTGACTCTTTACTCGGCTCGTCCTGGCATCTTGATTGGTCGTGGGGGACAAAATGTGGAAATATTGAAGTCCGACCTGGAAAAGGTGAGTGGAGACAAGATTAGATTGACCGTCAGAGAAGTTGAGCATCCCGAGCTCGAAGCTAGTTTGGTAGCTGGGAGCATAGCTGGGCGGCTCGAAGAAAGGATTCCTTTCCGGCGGGCCATGAGACAAGCAGCCTTCCGGACTTTGCAATCTGGCGCCAAGGGAATAAAGATAAAGTGCAGCGGAAGACTCGGTGGGCTTGAAATTGCTAGAACCGAGACTCTCCGCCAAGGTCAGATGCCGTTGCATAAGTTACGTGCCGACATCGATTACGGTTTTGTGGAAGCTCATACTGTGATGGGGCGTATTGGGGTTAAGGTGTGGATTTATAAGGGCGATATCATTCCTGAAGTGAAGGAGGAAAGTGCTACAGCCGAAACGGGTGAAGTACCGCAAGGTACATAAAGGAAGACGAAAAGGCAGTGCCCAGAGCGGGAATACCATTGTTTTTGGTGACTTCGGCATGAGGGCTGAGGAATCTGCGTGGCTGACGGCGCGACAAATTGAAGCAAGCCGTCGCGTATTTGTCCGTCACTTGCATCGCGGCGGTAAACTATGGATACGGGTTTTCCCTGACAAATCTGTGACAAAGAAACCTGCGGAGACAAGAATGGGCGGTGGGAAAGGCGCTCCGGATCAGTGGGTAGCCGTAGTCAAAAGGGGCAGAATCTTGTTTGAATTGGCTGATGTAAAGGAGGATGTGGCTTCTGAGGCAACTCATCTTGCCTCTCATAAGCTTCCCATAGCTACTAGTTTTGCCAGGAAGGAGAGGCAGAGAATTGAAAGCTAGCGAAATTCGCGCCCTTCACAATGAAGAGTTATTGACGAAGCTCGAAGAAGCTCATGAGGAACTATTTAACCTCCGTTTTCGCTTGGCCACTAGACAGTTGGGGAATCATCGAGAGATTCCTCGAGTGAAGAGAAGGATTGCCAGAATAAAGACTATTCTAAGAGAAAGGGAACTTGGCACAGTAAGATGAGTCATCTCGAGAAACGAAAGGTTAGGGAAGGCTTGGTGGTGAGCAACAAGATGGCCAAAACCGTTGTGGTAGCTGTGGAGACTAGGAGAGTCCATCCACTTTATAAGAAGGCTATCAGGCTCACGAAAAAATACAAAGCTCACGATGAAAATAATGCCTGTAAAATTGGTGACAAAGTGAAGATTGTCGAAACGCGCCCTTTATCGAAAGAGAAAAGATGGCGGGTAGCAGAGATAATGTCTACCAAGGAAATAGTTGAAACCAAACCGAAGTGAGAGAAATGATTCAGGCTTATACCAGACTGAAGATAGCAGATAATAGCGGAGCTAAGCAGATTATGTGTATCAATGTCCCTGTCGGGGCAAGGAAGTATGCTCATATAGGTGACATTATTGTGGCGACGGTGAAGCGAGCCCTCCCTCACGGAATGGTGAAAGAGGGTGAGGTGGTACATGCTGTGGTGGTGCGTGTGACTAATCCCTATCGCCGCCCCGATGGCTCCTATATTAGATTTGATGAAGACGCCGCAGTCATTCTTGGTGACAAGAATAATCCTAAGGGCAGCCGTATCTTTGGTCCTGTAGCCCGGGAACTCAGAGACAAGAACTTTGCCAAGATAATATCCTTGGCTCCCGAGGTGTTGTGAAATGAAAATAAGAAGAGCTGATACGGTTGTCATAATTGCTGGTAAAGACAGAGGGAGAAAAGGGAAGGTTCGTCGCGCTCTCCCCAGCGAAGATAGGGTGATAGTGGAAGGACTTAATATGATTAAGCGCCACTCTCGAGCTCGCAGAGCTACCCGCCAAGCTGGCATAATTGAGCTTGAAGCTCCAATTCGTGTATCCGACGTAATGTTGATATGCGACAAATGTGGCAACCCCACGCGGGTTAATTTCCGCTTCTTGGACGATGGCAAAAAAGTGCGAATTTGCAATTCATGTCGAGAGGTGATTGACTAAGGAAGTCGGTTATGAAATCTCGCTTGGAGGAAAAATATTTGACTGAAGTAGCTCCTCAGCTTAAAGCCAGACTGGGCTATGACAATGTGATGCAGTTGCCCGAGTTGAAAAAGATTGTGCTTAGTATCGGTTTGGGCGAAGCAATACAGGAAGCCAAGGCTCTTGAGGCAGCAGAGAAGGACCTAGCTACAATCTCAGGGCAACATCCGGTGACGACACGGGCGAAAAAGTCTATCTCCGCTTTCAAACTACGAGCAGGTGTGCCTATCGGTATGATGGTGACTTTGCGAGGTAAGCGGATGTACGATTTTTTTGACAAACTGGTCAATGTTGTACTACCTAGGTTTCGCGATTTCCGGGGAGTGTCACGGGATTCGTTTGATGGTCGAGGAAGCTACAGCCTGGGCATAAAAGAGCAGATAGTCTTCCCTGAGATTGACTACGATAAGGTGGACAAAATTCGCGGCTTGGAAGTAACCATTGTTACTACGGGAAAGAACGATGATGAGGCCAGGGCCCTGTTGGAATTAATGGGCATGCCTTTCAGGAGGGCTTAGTATGGCAAAGTTATCTAAGGTTGTTAAGTCACAGCGCCCACCAAAGTACAAAGTGCAGCAACATAATCGTTGTCAATTATGTGGCAGGCCGCGTGCTTATATGCGTAAATTCGGATTGTGTCGTATTTGTTTCAGGGAACTTGCTCTAACCGGTGTGATTCCTGGGATAAGAAAGTCAAGCTGGTAAAGAAAGATGACAATTATCGACCCCATTGCTGATATGTTGACCAGGATACGCAATGCTATCATGGCAAATCACGAGAGTGTGCTTGTGCCCTCCTCTAAGATGAAGCTTGCTATCGTCAAAACACTTAAAGAGGAGGGTTTTATTGACCGTTACGAGGTGCTTAAAGGGAAACCGCAGCCGATGATAAAAATCCACCTCAGGTACACAGATGAACAGCCTGCAATCTTGGGCTTGGAAAGAGTTAGCAAACCGGGTCTGAGGGTCTATGCGGGAGGGCATGAAATCCCCCGCGTCTATGGGGGCTTGGGTGTTGCCATTCTATCCACATCAAAAGGCATCATGACTGGTCAGGAAGCATGGAAACGGCGTCTTGGTGGTGAGATTCTGTGCTATGTATGGTAGATTAACTCAGGAGTTGTAGACTATGTCTCGTATTGGCTTGCTTCCCATTGCTATCCCTCGGGATACCGAGGTAAAGGTCAATGGAAGCGAAGTTGCGGCAAAAGGAAGCAAAGGTGAACTCAGTCGCCGATTTCACCCTGCTATTTCTATTGCCTTGAAGGACGGCTACTTGATTGTGACGCGACCTAGTGATAACAGAGTACATCGTTCTTTACACGGGCTCACTCGTAGCCTTTTGGCAAACATGGTTACGGGTGTGAGCAAAGGTTTTGAAAAGGTCCTGGAGATAAATGGCGTAGGCTATAGAGCACAGAAAACCGGCGACAAGCTGTTCCTTCAAGTGGGATATGCCAACACCGTGGAGTTTTCTGCTCCTCCTGGTATTAGTATCAGTGTTGAAGGGGCAAATCGCATTCACGTCACCGGTATTGATAAAGAGCTAGTTGGAGAAACTGCTGCCAGAATTAGGAGGATACGCCCTCCTGACTCATATAAAGGGAAAGGTATTAAATACGAGGGCGAGAGACTACGTCTTAAACCTGGCAAATCAGGCAAGATAGGCAAGAAGTAGCGGCCATCATGAGAGCGAGAGATTCAAAGGCAATCGTAAGAATACGACACAGGCGTGTCAGACAGAAAGTGACGGGAACGATATCACGTCCTAGGTTATGTGTCTTTCGCAGCTCGAATCATATTCACGCTCAGCTTATCGATGATTCTATGGGCCAGACCTTGGTCTCCATGAGCACTCTCGATTCTCAGGTGAGAGGCAAGACTGATGGAATGGGCAAAAGCAAAGAAGCCGAAATAGTGGGGACTTTGCTTGCGGAGAGAGCATTAGATCACGGAATCAAGAAGGTAGTTTTTGATCGTGGTGGCTACAAATATCATGGCAGAATTAAGGCTCTAGCTGAGGCTGCCAGGAAAGCTGGATTGGAATTTTGAGGATTAGCTTATGAAGGCAGTTACCAAATTAAGAGAGAAGAAGGGCAAAATCGACAGCGGAGAATTGACTCTCGAAGAGAAGCTGTTGGGCATCGACCGTGTGACTAAGGTAGTCAAAGGTGGTAGACATCTTCGTTTCAGAGCTTTGGTTATAGTCGGCGATGGCCTGGGGCATGTCGGGTTCGGGTTGGCTAAAGCAACGGCGGTTCCGGAAGCAGTCCGCAAAGCTGGTGCTACGGCAAAGAAGGGGCTGATCGAGGTGCCCATAAAAGACGGGACGATCCCTCATGAAATTCTAGCCAAGTTCGGTGCGTCCAAGATCCTGCTAAAGCCGGCGGCGCCGGGCACGGGCTTAATTGTCGGCAGTAGTGCCCGAGCGGTACTTGAATTGGCGGGCGTGAAAGATGTTGTCGGCAAGTCATTAGGCGGACCAAGCAAGATCAACGTAGCCAGGGCAACGATGCTTGCCCTAAGCAACTTGAGGAAGAGGGATGAAGCGGCAAATCAGCCGGCGCCCACAGATGCGACTGCTGGGGAAGCTCAGAAAGAGAAGGTAGATGAAACAGAATGAACTGAAGCCTTCCGCAGGTGCTAAGCACAAGAGGAAGTTCGTAGGTCGGGGAAATGGCAGCGGGCATGGCACATATTCGGGCCGGGGTTGCAAAGGGCAAAAGGCTCGCTCGGGAGGCGGTGTGCGGCTTGGCTTTGAAGGCGGTCAGTTGGCTTTGATAAAACGCCTGCCGCGGAAGAGGGGATTCACCAACATCTTCAAAACTGAATACAATATTGTCAACGTGGGGCAGTTGGCTATTTTCTCACCGGGAAGTGAAGTGACCCCTGAGGAATTGCTCCGCGCCGGGTTGATCAATACGACGGATCATCCCACCAAAATTCTTGGCGCTGGCGATATCAAGCATCCATTGCTGGTTAGTGCTGACAAATTCTCTTCATCGGCAGAGAAAAAGATTGTGGCCGGTGGAGGGAGCATAAAACAGGCTTAGAATGGAGCGGAAAACGACCCGACCGCGACTTGTCCAGGCAATGACGGACATATGGGCATTGCCTGATTTGCGGCGAAAAATTCTTTTCACAATCGGCATCCTTGTCGTTTTCCGTTTTATGACTCACGTTCCCTTGCCCGGCGTGGACATCGTGGCCTTGCGAGAATATTTCGCGGGAAGTCCTCTCTTTGGCATGCTTGACCTTTTTACTGGTGGTGCTATGGAGAACTTCAGTATAGCCGCCCTGGGCGTTTATCCGTACATCACTGCCTCCATAATTATGCAGTTGCTGGTTCCGGTGATCCCCAGACTTCAGGCTATATCTCAGGAAGGAGAACTTGGTCAACAGAGAATCAATCGCATTACTCACTTAGCGATGATACCGCTGGCTGGCCTACAAAGCTATGCCATGATTTCTTTGCTGGGTGCCCAGGGAGTCACTCAAGACCTTGTACCGCTGACCATGGCCAACATAGTAATAACAATGATCGCCAGCACAATGTTCCTCGTGTGGCTGGGTGAATTGATTACTGAGCGCGGAGTTGGGAACGGGATATCCTTAATAATCTTTGCTGGCATCGTGACTGACATTCCTGGGATAGTGGGTCGTGGCATTATTGCCGCTGTTGGCGGAAATCCTGGTGGGTTGATCACCTACGTTATCCTATCCTTAGCTATGATAGTGCTTATAGTCATATTTGTGGAAGCTCATCGCCGTATTCCTGTGCAGTATGCTCGGAGCACTTTTCGCGGTGGCCGCATGTATCGCCAATCGGGTTCCACATACATCCCCCTGCGGATCAATACTGCAGGGATGATACCCCTCATTTTCGCCATAGCCTTAATGCAGCTTCCTGGCACGATAGCTACATATTTCATGAGCCCAGCCGGCCAGGACCCAAATTTCTGGAATACAATCTTTAATCTGTTTCAGTCTAATACTGCACTCTACCAGGGGTTGTATTTTGCTTTAGTGATTGGCTTCACTTTATTCTACACTATGGTCATATTTGAACAAATGAACCTACCTCAGACTTTGCAGCGGCAAGGGGGGTTCATCCCTGGAGTTCGACCCGGGAAGGCAACGGTCGACTATTTGAATAGGATCATAAGGCGTATTACCTTTGGGGGCGCCCTCTTCCTAGCTGTGGTGGCAATTCTGCCCTTCATTACTCAAAGAATTACGGGTGTTGATTTACTAATCCAGAGCACCGCCATGCTCATAGCTGTAGGTGTGGCTCTAGATACGATGAAGCAACTAGAGGCTCAGCTAACCATGCGCCGCTACGAAGGTTTCCTGAAATAATGTACATCATCATAGTAGGCGCTCCGGGGGCAGGGAAGGGGACTCAGGCAGATATTCTCTCTCAGGAGATGAATTTGCCTCACATAGCCTCGGGGGATTTGTTTCGGCAGGCGTTGGAGAAAAGGACGGATGTTGGTCTCTTGGCGAAGAGCTATATGGACAAAGGAGAACTGGTTCCTGATGAAATAACCATAAAAATGATTCTGGAGAGAATCGACCAGCCTGACTGTGCCTCTGGCTGCCTTTTCGACGGCTTTCCCCGGACTCTGCAGCAAGCTAAAGCCCTGGACAAAGCTCTTAAGGAGCAGGGAAGAACCATAGACAAAGCAATATACATTGAAGTGCCTGATGAGGAGCTAGTGAAACGCCTCAGTGGGAGACGGCTTTGCCGGGCTTGTCAGACGCCGTACCATATAACGAATTCACCACCCAAGACGCCGGGTAAATGCGATAGATGCGGTGGTGAATTGTATCAACGTCCTGATGATAGAGAAGAGACACTTAAGGAACGACTTAATGTTTTCCTTGCTCAAACTGTCCCCATACTTGATTATTACGAAGAACAAGGTAAACTAGTTAGGGTCAATGGTAACCTGGAAATGCAGGGGGTAGCTAGACAAATAATCTCTGCGCTCACAGCATCCATGTCACACTGAGTGAAGCGGAGGGTCTCCGAGATTCTCTGGTCGCTATGCTCTGTTAGAATGACATCGGAGATGGGCAGGGATAAAATAAATGGTGATTATAAAATCCGACGAGGAAATAGCTATTATGAGGAAGTGTGGTAGAATCCTCGCTGCTATTTTAGATAGACTGAGAGCGGAAATAAGACCGGGGATTAAGACCGCCCAGTTGGACATGATCATGATTGAAGAAGCCAAAAAGAGGGGAGTTATGCCTTCTTTTAAGAACTATCGCGGCTTCCCTGCGAATTTATGTGTTTCCGTAAACGATGAAATAGTCCACGGCATTCCTGGTGAACGGATACTACAGGAAGGAGACATTGTTTCTTTAGATGTAGGAGCAAGGCTCAACGGATTTCATACCGATGCTGCCATAACCGTTGGCGCCGGACGGATAAGTAAGGAGGCCGAAGACCTTATGGCGGTCACAGAAGGCAGTTTAGAGTCGGGCATCGCTCAAGCGATAAGCGGAGCATGGGTGGGAGATATCTCATCTGCCATTCAACGTTATGTTGAATCAAAAGGATTTTCCGTGGTTAGAGAGTATACCGGACATGGAGTAGGTCGGGACCTGCACGAGGAGCCCCAGATACCTAATTTTGTATTTGGCAAAGGTTCCTTGCTTCGTAAAGGTATGACTCTGGCTATTGAGCCTATGGCTAATGCTGGAGATTGGCACACTAAGCTGGGGGCTAATCAATGGACGGTGCTTACGGCCGATGGAAGCCTGTCAGCACACTTTGAACATACCATTGCCATAACTGACAACGAAGCTGAGATACTTGTCTAGACAATACGTAAGAAATGGCTAAAAGAGAGAGAATAGAGGTCGAAGGCAAGGTGATTACAGTCTTACCGAACACAATGTTTCGTGTGGAATTGGCCAATGGACATCAGGTATTGGCTCATATCTCGGGCAAAATGAGAAAGCACTACATCAAGATTTTGCCTGGGGATAGAGTTCTGGTGGAACTTTCCCCTTATGATTTAAGCCGCGGTAGGGTTACCTATCGACTTAAATAGTTTGACAGGTTAACTAATAAAGTTTATTATAACGGTTTGTTTGTATGGTGATTCTATAATGAAAGTAAGAGCTTCAGTCAAGCCGATATGCCGAAAATGCAAGGTTATCAGGCGGGAGGGTGTGGTTAGGGTTATTTGTGAGAATCCAAAGCATAAGCAGAGGCAGGGGTAATAAGCAATGGCACGTATTGCTGGTGTAGACCTTCCCAAAGAGAAGCCGATTTGGGTAGCTTTGCAGAGCATTTATGGCATCGGTTCAACATCAAGCAAGCGCATTATGGCTGCCACGGGTATTGCTCCAGGCCTTAGGGTCAAAGAATTGAGCGAAGAACAAGTTGGCCAGATTCGAGATGTTCTTGACAAACAGTACAAAGTGGAAGGTGATCTTAGGAGAGAGGTTCAATCTAGTATAAAGCGGCTTGTGGAAATTGGTTGCTACCGAGGCACAAGACACCGCATGAGGCTGCCAGTCCACGGACAGAGGACACGCACGAACGCCCGAACTAAGAAAGGGCCGAAGAAAACAGTGGCTGGTAGAGGGCAGAGGCGTGGTGTAGCTAAGAAGTAAGGAGATTGTTTTGACAGATGCCGAGGAAGAAAAGAGCGCATAAGAAGGTTAGCGAAGGCAAAGCTTACATCCAATCTAGTTTTAATAATACTATGGTGACTATTACCGATATGGAAGGTAATGTTGTGGCCTGGGGAAGTTCTGGGACTGCCGGATTCAAGGGCTCTCGGAAAGGAACACCTTACGCTGCCCAGATAGCTGCCAGGGATGCAGCACACCGGGCGATGGGTGATGGCTTGCATCGAGTCGAAGTATATATCAAAGGCCCTGGTAGCGGACGAGAAGCAGCTATCCGTGCCTTGCAGGCCGCCGGCATTACCGTTACAGCCATTAGAGATGTGACTCCTATCCCCCATGACGGCTGTCGTCCGAAAGGGAGGCGAAGGGTATAAGATGGCTCGCTATACAGGACCAACTTGTCGCCTGTGTCGCCGTTTCGGGGACAAGCTGATGCTCAAAGGTGAGAAATGCGCTACGGCTAAATGTCCCTTAGAGAAAAGGAATACTCCACCGGGCGGGCGTCCGCCGACTCGAGGGCGAGGGCGAGGGCGCGGCGGCACTTCCGACCGCGGACTTCAATTGCGTGAAAAACAGAGGCTTCGCTTTAGCTATGGTGTCCTGGAGCGACAATTTCGCAGATTTTTTGACGAAGCTAAGAGAAGGCCGGGTGCTACTGGAGAAACTCTTCTTATATTGCTGGAGAGGAGACTGGATAATGTGGTTTATCGCTTGGGTTTTGCTGATTCGCATGCTCAAGCCAGGCAAATAGTTGGGCACGGTCACATAATGGTCAATGGGCGCAGGGCAGGTATTCCTTCCTTTCTGGTGAAATCGGGAGATGTAATAAAATGGTGCGAAGCCAGTAAGAAAACAGAATACTATAAAAGACTGGCTGAAGAAATTGAAGGAAAATTCATCCCCAGCTGGTTAAGCTTGGATAAAGAGAGCATGACAGGCAGGGTGTTAAATTTGCCGCCCAAGGACGATGTTGAGGCCAAGTTTAATGTGAAAGCTGTCGTTGAGTATTACTCGAGGTGAGTTATGCCCGAATTGTCTATCCCCACTGTAACTTGTGTTGAAAGCGGCGTTAATTACTCTCGTTTCCTTGCTGAACCTCTCGAGCCCGGTTTTGGCATCACCTTAGGAAATGCCCTACGGCGTGTGCTTCTTAGTTCATTGCCTGGTGCGGCGGTAACATGGGTCAAGATCGAAGGAATTCAGCATGAGTTCTCTCCTATTCCCCATGTTAAGGAAGATGTTATGGAGTTTTTACTGAACGTAAGGCAACTGAGACTCTGCCCTCTTTCTCGTCAGCCCGGCCAGTTGCTCTTGGAGGTAGAGGGGAAGGGCAAAGTCAGCGCGGCTGATATTAAACCGTCGGCTGACTTTCGCGTTGCCAATCCTGAACTTTATTTGGCCTCTTTAGACTCCTCCAAAGCCAGGCTTTGCGTCGAGCTTAACGTGGAACTAGGGAGAGGTTATATGCTGGCTAAGTCAGCTGATGGACTACCTGTGGGAGCACTGCCGGTAGATGCCATCTTCGCCCCGGTGCGGAAGGTGGATTTCTCGGTTGAACCTATCAGGCCTGGCCAGGAGGGAAGTCCAGAGAAGCTCATCCTGGAGATTTGGACCGATTCTACGATTTTTCCCTGGGAGGCACTTACTCAAAGTGCTAGCATCCTAGTTAATCAGTTCTCTTCCTTCAGAGATTTTGAAGTTCCCATGGCTAGAGCGCTGCCCATTTTATCCGAGCAATATGATACCCCTCTGGAGGAACTGAATTTATCAACTCGCTCTTATAACAGTCTGAAGAGAGCGGGTATTTTCACCTTGGGACAATTGTTGGAGAAAGGCAAGGAAGGTTTGCCGCCATTGCCAGGTTTGGGGGCAAAATCTCGAGCCGAAGTGGAAGAATTGATGGCGAAATTAGGCTCTCCTATTGCTGAAAAGAAGGAAGAATGAGACACAAGGTAGCAGGACGGAATTTGAGTAGGTCGACAGAGCAGAGGCGGGCCTTATATCGAAATCAAGTCACTGCCCTTCTCGATCACGAAAAGATCACCACCACTGAGGCTAAAGCTAGAGAAGTTCGCAGCTTGGCAGAGAGGATGATCACCCTAGGTAAGGATGCGAGCCTTGCCTCAAGGAGGGAAGCCTTAGCTTTTATTACTGATAAGAAAGTGGTTGACAAGCTATTTGCGGAGATTGCTCCAAGCTATGCTGACCGTAGCGGTGGTTATACAAGGTTGCTGAAGTTGGGACCTCGCCCCGGCGACAGCGCACCGATGGTTCGAATTGAATTGGTCAAGTAAGTTCATTTTGCTCATCGAATATGACGGTACTCAATACTATGGCTTTCAATGGCAACTTGGTCTGCCGACCGTTCAAAGTGAGCTTGAGGGAGCGATAGAGCGATTATGCGGGCAAAGCAGCCGGGTTATGGCAGCCAGTAGAACTGATACCGGTGTGCATGCTAAGGGACAAGTGGTAAGCTTCTGGGCGAAATCCACATTGGATACTATGACGTTGGTTAAGGCTTTGAACTATTATTTACCCGGCGATATCGCAGTCAAGGCTGCTTACAGGGCCAGCGCTGATTTCAATGTCCGGCGTGATGCCCTGAGTCGGGAGTACCGTTATCACATTCTCAATAGCAATGCCCGCTCGCCGTTTAGTCGAAGGTTCGCTTTGTTTTTGCCCAAAATGCTGGACATACAGACGATGAATGAGGCTTGCCAAGTTATTCGAGGTGAGCATGATTTTGCCTCCTTTGCCAGTTCTCTGGATGATAGCAAGAGCACGGTGCGCAATGTCTGTGAGGCCGGAATCGAGAAGAAGGGAGATTTTGCCGTTTTCCGTATCGTGGCTAACTCTTTTCTGCCTCACCAGATACGAAGCACCGTAGGTCTTCTAATCAGGCTGGGTCTGGGTAAGATAGGCGTCGCAGATTTTCGTGATATAATGGAGGCCAGGAGTGTGGGTTTAGCCGGTCCCCTGTCCCCCGCGTGTGGCTTATGCCTTACGAGGGTTAATTATCCTAAGCCTTTGGGGAGCTAGTCCTGTCCTGAATTTATCTAGGGAAATGAGAACTTACAGTACAAAAGCTAAAGATATCGAGCGGCAGTGGTGGGTGATTGATACCGCTGATAAGACTCTGGGAAGAGTAGCGACAGAGGCCGCCAATTTGCTCATGGGTAAACATAAGCCCCTTTATGCCCCTTATATTGATACCGGTGATTATGTCGTGGTAATTAATGCTGCCAAAGTAAGGGTGACTGGGAAGAAAGCCGAACAAAAGATTTATCATAGATACTCGGGATACCCGGGCGGATTAAAGAGTCCTACCTTCAAGGAAGTATTTAATAAAGACCCAGCCCGTGTCATTGAACTTGCGGTTAAAGGGATGTTGCCTCATAATCGTTTGGGCAGAGCTATGTTTAAGAAACTGAAGGTTTATTCTGGGGATGAGCATCCTCACCGGGCTCAGGCTCCACTCCACCACACTGGGGAAGGGAAGGGCGCAGAATGACCAATAATAAAGAAAGCGAAATATTATCAGAGGAAAGGTGATAACTTATGAGCGAGGAAAGTTACGTTTGGGGAACGGGTAAACGCAAGTGTTCTATAGCCCAAGCCAGGCTTTCCCCTGGCAGGGGAGAGATAATTGTCAATGATAGGCCCTATCAGGAAGCTTTTCCTCGCATCGAGCATCGCCGTATGATTGAGCATCCTTTGCAGGCTACCAATACCATGGGCAAATTTTCTGTCATGGTGAAGGTGAATGGTGGGGGGCTCAGTGGTCAGGCTGGAGCCATTCGCCACGGCATTGCTCGAGCCCTTGCTAAAGAGAACGAGCTATTTAAGCCCATGCTGCGTGAAGAAGGCTTACTTACTCGGGATGCTAGAATCAAAGAACGTAAAAAATACGGGCTCAAGCGAGCTCGCAAGGCACCACAATATACCAAGCGCTAACTGCACTCTAACCTATTGACTGGCAGCGTGTGGCTGTGTTTAGCATTTTCTCTTAAGCCAAACTCTGACGGTTTCGTATCTAGACGTTGCCAGACATTGTGTTATTGCTCCAGACGAGAGGAACAGCTATAATATGAACATACTGGGGATTAGTCTAGCGGTAGGACGACTGACTCTGGATCAGTTAGGCCAGGTTCGAATCCTGGATCCCCAGCCAGTTCATTTATGGTAGCATAATTACCACTATACAACTTCAATCGTTTTTCTGTTCTGCATTCTCTCTTTGGGGCAAATTCTTATGAACGAATGTATAGAAAGCGTAGAGGATTACTGGGATAGGAGGTTTGAAGATGAGGGCAAAATATGGGGGGAATTGCCAAGTAGGACGGCGCAGTATGCACTTGAGTTGTTCCGCAGTGCTAATGCAAGAAGTATACTGATACCAGGCTCAGGCTACGGAAGACACACAAAGTTCTTCTCTACTTGTGGTTTTGATGTGACCGGAATCGAAATTTCATCAGTGGCCTGTAGTCTAGCAAGTGAATTTGACCCTCTTTCCCGATTTTATAATGCATCAGTTTTAGATATGTCATTTGACAGGAATAGATATGACGCCATTTATTGCTTTAACGTGCTTCACCTCTTCCGTGAAAGCGACCGATATATGCTCATCCAACAGTGTGACAATGAGCTAAGAAAGGGCGGACTAATGTTTTTCACCGTTTTCTCAGAGAAAGAATCGACTTACGGAAAAGGAAGGGAAGTAGAGAGAAATACGTTTGAAAGTCGGCCGGCCAGGCCAGCTCATTATTTCACTGAAGCTGATTTGAAAGCGCATTTTGTTAAATATGATGTTGTTGACATGGGTATAGTAGAAGACCCTGAAGACCACGGGGGAAAGCCGCATGTTCATACACTTCGATATATCTGTGTGCGTGCCTGAAAATAAATGAACCCGATTAGGTCTACATTCCGTTCGATGTTTGACCAAGCACATGATTTGTCTTCATCTAATTTATTATATAATTATATGATTTGCGGCTGTGACAACAACTTAGTAAGCAATTCATGCAATCTTGGTACTAAGTTGGAATTGAAAAGATTCGATATGTGTCCTCAGTGCTCAACAGGAAAGGTAATAAAATCACTTAAAACTATCTTATTATTGGTGTAAGAAATAAATATGAAAAGAGGCAAGGATCATGAACTATGAAGTGATGACAGCACCCTGCGGATTAGATTGTTTCAACTGTTTGATGTACCTAGCCAATGAGAACGAGGAACTAAGAGCCAAAATTTCCAAGAACATGGGCATCCCATTTGAGCAGGCGGTATGTAAAGGGTGTCGTGGCGAGGCTGGGAAACCAGATTTTCTTAACTGGACTGAGCCCTGTAATGTTTACAGGTGCATCACGAAAAGAAACCTCGAGTTTTGTTATCAGTGTTCTGACTTTCCATGTGATAATCTTCACCCATATGCGGACAGAGCATCCGAAGTGCCTCACAATACCAAAGTCTTCAACCTGTGCTTAATAAGGAAGATGGGCTTGGAATCATGGGCAAAAACAAAAGCCAAAGATGTGAAGCATACATATTTCAAGGAGAGATTCAAGCTATAAGAAAGTGCACGCGATTTCAACTATGAAGCCGCATAGGAATTGGTCGGAGAAATCCCGGTAAACGGATCTGAACCCTGTAGTGCCCGTTGTATTTCTGTTGTATAATAGTTCGGCTGCGGTGGCAAGGAGGCCGACTTCCTAGGTAGCTCGTGTAGTCTCGGGACTAAGGTGAGTCTTAGGAAGTCTGACACGTGTCTCAATGGTCGGCCAATGTGGCGCATTCGTCTAGCGGCCTAGGACACCTCCCTCTCAAGGAGGAGATCACCGGTTCAAATCCGGTATGCGCTACCAATTCTGTTATATGTAGGACTTCCTCAAAGGAAGTCCTATCTTTATCCAGGGGTACTGGCAAGGGGAGTACCAGAACACATTCGCTCTGATAATGGATCTGAATTCACTGTGATATCGATTTGAGTATTATGTGGGATTAAGGAGGATACCATGCCGCTAAGGGAAAATATATTCGAACACAAATATGCCGATGTCAATAACATACGCCTCCGCTATGTAACGGCGGGCAAGGGGAAATTGATAATGTTCCTCCATGGTTTTCCTGAGTTCTGGTACGAGTGGAAGAATCAGCTTGCTGAATTCGGACGAGATTACGAGGCTGTAGCTCCAGACATGCGTGGCTACAACTTATCATCAAAACCTGTTGAAGTCGAGCAATATCGGATGAAATATCTCATCAATGATATTCGTGCTCTTGCGGAGCATCTGGGGCATAAGAAGTTCATCCTCGTGGCCCATGACTGGGGTGGTGGAGTGGCTTGGTCGTTCGCAATACGTCATCCTGAATATCTGGAGAAGCTCATAATAATAAATGCCCCACATCCTGTTACCTTTATGCGCGAGCTCCGTGATAATCCGGCGCAACAGAAAGCCAGCCGGTATATTCTGGTGCATCGGACTCCCGAGGCTGAGGACATACTGACAAAGAACAACTATGCAATACTTGTCAGTAGCCTTTTGAAGGACGGCACAAAAGAGGGCTACTTCACGGAAGAAGACAAAGAAGCATATATCGAAGCGTGGTCGCAGCCCGGCGCGCTCACCGGTGGCTTAAACTATTATCGAGCCGCCCATCTCGGCTCTTTTACAGGTGAAACCAACGATAGCTTGTCGGCAGACCCTTCGTTGTTTGTGGTTAGAGTGCCGACGCTGGTCATCTGGGGTGAGAAAGACAGATGGCTGCTGATAGGAAATCTGGAAGGTCTGGAGAAGTACGTACCAAATCTAACCATCAGGCGCATTCCCGATGGCTCGCACTGGGTCATTCACGAAAAGCCCGCGCTGGTTAATTCCTACATCAGAGAATTCATCGAGGGCTAAGTTTCTATTTCGTCTTAGTGGGCGTGTGCTGAAAATCGAACCCGGTATGCGCTACCAAAAACCTTTTTTAGTTGATATGCTATTCTGTGAATTCGACCACTACCTCTTTGACGTCCCATAAGGGCTCTACCTTCTCCAGTATTTCGTCCTTTATGTTGTGTACAAACTGGTGATCTCGAGGCAAATCAACAAGCACCCGGACAGTTCCGTCCTTTACCTTAATATCTTGCACCAGGTTTGTGCGCACCACGTTTAACCCGGTCAGAGGGTTTATGACTTTCCTGAGGCGCTGACGGACTATCTCCACCGTGGTCGGCTTCTTTTCTTTGACCAGGCCGTGACGCTCCTCATAGTTCTGTATGGCTGAGCGTAAGCCTTCTACAGCAAGTACCGAGCAATGGGCTTTAATTTTGGGAAGACCTCCCAGGGCTTCTGAAGCTTCTTTCCAGGTAATGTTCTTTGCTTCATCCAATGTCTTTCCCTTAGCTAGCTCCGTAATTATAGAGCCGGTAGCTATGTTGGAAGCACAGCCGTAAGACTCAAACTTGACATCTGCGATAGTATTTGTCTTGGGGTCAACCTTTATGTAGACAGACACCATGTCCCCACAGGCTGGGCTGCCTTCGGTTGCCTTGCCATCGGGATTTTCAATCTTACCCACGTTGCGCGGGTGCCGAAAGTGTTCCAGTACTATGTCGGTATATGGAAATTTCATCTTTACGTCTCCTCCTTTTCTTCGCTTTTTCCCAACGGGCTGATGCTTCTCAGCTCTTCCACTATCTCAGCTAATGCCTGGACCACAGCATCTACATCTTCCATGGTGTTATAACGCCCAAAGGTGAAGCGTATTGACCCGTGTGCCCTTTCGTGGTCGCCGCCTATCCCAGTGATAACGTGGCTGGCCTCCAGAGAGCGGCTGAAGCAGGCGGAGCCGGTGCTCACAGCAAAACCACGCATATCGAGATGCAGGGTCATGGACTCGCCCTCCACAAAGTGGAAGGTGATATTAGCATTATGTGGGAGCCTCTTCCGGCGAGGGCCATTCAGGGTGCTGTGTGGTATCTCGGCAAGCATGCGGTCTATAAGGTGGTCGCGCATTTCCTGCAGGCGCTTGGTTTCTTTGGGGGTGACCAGTTCCACCGCTTTGGCGAATCCTACCGCCCCAGGTATGTTTTCCAGCCCCGCCCGGAGATTGAATTCCTGAAATCCGCCGTCCATCCACTTGGCTATTTGTGTTCCCTGGCGGATGCACAGGCCTCCTGTGCCCTTTGGGCCGTGGATGGTGTGTGCCGATACAGTGACCAGGTCCACAGCTATCTTCTTCATGTCCAGAGGGACTCGCGTAAAGGTATGAGTAGCATCAGTGTGGAAAAGCACCTCTTTTTCACGGCAGATACGACCGACAGCTTCGATATCCTGCATGGTACCTATTTCCTGGTTGGCATGCTGGATGGAAACCAGAATGGTCTCATTGGTTATGGAATCTCTGAGCCGGTCAAGGTCAACAAAGCCCTCCCCATCCACATCCAGATAGGTCACCTGAAAGCCCTGTTTTTCCAGCGCTTGTGCGCTGTGAAGCACCGGGAAATCCTCGATCTTTGACACAATTATGTGTTTGCCTTTCTTCTTACCGAGGGCCAGGGCCACTCCTTTGAGGGCAATGTTTGAGGACTCGGTGCTTCCCGAAGTGAAAATGAACTCTTCGGGGGCAGCACCCAAAGCATTGGCCAGAGCCTCTCTGGCTTCGTCTAACGTCTCTCGAGCTTCTATCCCCTGAGAATAGCCAAACTCTGAGGTGGCAACCGCGTATGTATCGAAGAAATACGGTCTCATCGCCTCCAGCACCCGCTCATCCAAACGAGTAGCCGCTGCGTTGTCCAGGTAAATAAGTTTGTCTACCATTTCTCCCGCGTCATATAAAGAGGGTTATTGTTGAATCCTTGGCCTCGTCTATGTAGGTACCAACTGCACAGTAGTCCGATATCAAATCATCACGGAGGTCTTCTTTCCTTATGCCCATTATCTGCATTGTCATGTCGCAGGCGAGTATCTTCCCTCCAAGCTCATGGAAGTCCTGTAGCAGCCTCTCCAGAGACGCCGCCCCGGCTTTCTTCATCCTCCGCTTGACCATCCATTTACCAAGGCCCAGCATGTTCATTTTAGATAGAGGCCCCTTTTCCAGCCCACCTTTCTTGAGGCGCTGGAGACCCCAGAAGGTAAAGAACAGCGATGCTTCCATCCCCATGGCAAGGGCCCCGTTGGCTACAATAAAGGCGCTATACACCTTATCCATGTCGCCGCTATGAACTATTATAGTAACTTTGCCAGCCATAGTCTTTTCCTCCTCCTACTTTCGTATCCTTATTTTCCACATCCCACCTTCCTCCTGTACATCAATGAGTTCCAGTCCCAAGGCTTTTACCGCCATCGGTATCTCTTTCTTGGAAGCAGGATGCGTTCCAGTGACCTCCACAATATCGCCCTCTTTTGCTTTCCTCAAAGCCTTGCGAGTCTCAACTAAAGGAACAGGGCAAGTTTCACCTGTGCAATCCACCTTTATTTCAGCCATTTCGCATCACCTCCATATAAACCTACAGGTACCACTATAGCCATGAAGAGCTGTGAAGAATTGTTCCAACCTCGTAGTCTTACTCAGTCCCTCCACCAGCTTTCCTGCCGCGCACCGGGATTTTTCGATCTCATCTACTCTATGAGCTTGAACATTCTCTTGGGCGCTCCGCAGACGGGACATTTTTCAGGGGCTTCCCCCTCAACCGTGTTGCCGCAATATTGGCAAACGTAAATCGGTTTCTCCCCGATAGTCTCACCCTTTTCAATCTTGCTCAGGGCAGCGGTAAACAAACCATGATGGATCTGCTCGACCTTATTTGCCAAGGCAAAGGTATCTTTGGCTTTGTCTTCACCTTCGGCCTCAGCCTGCTTTCTGAATCCAGGATACATTTCGGTGAACTCATGATTCTCGCCACCCTTTGCAGCCATCAGATTTTCTCTCGTTGATTTTATTCCCTGCATAACCTTCAGGTGATTTCTGGCATGCGCTGTCTCGGCATCGGCTGCGGCACGAAACAACCGTGCTATCTGTTTGTACCCCTCCTGTTCAGCCTTTTCGGCGAAGAACAAATATTTACGGTTGGCCTGGCTTTCTCCAGCAAAAGCAGCCTCCAAGTTGTCTTTGGTATTACTCATAATACGCTCCCTCCCGCTCTATTCAAGTTGATTGTAAATCGTGAAATAGCTTTATGTATGTAACTTATGTCTCACAGGAATGCTGAAAAAAGTACTCTAATTATCTTGAAAAGTCAACAGGAACCTTCGGGTATTGGAGAGGGTCTAAGTTCGATATCTGGCTTGTGGAATTGGCTAAAACGAAGGTCTTCCAAAAGCCTCGCCTTCTATCCGGTATTCGCTACTACCTATTTGCAGCCTGGCCAGGCTAGCTTGCTCAAGTAGCGTTGTCAGCTACTTTCCCTTAGTCTTGTTACCTGTTTCTTGCATGTGGTAAACTGCGCCACAGAAATGAGAAAACGCGTTTTCTCTGGCGCACGCCCCACAGGTCGACAGCATATTGGTAACTATGTGGGAGCGATACAGAACTACGTGGCTCTCCAGGATGAATATGACTGCGTCTATTGCATTGTGGATATTCATGCTCTCACCACTCTGGAAAACACAGAGTGCCTGCGGGAAGACATTCATGAAATGGTGCTTGACTGGCTGGCGGCGGGGATTGACCCGCACAAGAGCATCATCTTCGTTCAGTCTCACGTCCCTCAAGTGATGGAGCTCCACACTCTGTTCAGTATGGTGACTCCTTTGAGCTGGTTATTGCGCGTTCCGACATTCAAGGAGAAGGTTAAGATGCAGCCGGATAACGTTAATTATGGGCTGGTGGGTTATCCTGTCCTCCAGACTGCCGACATTGCCCTTTATAAGGGTGAAGTTGTTCCTGTGGGTGAGGACCAGCTTCCTCATCTTGAATTAGCTCGTGAGATAGTGCGGCGGTTTAACTCACTGTTCGGGGTTGTTTTTCCTGAGCCACAGGCGAAGCTTACTGACTTTCCTTCTGTTTTGGGTCTGGATGGGGTGCAGAAGATGAGCAAGAGCTTGAACAACCACATTGACATAGCTGGCTCCCTCGAGGAAATCTCGAAGCGAGTCATGACAGCCGTTACAGACCCGGCGCGGAAATATCGCTCGGACCCCGGGCATCCCGAAGTATGTAATGTTTTCCGACTCCACAATTTCTTCACACCGGCCCGCGTAGGAGAAATTGCTTCGCAGTGTCGTGGCGCCAGCATCGGCTGTGTGGACTGCAAAAAGATGCTGGCTGAGAGTATCAGTTCCAATTTGGAGCCTTTTCGGGAGAAGCGGGCCGGTTTAGCCTCCAAGCCTGATTATGTCGCTCAGGTTCTTGTCGATGGAGCAAATCGAGCAGAAGCGATAGCTAAAGAGACCATCAGAGAGGTTGAAGAAAAGATGAAGCTCCTTCAGCGTTCCGATCTGGAACGACTCAAGTAACACTTCATCATTCCTTATCAATCCTCTTCAGTTCCATCTGTCTGATCTATTTGACCCCGGGACTGCGCTCTCGCTGAGGCCGTCGGGGAAGAATGGCTCAACACACTAGTAATTGACAATCTTGCGACAAAGTACTTAGAAATGACAAAACGGGGTTTTCAAAAGGGGATGGAGAAATTCCATGGAGAGTGTGGTTAATAACGCTTTCGGGGGCGCTGGAGTGCCTCTGAGGGCATTTTGGCCGCAAAGTGAGAATGCGACTTCATGGGAACGCGTCTAAATCCGAAATCAGGTCTATCGGGCTACCGAAGAGGTCACCAGCCTTCTGTGGGAGCTAAGTCAATTGCGATGCCCTTGCGTGTGTGGTAAAGTTAATATATCCTACTAAGCAGTATGTATGAAGGCACGGGCAGTTGGCTCAGTGGTTAGAGCGTCGGTTTCACATACCGAAGGTCACAGGTTCAAATCCTGTACTGCCCACCATAGACTCTAGTGAAAGGAGGTCAAGAAATGGACGAAGGCAGGGGAGGATTGCTGAGCGCTGGGGGGATCTTAGGCATCATAGTTGGGGCATTTGAGGTAATAGGCGGAGGGATGATGTTGGCTCTAATAAGCCTGAGAATGCCGCTGAGGCTAGGGTTTCTTCCATTCACTCCACGCTTTTGGTTTGAACATAGTATAGGTGTCATCCCAATGTGGTTGATTATTTTGGCAGGACTTCTTCTTGTTCTGGGTATAATAGCGATAGCAGGTGGTGTCTCGGCCATAAGAAGGAGAAGTTTTGGCCTGTCCCTAGCCGGGGCTATCTGCGCCCTGATTCCCTTCAATCTATTGGGGCTGTTGGCAGTTATTTTCGTCTCTCTGGGAAAGAGAGAATTTTAGACAGAGAACTAGATGCCGAAGTGGCGGAATGGCAGACGCGCTACGTTCAGGGCGTAGTGTCCTTAAGGACGTGAGGGTTCAAATCCCTCCTTCGGCACCAGTTGAGAGTATTTCACCGAAGCCACCTGCCATAGGAATTGCCCAAAGGGTTTACAAAAACCTCAAGCCAGGATAGTGCGTTCTTTCGCCCAAGCTCTTAACGCAGAAATTTCCTCTTTTTTTAAAACAGATAGCGGTTTTGTGAATTTGATTTGTTCAATAATATGTTTGGTTGAAACTACTTCTTTCTCGGTAGAAGCCCTATAAAGGGCCGCGATAATAGCTTGTTCAATCTCAGCTCCACTGAAACCCACAGTTATATCAACAATCTTTCTTAAATCAAAATCCTCTGGTTTAAGCCCTCGTTTCTTAAGGTGTATCTTCAAAAGCCGTTCCCTTGATTCCGCATCAGGCAAATCTACAAAAAATATTTCATCGAAACGACCTTTTCTCAAGAATTCAGGTGGTAACCGATAGATATCATTTGCCGTAGCAGCGATAAAACAGTTCGCCCTGCGTTCCTGCATCCAAGTTAAAAATGTACCCAAAATACGCTGAGAAACACCACCGTCCGTATCACCGCTAGAAGCAGCGAATCCTTTTTCTATTTCATCAACCCAGAGGCAGACAGGGCACAATTTCTCTGCTATCATCAATGCTGTCCTTAAATTTTTCTCTGTTTCGCCGATATATTTACTGTAGAGTCTGGCCGAGTCAAGCCTATATAAAGGTAGATTGAGTTCTCGTGCAATGACTTTTGTAGCCAGGCTTTTTCCGCAACCTTGCACTCCCATTAACAATAATCCTTTGGGAACCGGAAGAGAAGTAATTTTTTGCGGAGAGAAACTGTCTTGTCGTTCCACAAGCCAGCGCTTCAGATTGTCAAATCCAGCGATATTATTTTTATCTTCGGTTAAACAAAATTCCAAAAGGCCTTTCTGATCAAAGATCTTCTTCTTGTAAGTTTCTATTGCACTTAAGTCATTTATGTCAAGAAGATTATTCGCTAATAAACATTGATTTATAACATTTCGTATTTGCTGAATAGATAGTCCTTTCAAAACATCGGTGATTTTGTTTAGCTCTTCATCGCTTAAAGATAGCGCCACCTTTTTGTTTGTTCTTTTTAGTTCTTCGGCCGTTTCTTTGATTACTGCTTTAATTTCATCCTCAATCGGATAACCACCTATTAGATGAGCGGAATCGGACTGAATATCCTTGGGTAGTCTATATTCGGCAGCAACAATTACAACAGTATCCCTTGTTCCTCTTATGCGGTTAATAATATCCTTAAAAAGCCTCAGTACTAAATCATCCTCAAGGTACTTTTCAAAATCCTTTAAGACAAACAGACCGGGCTTTATTTCCTCATCTTCTCTAGGCTTAAGAAGAGCCTGTACCATTCGGAGCATTTTGACCGGCTCCTTTGTTTGGTAATAAGAACCGTCCTTATCGCCTCGTCTGAGACCATCCGTTAAAGACCATTGATAAAAATTAAGGTCCAACTGCTCTGCCATTGCTTGTAGTTGCCTGATATTATAGATTTCATCTACTGTTTCAAAACAAACGACGGTATATTTGGATTTAAGTAATAGGTTTAGTTCTTCATTAATAGTGAGCATAAT
>JBATUN010000034.1:0-114157 GCA_049671165.1 Dehalococcoidia bacterium | reverse complement strand
TGCATCATGGTCGGGAGCCTTTTTGATGAGAGTATTGTAGGTGACAACGTTAGGCTGAATACCTTCTCCGCGCATCGTGTCCACCCAGGCCTTGGCTGTATCACAGTCAGGAGCCTTTTTGATGAGGATATCGTAGGTAACAACGCTAGACTGGATGGCTTCTCCACGCATCGTGTCCACCCAAGCCTTGGCTGTATGATAGTCAGGAGCTTTGTCCATGAGGGTATTGTAGGTAACAACGTCAGGCTGGACGCCTTCTTCGCGCATCGTGTCTACCCAGGCCTTGGCTGCATCATAGTCAGGAGCTGCATCGATGAGGGTATTGTAGGTAAAAACGTCAGGCTGGATACCTTCTTCACGCATCGTATCCACCCAGGCCTTGGCTGTATCATGGTCAGGAGCCTTTTTGATGAGAGTATTGTAGGTAACGACGTCGGAGGCTAACCCAGCGTCTCGAATGCCTTTCAACATATGAATCGCGCTTGAATAGTCAGGAAGGCCTGCCATAAGTCGATTCCAACTCCGCAAAATTCCCTGGCGAGCTGCCATTTCACCAATGCCTAGCTTGCTGACTTCATCTCCGAGACGTTCTGAAACCCGTTGAGCAACTATCTCTGCCTCTCTCGTTTTTCCGATAACGCTCAGCGTGTAGACAAAATATTCGGGAGCTTCTGAGTCTGCAGCGGCCTCTGGTTTTGGTTCTCCTAAGGCATGCACTGGAAAGTCCTCTTCCATCCTCTTGGGCTGATACTCCGGAGGACGCTGCTTGATGTCTGGAGACTTCATATAGAAGTCCCGGAAAACAATGTAGCGGACAGGCTCATCGATAAGTATCTCATTGGGGAAGCAATATCCAGACGCACGCGTCGCCCTTCGGGCGCTGTCGCCTACCCAATCTTTGTGGCCGTCCGGCAGTACAACATATGTGTCTTGGCCGGAGCAGATGGCTAGGCGAAGCGGGGGTATGCGGTCTATGGCAATTTTAGTGAGCTGGCTCATTTCGCCCTGAAATCCATTAGCCATAATAATTGCAAGGCAGCACAAAGCGGGAACCTGCTCAACCTCGTGAATCATCAACAACCAGCCGTCACCGGTGAACTTTAGTAAAGCGTCAGCCAAGCGGAGCTTCTCAAGATGAGGTTTGATTTGTTCCACCAGCCATCTATTGAAGCGGTCGAACTCTCGCGTAGTAAATTTTAGGCCGACTTCAGTCGCCCCAATCATATCTATGGAAAGACAGTACACTGTGGGGCGTTCTACCTTGAACTTAGCCCTTTCTTTCCTTTCTGTATCCACTAGGCATAACCTCAGGTAACTTCAGTATATACGAAATTCTCTTTCACTCCTATCACCATTATAGTCTTTAGTCTGTTTTTGTTGAAGCCTTCTTCCTATGTTTGCTCTGCTTTATATATCCCTTAAGAGCTAGTAAAATAACATGGATGACTGTAACGCCTCTTAGAAAGCAGTATCTCAGGGTTAAGCAAAAGTATCCCGAGGCTATCGTATTCTTCCGCTTAGGCGACTTCTACGAGACCTTCGATGAAGATGCCAAAGTCGCTTCACGAGAATTGAACGTTGTTCTGACCTCCCGGGAGATGGGCAAAGGACAGCGGGTGCCCATGGCGGGGATACCTCATCATGCTCTGGATAACTATCTGGCTAAGCTCATCAACCGCGGTCATAAGGTGGCTATTTGCGAGCAGCTTACCCCGCCGGGTAAGGGGCTGGTAGAAAGAGACGTCATTCGCGTGGTGACGCCGGGGACGGTGGTCGAGCCCAATCTGCTTGCCAGTAAGAGCAATAACTATCTGGCCAGCTTGGTCGTTGAAGGCGAGGAGGCAGGAATCGCCTATGTTGATATAACCACGAGCGAGTTTGCCACCACTCAGCTTCCTACCGAAAGAGTCATGCCTGAATTGGAGCGACTCCAGCCCAGCGAAGTTCTTGTTTCTGAAGGTGCCGACGATTATGCCCAATTGCCGTTCACCATAACCCGAGTTGATGACTACTGGTCTGATTTAGAAATTGCCCAAGAAACATTGCTCGAACATTTCGGCGTGGCTAGCCTGGAAGGCTATGGCTGTGCCCGCCTGCCTTTAGCCATAAGGGCCGCCGGCGCATTGATACATTATGTCAAGGAGACGCAAAAGGAGACTCTGCCCCAGCTAAGCAAACTTGCTACCTACTCTACAGATTCCTTTATGACGCTCGACGGTCAGACCATCCGCAATCTGGAGCTTTTTCAAGGCGGCAGGTGGGGAGAAGCCGGCCACTCCCTTCTCTCCATCATTGACCTGAGCAAGACAGCTATGGGTGGCAGGCTGCTTAAGAATTGGCTGGGACATCCCCTTCTGGATTTCACCATGTTGAACCGACGACAGGAGGCGGTTGCCTGGTTCTATGGAAACAACCTGGCTAGACAGAAGGTCATTTCCCTCTTGGCAGATATTGCTGATCTGGAGAGGCTCGTTAATCGAGCGGTGAGTGGCAGAGTCATGGCCCGGGAACTGCTAGCGCTTCGCTCTAGTTTGGAGAAGGTGCCCGACTTGAAAGCGGCGATGGCAAGCGGAGACGCCATAAACCGGCTAAGCGACGAACTCAAGCCTTGCCCCGATATGGTGGACTTAATCGCCAGGGCCATTGCCGATGAACCGGGGGATTTGGAGCAAGGTGGTGTGATAAAGGAAGGTTTCTCCCCTGAGCTGGATGAAATTCGCCATAATTCCCGGCAGGCCAAGCAATATCTGGCCGGTCTGGAGCAAAGGGAAAGACAACGCACAGGGATCAAATCCTTAAGAGTAGGCTACAACCGGGTATTTGGCTATTATATCGAGGTATCCCGAGCTAATCTCAACCTGGTTCCTCCAGACTACATTCGTAAACAGACTTTAGCGGAAGCGGAAAGGTTCTTCACCCCCGAACTTAAAGAGTACGAATCGCTGATTCTCAACGCCCAGGAGAAAATTGCTGACCTGGAGGCTGCCATCTTCCGACAAGTTTGCCAGCAGATAAGTGCTGCAAGTGAGCAAATCCTGGCCACCGCCAGAGCCATCGCTCAAATCGATGCCCTTTCCAGCCTTGCTGAGGTAGCGGCGCGTCATGGTTATGTCCGCCCGACGTTGACCGACGAGGATGTCATTGACATCAAGGGAGGGCGCCACCCTATCGTAGAACAGAGCATAGGCAAAGATAGTTTTGTTCCTAACGACGCTTATTTATGCAATAGGGACAATCAGCTTATTATACTCACCGGCCCCAATATGTCGGGGAAGTCGACCTATCTCAGGCAGGTAGCTCTAATCATCCTTTTAGCCCAGATAGGTAGCTTTATCCCTGCTGATTCAGCGCATATTGGAACTGTTGACCGCATCTTTACTCGCATTGGTGCACAGGAGGACTTGGCCGCCGGGCAGTCCACTTTTATGGTGGAGATGACTGAAGCGGCAAACATCTTGAATAATGCTACTCCCCGTTCCTTTGTCATCCTGGATGAGATTGGACGAGGCACTTCCACCTATGATGGGCTTTCCATTGCCTGGGCAGTAGCCGAGTTTATCCATAACCACCCTGAGCTTGGAACGAAGACCATTTTTGCTACCCATTATCATGAATTGGTGGATTTGGCTGGTATCCTGCCCAGGGTGAAAAACTTCAACGTAGCGGTGGCGGAGGAAGGAGACAAAGTCATCTTTCTACACAAGATTGTCGCCGGGGGCACCGACAGGAGCTATGGCATCCATGTGGCTCAGCTAGCTGGCCTGCCCAAATCAGTAATCGTTCGGGCTCAGGAAGTCCTGGCTGAGCTGGAAAGCCACGCTTCTAAAAAAAGCAAGGTCCCTCGGCATAAAGCGTCCCTGCAGATTCCTCTTTTTCCGAAAGGCTCCCTGTTAGCTGATGAATTTGCCCGGCTAGACATTGATTCCCTGTCTCCCCTGGAAGCAATTACCAAGCTTTATGAGCTTAAGCGAATGGCTCAGGACGATAAGGACTCACCCCCTCACGGAACGGGGATTTCACCCTCACCTTAATCCTCTCCCTTCAATCGAGAAGAATTTTGTGCGAGATTATGCGGAAGGCCCTATTTAGGAGACCAGGCAGTAGTATTATTGAGGCGTAGCGGTGTGGAACTCTCTCTCCGCCTCTGTTTGGATGTGAGCCAGGAAATCAACGCATTCCCTGGCTATTCCCAGGGCATCCAGATGATAGAGAGAGCGAAGAAAATCTTGCTTTCCATGGGTTACGAACTCGTCAGGAATGCCCAACCGCTTCACTTTGACATCTGAGGCCCCAGCCTGTTCCAGCAGCTCCAGCACCGCGGCACCAAAGCCACCGCTAAGAACGTTCTCCTCTACAATGACCATCTTCTTGGTATGGCTGGCTACATCCAAAATAAGCTCTGTATCCAAAGGCTTGGCGAATCGGGCATTAATCACCATGGCATCAATGCCCCCCAGAGCTAAATGTTCCGCTGCTTCCAGAGAAGGCATAACGGTAGAGCCGATACCTATTATGACTATATCTTCACCTTGCTTTATTATCTCAGCTTTGCCTATGGGAAGCTGATGGAGTTCGGTAGCCAGGGGCATGTCTGGTCCCTGACCCCGAGGATAGCGAATTGCCATCGTGTGTTCTGCATTGGTAGCAGTATAGAGGAGGTCTTGAAGTTCGTTCCCATCCTTAGGTGCACAGATGATCATGTTAGGCATCAAACCAAGATAGGACAAGTCAAATGTCCCTTGGTGTGTTTTGCCATCCTCTCCGACGATGCCGCTGCGGTCGAGGGCAAAAATGACAGGCAGATCAGGAAGACAAACATCGTGTAATACCTGGTCAAAGGCACGCTGCAAGAAAGTGGAATATATAGCCACAATAGGTATAAAGCCCTGCGTAGCTAGACCGGCGGCTAAGGTGACCGCATGCTGCTCAGAAATCCCAACATCATAGATGCGCTGAGGGAATTCCTTGACCAGAGAAGACAGGCTATTGCCTTCAACCATGGCAGCGCTTATTACTACCACCCTGGGATTGTCCCTGAGCAGTCCACCGACTGTTCGAGCAAATATCTGACTATAAGTAGGTATTGTGCCCAAGCCCTCGCCTTTAGGGGATAGACCGTGAAAGTGAGTGGGATTATCCTCGGCTGGTTTGTAACCCTTGCCCTTCGTAGTCAAGGCATGGACGATGACCGGCTTGTAGTAATTCCTGGCTTGAGTCAGAGCTGCTTCCAATTCAGCAGTGTTATGACCATCTATCGGACCCAGGTAAGTAAAGCCCAGCTGCTCCCACATCATGGTGGGCATGAGCACTGCCTTCACCCCTTCCCTAAGACGGCGCAATGCCCCCTGTAGCTTCTTTCCTCCAGGCAGGAAAGACAGCAACCGATTTGTCTGTTTCTTAGCCCTTATGTAGCCACGGGTTGTTCGCACTACGTTTAGCCGCCTGGCTATTGCTCCTACAGTGGGCGAAATGGACATCCCATTGTCATTGAGCACCACGATAAGCCTTGTGCCGAGATGCCCGGCGTGATTCAGCGCTTCGTAAGTCATGCCACAGGTAAGGCACCCATCGCCAATGACAGCTACGACATGGTGATCATCGCCAGCACGGTCACGGGCCAGAGCCATGCCCAAAGCTGCTGAAATAGAGGTGCCACCATGTCCCGTAGTGAAGGCATCGTGAAGACTTTCATCTCTATCAGGAAAGCCTGAGAGTCCCTGGTATTGGCGAAGTGAGGGAAATTGCTTCCTTCGTCCCGTCAATAGCTTGTGAACATAACTTTGGTGTCCCACATCCCAGATTATCTTGTCTTTCGGGCTATCAAATACCCGGTGCAAGGCAACAGTAAGCTCCACCACTCCCAGATTGGATGCTAGATGGCCTCCGTTTTCGCTAACTTTGCTCACCAATAACTCCCTGAGCTCGGAACAAAATTCACCTAGTTCGTCTTGGCTTAGCCCCTTGACATCGCTGGGGTCGTTTATTTTATCCAGTATCTTAGACACCTCACTCTCCCACTTTAGATTATAACAAATTCTACTCTTAGGCATGCTCCGGCGACTAAGATTGTTGTGCTAAGCTCGAAACAGACGATTAAATACGCCCTTGAATCCGCCTGCCATTCCCTTGACAGCAGCATAGTCTATTTCGCCAAGAATCAAGTTGCATACAGTTTCCCACACCCTGTCGCTCTGGTTAAACATTCCAAACGCCAGATGAGGGAAGCGGACAAAGAATTTTGATAACGTACGAGCTATTCTCAGCTCAGACATTATTTTCCTCTCTACAATCTGTTGGTAATCCTGCAATTCGGCTTTGCCCTTTACTAGAAAGTCTTCGATAACCGGCGCGGCTAGCTGGGCACTCTGGATAGCGTTATAGATACCCTCACCCGTTAATGGATCAGCAAGCCCAGCCGCATCCCCCAGAAGCAAGGCTTTATCTTGCCAAACAAGCCTCCCTTTTGTACACGTTGGTATCAGGTGGCTACCAGACCTGGCGATAGTGTAATTACCAATACTCAGTGAATCTAGAAACTTCTGGTGGTGGCGGTCCAAATGTCTTGCCTTGGAGGCATGACATCCAGCTCCAATAGAGAGATGGTTACGCTTGGGGAACACCCAGGCATAACCCCCGGGAATGCAGCCCAGGTCTATCCGGATCCGCGATTTCCATTTTGCCAGCTCTTCCTCGGGCACAACAATTTCTGACTCTATTCCCGCGACATATTCCATGCTCCTTCCCATGCCCAGCTCTCTCGCCACTATGCTATAAGCGCCATCAGCCCCGACCACAAGCCGAGAGCGAAAAACGTTGTCAGCAGTAGAAATCTCAACCCAATCACCGCTCACCTGTATTTGCGTTACCTTCTGACCATCAATAAGCACAGCTCCCAGTTGCTGTGCCCTCGTCACTAAAAAATAGTCGAATGCATCACGCATCACGGTATATATCAATGGCTGACTATGTTGTCCCAGATAAGGGCTGCCCAGATTGAAAGTAAAGCTAACCTCATGAATTACGTCTTCTGCCACCTCGGAGATATCGAAATCCAGAAATCTTGCTGCCTTGCTGGTGACTCCGCCGGCGCAACACTTATAGCGGGGCAGTTTCTTTTTCTCCAAAACCAATACCCCGATCCCCTTTTTTGCTAGCTCGTAAGCCAGTGTCGCCCCAGCCGGACCAGCACCCACAATGGTTACATCACAGCTCTGTTTCAAGAGCAGAAACCCCTACAAGCGAAGCGAAGCAATGAAAACTTACCTTCAATTATATCATCACCATAATGACTAAAGGTTCTTGGCAACCCTTCCCCCTGTCTCTCTCCCTTGATAAGGAGGCGACGGGAGCGAGTCAAACTCCCGTCACCTCCTATCTAGGTATTCCTGGTGCACAGCTCACATGCTTTCATCAATGCCCATTTTGTAGCTCTCTGCCTCGACTGGAAAGAACAGCAATTCTTAAGAAAGGTCAATACCTCAAACGGACCTTACTCATCAAGAATTTGTTCATTGCTTGAATTCCATTGAGCACATTCTTAGCGAATCATGATTTGCAGAGTGCGGAACTGCATGAATTGGAGGGACTCACTATTAAGTCGCGTTCGTTTGCTGCGAATGATAAGATGATGTTATCATTAAGGGATTTCAAGGCGAGCAAAGCCCCATGAAATAGTAAGGAGGGACTAAATATGAAGGCGAATCTTGAATCTGCGGAGCTAACTTTGAGATTATGGCGTCGGCTATACGAAACGTACACCGTGCTTAAGCGGTGCGAGGACCGGATATTTGAGAAACATGGACTTACCACGGAGCAGTACGCAGTGCTTGTGAGTCTGTCATACCTCGGCCAGCCTGCAAGGGTAACTGATATAGCCCGGTGGCTGGAGCGTAGCACGAACAGCATCAGTATGATAGTCGACCGCATGGTCAAAGCTGGTCTGGTCAGAAGAGCGAGAGACAAGGTTGACCGCAGGGTGGTATATGTAAGTAAGACCAGCAAGGCGGAATCTCTCTTTAGACCAGCAACCGTGGAAAGCTTTGCGAATGTCCGGAAAATCTTGTCGCCGATACTAGATAAAGACGGGCTCACTCTTCTAAATCTGCTCGGGGAAGTCAAATACGAGACATTGAAATGCCTCAATCGGGGAGTGGATATAGAAAAAATTAAGAGAGATGAGCTCAAGCAATCGGCCAATATAAAGAAATGGGTGAACCAGTACGGTCCGTCGTCCACACCTGAAGCCAAACGTCAGCGTGGTAAGAAGAAAAAGGCTACACGATAAGGACAACTAACTTCACTTATGGTAGCTGGCGCAGAGTAGCCCCGCAGGGTATTCAATATTCCCGGTAGAACAAAACACGGTTCCCGTTTCAATCCACTGGTAAGACATCTTAGCCACCGCTGTCATTAATGTGCTGTAGCCCGGTACACGGTAGGGTACGCGTGAAATCCACAAATGGGTATGGCCTGACAATATGTTATATAATCTAATAGAAATCTAGAAAGGTACCAGGGGATTGTCAGGCCAATTCTATGATGTCATTGTGGTGGGGGCGGGACCAGCCGGAAGCTACATAGCTTACGAACTAGCCTCTTCAGGTCACGGTGTCGCTGTTTTTGAAGAAAAAGGTGCGTCGGGACTCAATATCTGCTGCACAGGAATAATCAGTACCGAATGTTTCCAGTCCCTGGACCTGGGCAAAGATATGATACTAACAGAGGTGAAGTCAGCCAAGTTCTGTTCCCCTTCAGGGAGATGCCTAAAATTCCAAACTGATAATGTCCAAGCCTACGTTGTTGATCGGCTTCTGCTCGACAAGGCACTAGCCTCTAAAGCCCAGGTTCAGGGCGCACAATATTTCTTCTCTTCCCCAGTCATTGACGTTGTTCCTGGCAAGGATAGCATACAGGTGGAAACTTCGTGCTCCGGAGCCAAGGAGATATTCAGTGCCAGAGCTGTAGTCCTGGCTAACGGATTCGCGCCCAAGCTGCCCCACAAGCTAGGTCTGGGCAGAATCAAGCGTTTCCTCATCGGTGCTCAGGCCGAAATTGAAGCGAAAGACATTGATGAATTCGAAGTATACTTTGGTCAGGGAATAGCCCCAGGTGCGTTTGCCTGGCTTGTGCCCATTTCCGCCAACAAAGCATACGTTGGTCTTTTAGCAACATCCCAGGCCAAGCTATATCTACAAAAGTTCCTTAACAGTCTCTTTAGCCGGGGTAGAATAAGAAGTCGGGACGTGGAAATCGGGCAAAGGGCTGTCCCCATAGGGACTCTAACTCGCAGCTACGGAGATAGGTTACTGGTTATTGGCGACGCCGCCGGGCAGGTGAAGCCAACGACCGGTGGAGGAATATACTTCGGGCATCTTGGTGCCCGGATAGCAGCCGAGGTGCTCGATGGGGCTCTCAGCAGTGATAGTTTAACCGCCGACCGGCTTTCGCGCTATCAGAAGAAGTGGAGAGCAAAAATGGACAAGGAACTGTCCCACGGCTACTGGGCTAGATGGGTTTATGGCAAACTAAGTGACCGCCAAATCGAGGGAATATTCAACATATTGAATTCTGATGGCATGACTGAAACTTTAGTCAACTCAGGTAATTTTTCCTTCGATTGGCACAGCAGATTAGTTTCAACCATCCTGCGACGTAGCTCGGCCTACCCCTTGCTGAAAATAAAGCATCTCATTTTTCGCGAGGCTAGCTTATGACTCAAACAAATTATCCTCCCCAGCATGTCGCCATCATCATGGACGGCAACGGCAGATGGGCAAGGAAACGCGGCTTACCCAGGCTTGCCGGACACAACGCCGGTGGTAAGAATATTCGCCCGGTCGTCAAGATTTTTGCTGAGCATGGAGTGAAATACCTGACCCTTTATATGTTCTCCACCGAGAACTGGAACCGCCCCAGGTTAGAGGTGGCGGGCTTGCTCGGTCTCTTGGCCAGGAAGATTGACCGGGAGACTCGGGCTTTTCATCAAGAGAATATTCGACTGCTACACTTGGGCAGACTGGATAGGCTATCTCAGAAGCTAAGGGAAAGGGTGAAGGCAGCAATTGAACTCACCAAAAACAACACCGGCCTTACGCTTTGTTTAGCCTTCGATTATGGCGGACGTGATGAAATTGTCTATGCAGCCAGATGTATGGCCAGCGCTGGCATTCATGATGATAACATAGATGGGCCTGTGTTCGCCCGTTATCTATATAACCCTGACATTCCCGACCCGGATTTGGTCATCCGCACTGGCGGTGAGAGCCGTCTGAGCAATTTTCTACTCTGGCAGGCTGCCTACAGCGAGCTTTACTTCACTCCGGTGTTATGGCCTGATTTTGGCGCTAAGGATGTTGAGGAAGCGCTTTCTGAATATAGGCGCCGTCAGCGCCGCTTTGGCAAAATATGAAGTGCTTAACAGCCACCCAATGACAAGGAAAGGCGTGTCGTTGCGCGCCCTTCGCTTTCTGTCATTGTGAGCCCCGACTTGTCGGGGCATGGCAATCTCCGATAATTCCTTTGAGATTGCTTCGTCACTGCGCTCCTCGCAATGACAAGGGGAGAAAATAGCCCGCAATAACGATTCAGGTTGCTAGACGACTTCGATTTTCGCCCACACACTATGCCGAGAGGAATCCTCCGTCAACAGGTATGAGCGCTCCGTGAACATAGCTGGACAAATCACTGGCCAGGACCACAGCAATGCGGGCCACTTCATCTGGCTGCCCGCCCCTCCTAAGGGGCAGCCTGGTGCTAAACAGTACTCCGGTTCTCAGCAGGCTCAGTCGGAGCTGGGTGATTTCCTTGGCCACGGCCTTTGTTCCCGGAGTTATTATTCCCCCAGGTACGATGGCATTTATTCTGAAACTATTTTTGCCATATTCTTTGGCCAGAGATCTGGTTAGAGCGATGACTCCCGCCTTGCTTATGCTATAAGGAGTCATGCCTTCCACGAAAGGTATAAGTGCCTCGATAGAGCCAATATTGATGATGACTCCGCCTTTCTTCAATCGTCTCCTTATCATATGCTGACACATCGAGACAGCGGATTTCAAATTAATGTCCATCACCTTGCTGAAGAAAGCGTCGTCCACTTCCAGGAACCCCTTGAAAGGATATATTCCAGCATTGTTTACTAGTATGTCAGGCTCTCTCCCTTTCAGCTCCTCCCACAAGGCAGCTATTTCCTCTTTTGAGGAAAGGTTCACTTTGTGAACGCCGACTTTCACTTTGAACTTCGAAAGTCCCTCAGCTACAGTCCTCAGCCCCCGCTCGTTTATGTCTACAAGTTCCAAATCCGCACCTGCTTCGGCAAATCTATAGGCCATTGCCTTACCAATACCAAGCGCGGAACCCGTTATCAGGGCCTTCTTACCCTTCAGAGAGATGAGCTTCGATAGAGGCTCCAGGTCTTTCATGGCAATTGTCTAGACTATTCGGGTGTGCGTCATGTAACTGCTTTACCATTACACCATGTGCATTGACACTTGGGTTTTCAGGGTATAGAAAGTGTCGCCTCTGTCAAACCAATGTTTGGCGAGGAAATTGGAAAGCTATAACGAAGATCTTAGAAAGATTCTCCTCTTGTCCTGAACAGTGGGGAAGGGGGGACTCGAACCCCCACGCCTTTTAAAGCACATGATCCTAAGTCATGCTCGTCTGCCAATTCCGACACTCCCCCGATAGAAAACCACCTAATACAATAACATTTTACAGGGCGCGTCTCAAACCATTGCCCGCGGTAGTGATGTCCCGTTTCATCTCTCTGTCCTGCGTGGGATTCCCTCGTATATGCGCTTGGACAATCGTCCCGAATTCACTGCCGCCGTAATAAGAAAGTTATTGGCGAGGCTCTGCGTGAGGATTTTGTCTGTCGAACCAAGCAGTCCCCGGGCGAAGGGTTATATGGGATCCTTTAACGGCGGTAAGCTGCGGGATAAGCTTCTGACTCTCGAAGTCTGCCCGACTGTTGCAGAAGCTAATGTTTTGATAGAACAATGGAGGAGGGAACATAATCAGTTGCGTCTGCATAGCGTCAGGAATTGCCGACCTCCTGGTCCCCAGGGTATTCCAACTGTCACTGTGACTCAACAAGCAGTATCGCTAAATAGGGGCAGGTCACCCGATACACGGAGGCAGAGAGACACCACCCAAATTTGGTCACGTGGGAGGTGGAGAGCTACTGGTAAGGCGGACCCGAGAACGTCGGCTTATGTTCCAAGATGCATCGTGTTACATCCCGGCAGCTTGTTCGTCCACAACCATCTTATACTGTCTCGGGGTCATAAACACATATTTTCCACTGTCTTTGAGAACATCCAGAACATCAGCAAACTCTAGGAGTTTATTCTCCGTGTCCCCCTGAAAATCGAAGAATTGATACAAAACCATCACGGGTTCAGGGCTTTCGTTCTGATCAATCTCTGACATCAATTGTTCAGGCGTCTTGATCGTCACATTACCTCCTTCTCCCGTTGTAAGCGAAAGATAATTATCGAGGATTAACATCTCGCTGGAGGATAATCCACCATAAATGCTGGAAAAACTCTGGAAACCCAGATCCTCTGCTACCTCAACCGTGGTGTTATCTGCACTTCCAAAAGGAGGAACAAAGGTCGAAGGTGTGATTTCCATTGAGTCAAAGATTTGAAGCCCTTTTTCAACGATCTCCCTTTGTTCATCATAGCTCATTCCCTGTAACATCTCTGAGGAATTATGAGTGTAGCCATGCAGTCCTATTTCCACCAGATCCGAATAATCCCTGTTGACGTTCGTCAGGTATATAGGTAAATAGCCTCCTCCAACATCGGGGTTGTCCATATTATTGGGGATCACGTCGCACAGGACGGGCACCTGCTTCTCAATATGCAAGTTTGTCAGATTGATGCTGAGGTATTCCAACCAGTCTACCTGCACATCATCCATTTGAAATATTACGACCTTTCTATCGCTAAAGATATCATATGTGTGGATGATATACTTGGTGTTTGGTGCCGCACTAATAATTTGTTCAGCGGAGACTACCGGAGGGATGCTTGAAGAGTAACCTGTGTACATACCTGTTGCACTATAGTGCTTTGCCAGGTCCTGATATTGACTCAGAAGGTTTGTTTCAGTGTCAGCCTCACCATCATATAGGATCACGAGATCAGGGTGATCATCTGGAAAATGTGTGTAGTCTTGAAAGTATGTGATGAATAGCTTGTAACTGGTACTGTATTTCTTTAGTTCACTCAACCATGTATCTCTCTCCTCGTTGCTTACATGGTTCGGCGTTCCGCTTTCCTTCCATTCGATATCGACATTGATTCCCAGAATGTTGTCATGATTACCGTACCGTGACAGGATGATTCCGATGAGCTGTTTGATATCTGCCTCCAAGGGTTGGACAGATAGTATCACTCCTAATCCGGCCGCCTCAAACTCACTGAGGTACACTTCGACAAGATCCGTGGTAGTAGTACTGTATAAGAAACCGGTGTTTTGGAAGGGGAACGGCAAATAGACAAGTCCGTTTGAGTGTGCTTGCGCAACAACCAGATCAATCACACCATCCTCACCCCCGAGACTTATGGCTGCATCCGACCACTCTTCAGCTGGCTTTGAGAACTCAGCATTGTTCCAGATCCCCACGACATAATCCGATGATGGATTGTCTCCTGGCAATTGTGTCACTACTAACACAACTGCAATGATCACAACAACAAGTACTACAGCGATGATCTTCTTGTTCAATTTCACCTCGCTAACACTGTACGTGGACCGAATGTCACCTTCATGCCACGTCTGAAGATATACCGAACGTAAATATAGCTCAATGTTACCGCTTTGATTGTGCCGTAAACCAGGGCATAGGGAATGAGTGTCAACAGTAACCTCCGGTTCTTCACGAAAAAGGCCACAATCAGTAAGGTAAACAGTAGTATTGGAGTGGCGGCCCAGGCCATTCCGCGAAGTAGAATAAGCCCGATATTATCATACGTCGAGAACAAATAGGGCAGAAGCAGTAAGAGGATTAAGGAAATCAAACCCGTGACAAAGCCCAAATAAGTGAAAATCATCCATGGGTTCTTCCGTGCCCAGCCGTTGTGTATTCGCCACAATTGAAGATTCCCATACCACCACCGTTTTCGTTGATTAAACCAACTTTTCAGTGATAGAGGGGCATCTGTGTAGGCTTTGGCTTGAGGCTCACGCAGTACCTTCTTATTGTGTTTAAGGATGCCGATGGTGAAGTCAGCATCCTCTATAACTGATCGATCGTTGAACATCGTTTTCTCAGCTATCTCCCGTCTAACGGCGAAGAGGGGGCCGGGGCATACAAGGACCTTACCACTTAAACTCTGGAGGTGACGGCTGATTTCTTGGTCGGTGTAATACTCTATCATTTGAAACCGCTTTAGAAAGCTATTGTTTCTTCCTATGTCGTTGATATAGATGTTGCCGGCAACTGCTCCTGCATCACCGTGCTCTTCCAAGGAGTTGACAAGCAGGCTCACTGCGTCGCTCGCTAATTCCGAATCTGAATCAGAGAAGACGAGAATGTCTCCTTTTGAACGTTCTATCCCGACGTTTAGGGCATTAGCTTTGCCCACATTGGTCTTAAGGCTCACCAGATTTATCGGATATTTCGAGGCTATCTCAGCCGTTCGGTCAGTTGAGCCGTCATCAACCACGATGACTTCCATATCACCCTTATAGTCCTGCTTCTGAATCGCTTCTAAGCAGGAGGCTATGTGGGCCTCCTCGTTATAGGCTGGGACAACGACTGAAACACTTGGTTTCTTGCCACCTTCCGGCTCGTTGACGAAGGAACTGCCCTTGGAGCCCCGGTTCTTACCTTTCCTTGTCAGTATCCTCCAGAACAACAGGAATGAAAGAGGGAAGAAGGCGAGTGCCAGGAAGAAGATCCAGTAAGATTTGAAGATATCGGTAACGCTAATACCAAAGATATGGGGATCTCCTCCCAGCCAGGTCCCTTCCGGAATAACGCCGAATGATACCCGTACCACCTTGTCATTATCCAGCAACTCCGCAAGATCCGGGACTTTCCACGCAGGCGTGTTGTATTCAACATCATCAACTCTAATCGAGACATTGGTGTGTCTGGTTACTGCCAGGTAGTCAGTGATCAACTGTTTTGAGAAGGAATTCCAGTCATAGAAGTGAGCCATAATAGACTCGGGCTGATCCGTTATTATCTGTGTTCTTGCGGCCGTGTACCGCGGATCATCGAAGCTCTCCATATCGCGCCATCCAAAGGTATATTCCGGCCCATAGCTTCCTCTCATTGTGGTGCCACGTTCCAGTGTGTCCAGCAGCGAGCTGTCGACCGTCACATTCGTCAAAGTCTCGGTCCCCGTGTTGTATATCATGATTTCATAGGAGATGGTGTCCCCTGCGTCAATGCGATCATTAGGCGCGACCACCCTCATGTCTATATCGTCGACCGTCGGGACGACATTCAGGAACGGGCCCTCGACAATAGCTATTGCGGTACTGGCGGTAACCACTTCGGTCTGATCGGAGTCGACGATGACCGTGTTGTGGATCTTGCCGTCAACGGGGTCACCGTTGCCATTGGAGTCAATCATGGCCTGGGTAATGGTATAGGTGCCGGTGTAGCTCCAGTCGTCGCCCACCTCCAGGCTACTATCTTCATCGCTGCTGTAGCTAGAACGCGCCAGTCTGGTCCGCAGCGAGTCCCTTACCGTCACATGCGTCAGGTTCTGGCTTCCGGTATTGATGACCTCGACGGTATAGGGGATAATGTCCCCTGAGTCGATACGGTCGTTAGGGGCGACCACCATCATGTTTATGGGATTAGCTACTATGGTGACTTCAAGTGACGGGCCCTCCCTGGTCCGGTTAATAGCTACTGCGGTATCAGCGGTAGCTACTCCGGTTTGATCCGAGTCGACCATGACCGTGTTATGGATCTGGCCATCAATCGGGTCACCGTTGCCATTGGAGTCGATCATGGCCTGCGTAATGTTGTAGGTGCCCGTATAGACCCAGACTTCACCGGCTTCCAGCAGATCGTCTCCATCGCCCACTTCATCAACGATGTTCAAGCGGGACAAATTTGTTGGTAATACGCTTCCAATCGCCTCCTGTACTGGTTCTGGCAGTTGCCTCAAACCAACGTAAGGATTGTACCAGACTACAGGAGTCAAACCGGCTTCTTCGAAAATGGCCACTCCTTTTCCCACCAGTCTTTTGGTTGTTTCCGCATCCAGAAGGCGATAGTCCTCGTGATGGTACCCGTGAACCGCCATTATGACACCCTTATCTTGGGCAGTCTTCAGCGCCTCAACCAGTTCAGGTTTGTCCAAGATCGTCACTTTGCCGAACACAGAATCGTTGAACGCCTCAATGCGCGACGGCAGGGAAACACCCAACGCGATAGTCACTGCCGCTGCCAGCAACAACGACACCAGTATTCTCATCGGTTGCATGTGTCCAGATGCGGTCAGCCGCAGGGATAATACTCTTCTTTTTAGCGATTGTATCTTTTCCGAAAAGTGACTCATTTCAACTCCTATAGCGAACAGCGATTATGAAACGAAGATTCTCATATCAATGGCATGCCGCCAATTACTCCACGGTCACACTCTTGGCCAAATTCCTTGGGAAATCAATCGGACAACCTCTGTATTTGGCCGCATAATACGCCAGCAACTGCAACGTGATAGTGTTGACTATTGGAGACAATATACTGTGTGTATTAGGAACTCTGATAACCATGTCTACCAGCTTTTCCGTTTCGTGATCGTCTTCTCTGATTAATGCCATTACCGGAGATTTTCGGGCCTTCACCTCCTTGATATTGGTTAGCATCGCGTCATAGGTGGAATCTTGACTAACTATCGCCACCACCGGGGTATCCCTTTGCAAGAGTGCAAACGGCCCATGTTTCAATTCACCGGCAGCGTACGCTTCAGCATGGATATAACTGATCTCCTTTGTTTTCAGAGCCCCTTCCAGGGCTATCCCATAGTTAACGCCTCTACCAATATAGAATACATTTGAGTATTGCGACAAATACCTGGCGCAACCGCTTATGCGACTCTCACCATCCAAGATCCGCTGGGCACAGTCTGGCATTGCCTTGAGATTGGTAATCAGTTGCTTTCTAAGTTCTTCATTCACGACCGGCTGCTGCAACGTCAACTTATATAATTCCATCAGCTGGGCAATGAAGGTCTTGGTGGCCGCTACACTTAACTCCGGTCCGGCCTCGGTATACAGTGTCCTATTCGCTAACCGGCTCGCCGAACTCCCCCTGACATTGGTGATAGCTAATATGGAGCAATTAGCCGCTATCAACTTCTTCATTGACACCAGCACATCCGCGGTTTCTCCAGACTGAGTTAACACGATGGCGTTGCTTATCGGAAGGACACGTTCACGATGATTTACCTCAGAAGCGAGCTCAACGCGGACGGGAAAAGCCAGCAGTTCTTCGATTACATATTTTGCCACTAATGCAGCATGATAGGATGTACCGCAAGCTAAAATTAAGAGCCCTTTGCCAGCATCATTCCCCCAAGAATCCCCCTCTGCCATCGCCCTTAGAGACGGATCATAACCGATAAGGGCTTTGCGAATTACGTTGGGTTGTTCATGGATTTCTTTTAGCATAAAGTGATCATAGCCGCCCTTCTGAATGTCATCTATACTCCAATCAACTGCTAATACTGACTTAGTAGTTTCTGCCCCGGATTTACTAATTCTCACAGTGTCTTTGGTGATGATTCCGATCTCGCCGTCATCTAAGTGAATTACACGGTTGGTATGTTCCAGCAAAGGAGGGATATCCGAAGCAATAATGTTTTCATTTGTCCCCAATCCGATCACTAAAGGACTGCCGTTTTTGGCTACAATCATTCTGTTTTCAGTTTCGGCAATGACCGCGATGGCATATGAGCCTTTGAGCCGGCTCAAAGCTTCCGTTACCGCCATTTCCAGATCCCCTTCATAATACTTCTCTATCAGATGGGGAATGACTTCGGTGTCAGTCTCCGAGAGAAATTCGTGCCCTTCACGAATGAGTTCTTCCTTTAACTGCTGGCAATTGTTGATGACTCCGTTGTGCACCACGGCCAATTTCCCGGTGCAATCTACCTGGGGATGGGCATTGACCTTCGAGGGCTCACCATGGGTAGCCCAGCGAGTATGCCCAATTCCAATAACCCCCGAGAAAGTAGGCGCAGATCGCTCTAATATTTCTACCCTGCCGGTATCCTTATGGATACTAATACCTTTGTCGAGTACCGCTATTCCGGCCGAGTCATATCCACGATACTCCAGTTTCTTAAGAGCTCTGACTAATACTGTCTGAGCCGGCTTGTTACCAATATAACCCACTATGCCACACATAGCATTCCCGCTTCGGTTACTTGGTGATCCATAACCTCTTGTTTTTGACTTGAATCTCTCACAAACAGAACCGACCTCTCTGCAGTCACTTCCCTTACTGGCTCCCAGTCATCCAGCTGCTCATGTACGGGTGACAGTTCAATGCCACCTCACTTATCAAGCGACCTCCCCTTCATTCTCACGTGCGCAGCGCCCTCAGCGCCTTTCAAAAACAAAAAAACCGACCGTTTAGGCCGGTTTCACCATTAGCTCGCTGCCATCCAGGTGACCAATTACAGATGGCAGGTCAATGCCCCCTGATTTTTTGATACTATGTCGTTTTTGTGCTGCTCCTTGCTTATATTAGTCGCAGAAATCCCGAAAATCCCTTGCAGCAGAAACCACGAATTATATTTCTTTCCACTGGCTTTGTCAACATGACTTATCTTAACTTTACCTGACATTTGCGCTCAACATACCCAGAGATAATGTCCATTATCTACCCTCTACTTGGAAGCTTGTAATGGTAGTATCGCGGCACGAAACGATTCTGCTGTCAGATAGTAGAGGTCGTACTGCACATACGAGAGAGAGCCACCTAATGAACCCTTCCCGCTTTTTAGCAACTTGCGTAATCCCAGATTGTATTGTCATATCCTTCCTCGCCTGATGCCTGGGGCTGCTATCTTGATACGGACATTGTCAGAGCAAGCGCAAGATACTTGCCGCGCAATTCTAGGCACATCATGTCAACTAGGCCTGCTATAAACTAGGTATTATTTCCCGGAATATCTGTTCAAAAGGGAACAAAAATATGTATGATGACAATGAATTTTGTGGTAAGATGGATAATAAATCGTCGCTGGGGGTAGTTAGAGACTATGGCCGTACAAGTAGGAGAATTAAAAAGAATAGCTCAGAAAGTTCTAGATATATCCAATGTTATCGATTATCGCGAGTTGCGAATTACATACGCACAAAAGACTGAAGGAAAATGGAAAGTAAGCTTTGAGTATGAGCATTCTGGTGGCTTTGCCAGTGGTGGTATTAGAAAGATAGGGTCTTTCATCGCTGATGTGAGAAGTGGAGAAATTGAAGGGATGTGGTTGGATAGGTCATGGAAGTAGATGGAAGTATTATGCTCCGAATGACTGGTAAAATCGCCCTGTTGGCTAAAAAAAGGTTCTGCCCTCTCTTAGAATCCTGAACAAATCCAAACAAGCAAATTTCGTGGATACCATACCAGTTAGGCCTGCTACGAATCAAGTATCCTGTCCCCGTAAGTAATGCGACAGCCAGTCCGTCGCCCAATCCCGGGGTCCCAGAGCCTTTTGCCAGCTGACCGGTATTGAGTCTTCGGGAATAGGGGAGAATTCATCTAGCGTTCATGGAGACTTCACGGATGGTTCATGACGGTAGTGCTAGCATATAACTGCACCGTAGCGAGGTTTCCTCTGCTATTGTGTTCAAACTTCAACCTCCTTTCCGCGTCGGGGTCCCGGTCAGCCCAGCCGGGACCCTTAAGTTTACGATAGACCATACTCTGAGGAGCGGAGAGTGGGGGGCAGCCATTATTTGGCTATGCAAGAAATATCAATCTACCAGGTATCGACAAAATCATGACCTGTTCTCTCGGTGCGTTCAGCGGGAACGGCTTTCAAGCCTTCCACAATCCATCTGCGTGTATCCGCCGGGTCAATAACCGCGTCGATTTCGAGGTAAGAGGCCATATTGATGGCTTTCCCTCTCTCATATGCCAGGGCAACCAGTTTCTCGTATAGGGCTTCACGTTCCTGCGGGTCTTTCACTGATTCAAGTTCTTTCCTGAAACCAGCCCTGACTGCGCCCTCCAATCCCATGCCGCCAAATTCCCCGGTTGGCCAGGCAATCGCAAAAAAAGGCTCGTGGAAGCCTCCCTTGGCCATAGCCTGCGCTCCCAGTCCGTATCCCCTGCGCAAAAAGACTGTAAAGAAAGGCACCATTAAATGCGAGCCGACCACAAACATACGGCAAACGTGGCGGACCTGAGCGCGGCGTTCGACCTCCGGCCCCACCATGAATCCCGGCGTATCTACCAGGGACACCATGGGCAGACCATGGGCATTGCAAAGCTGCATGAGGCGTGCTGCCTTGTCCGCGCCTTCCGCTTCAATAGCCCCGGCCTGGTGTTTGCAGTTATTGGCTATGACGCCAAAAGGCTTGCCCTCGATGCGTATAAGACCCGTAATCATCTCCGGGCCGAACTTGGGTCTTAACTCAAGAAATGAGTCCGTATCGGCTATCGTTTTTATGACAGCCCGCACGTCATAAACGTATCTTCGTTGCTCAGGAATCATGCGGCGAAGAAGGTGCTGGTCGGCAGCCTCCCATTGGGGAATCGCTCCCTGAAAATATGAAAGATATTTCCTGGCGACTGCCACCGCTTCTGTGTCATCAGCCACGGCAATGTCCACAACGCCGTTATTCGTTTGCACATCCATGGGTCCGATATCCTCCGGTTTGAAAGCACCCAGTCCCCCGCCTTCGATCATAACCGGGCCGGCCATCCCGATATTGGCATTTGGGGCAGCGATAATCACATCACAACATCCCAGCAAGACAGCGTTGCCGGCAAAACAGCGGCCCGATACGATGCCTACGACCGGAATTTTTCCGCTCAATCTTGCAAACATGGCAAAGGTCGCCAGGTCCAGACCCGCCACCACCACACCATCCGCATCGACGTCACCCGGCCTCCCACCGCCGCCTTCGGCAAAAAGCACCACGGGCAGACGCTGTTCGTGCGCCAGTCTCAGCATACGGTCCTTTTTCTTGTGGCCGAAAAATCCCTGGGTACCGGCCAGAACCGTATAATCGTAGGCTATTATCATGCAGCGGGCTTTGTCTTCTCCAAACAACGATCCGTTGACCTGTCCGATGCCGGCAATCACCCCATCGGCCGGGGTTCTGCTCGTGAGGTCCTTCATGGTTCGACGCTGGCGCTGGGCGGCGACCGCCAGAGGACCGTATTCCATGAAGTGCCCGTCGCAGAGGTCCTTTATGTTTTCACGGACCATGCGCTGGTTTGTCTTCCGCCGTCGCGCCACCGCCTCGGGGCGTTGCTCGTCGAGGCCCCGGGAATGCCTCCCTATCACCTCCTTGAGGTCAGCGCGCATCGGCTCCTGATTAACTTGTCTATCCCGTGATTTAGAGTTCTTCCCTGCCTTCACCTCGTCTTTGCTCTTGGATTTTTTCATGTGTGGCACCCCCCTCCATCTCGTGATTATAGCTGTTGACAGGAAGAATTATAACAAGGGCGGAGAAATCCTTCCGCCCGTCCAACACCAAAGCTAATCTTTTGAGAAAGCCGGTAAGAAGTCCCCTGGATGATATTCGGCATCATCCATAGGTTTTCTGAGGGGTGCCGGGATGTCCTGAATCCGTCAGGGACACCATACCAATTAGGCCTAGCATAAATCAGGTATTATGTCCCCAGAATAGGATAGATGCTAATGAGACTTCATATAGAACCATACAGGGCTAAAGGAACAACAACTGCAAAGATGATTACAACTGGTACAACTACTATTGATATGGCAAATACTACTATGCCGGCAATATTCCAGCCCCTCTGCGTACTCTTGAACTGCTCGATGCTGTCCCATTTCTTATTCCGCCATGCCCACTCATTTCCCTTTACGCCAAGAACGAAAGCCCACACAATATTAAAAAAGGGAATAAGACAAAGTAGCGATATCCAAACACTATTAAAGACTCCCCATATCCAGGTTAAGGCGAATGCTCCCCAGCTCCACCCCTTAACTTCCTCTGGTACTGTGGCTAATTCACCTTGTCTCGATGTATTCTCCGGCGTTACCCCAACCTTAAGCCTCTGTCCACACCCAGGGCAAAACGAATCACCCTCGCTTACTTCTTTTCCACATTTTGGACAAAATGGCATAGCTTCACCTCCTCTCCTTTTGATACATCATATGAGAATTAAGAAGAACAGTCAATACCGCAAGCTCCAGGGAGACCATATCAATTAGGCCTACTATAAATCAGGTATTATGTCCCCAGAATACCTGGCAGCGATAGTTCAGAGCGGGAACGGAAACACCTCTTCGGTAACGTAGTTGTATTGGGGGCCACCCAAAAACGACTGGAACTTCAGCCATGTCCAGTAGAATTGTAGACATAATCGCAGATTGTGCACGACGTTTGGCCTGGCATTGGTTACGAATATTCTGCGACAACCGAAATAGACTCCAGCAAATCTGGCCGATTCTCTGAAAAACGGTTTTTCTGGCTTATAGTTTGGTTCCTTCATTGCTTTCTGCTTAATCACCGTCAGAATATTCTCTAGTTGTTCAAGAGGTTTGTCTAGTGGGTCCTCCGTGTCTAAGAGGAGAATGGCGATTTCGGGGGCTAAGTCTTGGCTGCGCTGTAAGAAATACCTGAGTTGCATTTCGCCTACATCTTCTGGTCGGGAGGTTTTGCATTCCACATAGCAGAGTGTGGATGCAATTGTTGCGAGAACATCGAAGTCTCCGTATTTAAAATGCTCGAGTTCTATGCCCCATTCAGTAGACCAATGGAATTCCCTCTCAAAAATAGATTTCACATAACGTTCATATGTTGGGCCGAAGTTGTCAACTGCCTGGGACAAACACCATCGGTTCTCAGCACACTTTCGGATAACTCCAGTCTTCTCAAGGTACAGAACTCTCTTGTGTATAGTGGTGCTTTCTTGGTGGAGTTCATTATTCAGCTCCACTTCTGAAACACCCCGCGGACGAGTCAACATGAACCTAAACATCTTGCGCTGTGATATCTTGGACATACTTCTGTAAAAATCATCATTCCAATCAGGCATGCATGCTCCACTACTTAGCATCTTGATTGGTTGCATGTCAGCTGGAGCAATGGTTTGTGCATAGTCGCCGCGGGCTGCAATTACAAAACCTCGCTGCCGTAAAGAGGCGTCCACTCCAAAGTCTCCCAAGTTTATGCCGGGATGCACAGGCAACTTAGCTCTGCCCACAACCACAATCATAGTGTTGCGGTCAATCGAAGTCAACCGTATGCTTACTGCGCCCATGTCCGCCTTCTGTCTGGGGCGCAGTGCCCCCCGATTGTCGCCCCCACCAGAATTCCAGGGACACCATATCAATCAGGCCCACTACCAATTAGGTATTATCTCCCCAGGATAATCTGGCATTCTACAGAGGTAAATTTTGAGAATTCCGCTAACCCTCTTTATTTTCCCATCTTTTAATACTAGAATAAACCTTAAACAAAAGCTTGTCGCACGTGGAGGTGTCTATGGTAAAAAAGGGATTCACGAAAGACGACATGATTAAATACAATAATGAAATATTACCTCTAGTTCAGAATTTAGAACCGATTTACTCCATCGTTGCTCGTGCAAGAAGTCACAGAATTAAGGGCGGGGACGATATTGTAATTGATATACATCTAACAGGAACAGGTATTCCAGATGGAAACAAGCTTATCTGTTTGTGGTCATCGCCTAATGTCATTGATTCCTCAAAAGAAGGGGATTGTGTTGGGTGTGCTGGGGTATATTATGAAAAAATAGACGGCAGAGATATATCTTTCCCCATAATCAGTGGCGAGTTATTCCGTGTGAAGTTGCATGAAAATGGCGTCATGCTTAATCTGAATAATGGCAACTTCTTGCCTGCTCCAGTACCTCCCCCACCACAGAGAACACAATCAGACTTGCCTATAAACGTAGCTGAGACACAAACAGATGGTCGTTACCCAATTTCCATTTCTCTAAGAACCTTGAGCACGGCTCAACCTGGTTATTACTCTGTAGACCTTGTTTTTACATACAAATACGGCAGTATTGTTAAACAGGCATATGATAAGGTTGAGTTCCAAATCACCAGTCGGTGGGACAGAAATCAGGGGTGGATAATTACAGCAGGTTCGGTGATAGCATTTATTTTGCTAGTGCTAACTGTTGTTCTTAGTATTGTTGCCTAGGGCTATATAAACAAGCTACCAAAAGTTAACCTGGCAAATTCTAGGGACACCATCCCAATTCGGCCTACTACAAATCAGGTGTTATGTCACCAGAATACTCACGAGAAGCTGGACACAAGCGGAAATAAATCTGAGAAGGTGGCATAATTATATAAGCTAAATCGAGATGAAAGCATTAGTGCAGCGGGTTTCCCGAGCCTCAGTGAGTGTGAATGACAAGATAGTAGGCGAGATTGGCCGGGGGTTGGTGGTTTTTCTCGGCGTGGCTCAAGGTGATTCGAAGGAAGATGCCAGCTACCTGGCAAACAAAGTGGTCAACCTGCGTATTTTTGCCGATGAGGCAAGCAAGTTTGCCCTCTCAGCGCTGGAAACAAGGGGAGATATTTTAGTTGTAAGCCAGTTCACCCTCCTGGCTGATTCACGCAAGGGGAGACGACCCAGCTTCACCGAGGCAGCCCCGCCGGACCTGGCTGAGGAATTATATGAGTTTTTTGTGGAGCAAGTCGGCACCACAGGGCTCAAGGTAGAAACAGGGCTTTTCCAGGAGCATATGCTGGTGGAAATCTATAATGATGGGCCGGTCACCATCTCGCTGGAAAGCAGGAACAAATAGAAGTCAAAAGTCAGAATGCAAAAGGCAAAATGACACATCAAAAGTAAAAAATCCAAATTCCAGGTGCGAAGATATCTAAATTATGCAAGGGCGTCACTCCTCATGTCACCTTATTCCAGCAAGGAATAGATCCTCTCGTGCGGAACTCTGCGAGATTGCGGAGCCTGTTCCGAAGCGTAAGCGAGGAAGCTCGCTCCTCGCAATGATAGGGTGGGGTTGTGATGGCATTTGCAACTCGTTGCAATAATTTTCCTTTCTTGCTATAATACCCCCGCCAATGAGCTGCCACGAAATTCTCCGCGAAACGGGGCACCGTTTAACTCCCCAGCGCATGCTGGTCATAGAGGCACTTCATAATGCCGACAGGCACATCAGCGCTGAGGAGCTCTACAAGCAGTTACACAGTCGTTATCCCTACGCCAATATATCCACTGTCTATCGCACTCTAGAATTGCTGAAGGAACTAAATTTAGTCACGGAAACTGACTTCGGCGAAGGATACGTCCGCTATCATGTTGCTGAGAAGGGGCATCACCATCACCTCGTTTGCCATAGCTGTGGCAAGGTGATAGACCTGGAGGAGTTTGCGCTGCGTCCGCTAAAAGATACCCTCCTTCAGAAATACGGCTTTAACGCTGATTTAAGGCACCTGGCTATTTCAGGAGAGTGCCGGGGATGCCGCAGAAGGAAAGGAAACAAAGCTTAACCGACCATGGATGACGTTCAAGAAAAACTACAAATTCTCCTTAACTACTGGATTGAACATAACAGCGAGCACGAGAAAGAGTTCCGTGACTGGGCTGACAAAGTTGGCTCGCTATCCACTGAGGTAGCAAAACAGTTGCAAAAGGCAGCCAGCAAGATGGCTGCGGCTAGCGACGAACTAATGAAAGCAAAACAGGCTCTACCGAAGAGCAAGGGGAGGCATTAGGATGTGTATGGCGAAACTTTATGAGGCTAAAGAAGGTGACAAGCCAATTCTGGAGGATATCGCACGCCTGATAATTGATGACCGGCAAGTAGAAGTAGAGACCCTCTTTGGAGAAAAGAGGGTTTTCCGGGGCAAGGTGCGGCAGATAGACTTCTTAAAGTCTCAAATACAACTGGAAAAGGATTAATTTTTTTGCCCGATAATTGCAATTAATTGCAGAAAACGGAGCGTTAAGATGACAGGAAAGGGTGGTAAAGATTTGCACAGAATGAAGATAAGGCCTGTGGGGATAGTGAAAAGCCAGATAAAAGAGCCTAGCTTGGTTGTTAAATGGCGTGACTTAGAGTGGAAGGGAGTATTAGAGGATGCGAAGAAAGAGCAAAGCGTGATATCGGAGATTTTGATCTCTGATGACTTCACCGGTATTCTTGATGGGATAGAGGATTTCTCTCACATTCTTGTCCTCTACTGGGCTCATTTGGCTTCAGAAGAAGACCGTTCTCTTATCAAGGCTCATCCTATGGGCAGAAAGGACCTGCCAGAGGTAGGCATTTTTGCTGCTTGTAGCCCTATCCGACCTAACCCCATCTGTGTGTCGGCAGTTCCCTTGCTTGAGCGAAACGGGAATCTTCTGAAGGTAAAATGCTTGGATGCTATTGATGGCAGTCCTGTGATTGATATCAAGCCGTATACCCCTAGCTACTATACCATAAAGGAAGTGAAAGTAAGCAAATGGATGGAACAAATAGAGAGGGAATTTGCCCAGGCTTCAGAAAACAAGCACTAAACTATTGAGTGATTGAGGAGGTTCTATGAAGAGAAAGCTTGTAGCAGGCATTCTAGCAGTACTTTTTTTGGCAATTTTATTTACGCCCTTATCCTGTACCCAACAATCAACTGACATCATGGCCGGGAGCTCGCTTATCACCAACATTATTCAGGATGTAGCTGGTGACAAAGTGGAAACGCGCACCCTTATACCGCCGGGCGTGTGTCCGGGGCACTATGATGTAAAGCCAAGCGATATCGAGGCACTGGCTAATAGCAAAGCCCTTTTCATCCATGATTACCAGGAGTATTTCCAAAATATCGCTGGAGCGATTGAAGCTGCAGAAAATCCCGACCTTGTTATCACCGTTCTTAATGTTACAGGCAACTGGATGGTGCCCGCGGTCCAGGCTGAGGCAGTAGACAAAATTGCTCAAGCCCTGGGCGAGATAGACCCTGACAACGCCGCGTATTATGAAGGGAAAGCTGCAGAAAGGGCGCAAGCTATTTTAGCTAAGGGAGAGGAAGTAGAAGATAGATTATCGGAAGCCGGAGTAGAGGGAGTAAAAGTAATCTGCGCTGACATGCAAGCAGGATTCGTAATTTGGGCCGGGTTTAATACCACGGCTATCTATGGTAGACCTGAAGACTTAAGTCTGGCCGATGTGGAGCAATTAGTAACCGACGCCATAGAAGCTGGGGTAGCTGTAGTCATCGACAATCTCCAGAGCGGTGCCACGGCGGCAAGTGAGACTATGGCACAGGATATTGGAGCCGTCCAGGTAACCATATCCAACTTCCCTGGCGGCTTCGAAAACACCGAAACCTGGGAAAAGACGATAGATAAGAACGTTGATTTACTGCTGGAAGCTTTGAATGAATGGGAGGAACAGTATGGATAACACAGTCATAAAGATTCAAGACGCTGTAGTTTCCTACAGGGAAGATGTGGCTTTACAGGGGGTGTCTCTGGAGGTCAGGAAAGGAGAATTCATCGGCATTATCGGACCTAACGGCGCCGGCAAAACTACCCTGCTCACAGTGATTAATGGCCTGGGCAAGCTGGTTCACGGACAAGTCCGGGTATTGGGGGCGCGGCTAAATGGGAGAAATGGCAGTAATTTGAGGAAGCGCATAGGCTATGTGGCCCAGGTAGAGCGCATCGACCCCAGGTTGCCTATCAATGTTAGAGAGACGGTAATGGTGGGCTGCTATGGCCGCCTGGGACTATTCCGTCGGCCGACACGGGCTCAGTGGAAAACAGTAGATGAGGTATTGGAAATGGTGGGCATGGCCCATTTATCCCAGCGCCCGATAGGTCATCTATCGGGGGGCGAATACCAGAGGGCAGCCATTGCCCGAGCTTTGGTTCAGCAGCCTGAGATATTTCTCCTCGATGAGCCTACAGCTTCAATAGATAAAAAGGCTCAAGGCGAAATCTTAAGTCTGATACAGCTCATTCACAGGGAATATCATACGACCACTCTATTTGTCACCCATGACCTCAGAACGTTGCCCTCTACTTGTCAGCGATTGATTCTAATGAAGGATGGCAAGATATGGCAGCAAGGCAGCCCGGAGTCAATGCTTCGGAAAGATGTGCTAAATGAGCTCTACGGGGCCCCGGTCTCAGTACCAAGCGAGATCGCCTCGCTTTACTCTTAGCTACGTGTGCCAACGCAAATATCTGCGTACAAGAAAGGATACGGGCAAACTCAAATGTCAAAATGCAAAAGGAAAAATGACAGAGCAAAACTCAAAATGGCTAGACGAGAGCGCCCACAATTCTAGTTTTGAACTTTGATTTGTAGGTTTGATTTTTTATCTTTGAGTTTTGATATTGCTCAGGACCTATATGTATAAAACAAGAAAGGGCTAAGGGTTTGTCTATTTTTCAGTACCATTTCATGCAGAATGCCATTCTGGCCGGGCTACTCGGCGGCATAACCTGTTCTGTGGTGGGCGTCTTCGTAGTCACCATGCACCTTTCCTTTATCGGGGTATGCATTGCCCATGCTGCTTTTGCCGGAGCGCTCCTTGGCCTCTGGCTGGGGTTTAATCCCTTGATTGGTGCCTTGCTCTTCAGTCTGGCCTCAGCAGCCATTATCGGACCCGTGGCTGACCGAGGGGAGTTAAATCCCGATACTTCCATAGGCATTGTTTTCTCCCTGATGCTGGGACTTGCTTTCCTTTTCATGGGCCTGATGCCGGGAGCCAGGACTGAAGCCTTAAACCTATTCTGGGGGAGTATATTGACCGTTACGCAACCGGACATCATCTTTTTAGCCGCTATCACAGGCGCCATAGTTGGGCTGGTGGCCGTTTTCTATAAGGAAATTCAAGCAGTAATTTGCCATCGAGAAGTCGCTCTGGCGGTGGGCATACCAGCAACTCTTATTTTCTATGGCCTGCTATTCTCTACTGGAATAACCATTACTGCTTCACTGCAAAGCATAGGTGGCTTGCTTATTTACAGCCTGATTCTCAATCCTGCAGCTGCTGCCTATCAACTTACTTATAGCTTGAAGCGGATGCTCCTTATCGCTGTTGCTTTTGGTGTTGTTTCTTGCTGGGCTGGACTCGCAGCCTCGTATTTGCTTGACATTCCCTCAGGCGCCGCCATAGTAATAACTTCTGCTATTATCTTCGGCCTGGCAACGGCATTCTCTCCTAAGAGAAAGGTGAAGAGATGGCAGCAAGTTCCGTTAGCAGGTTAGATATGCAACTTCAAGAATATTTCGACCAGCTAGCCCCAACCTGGGACAAAGAGCTTACCCAGGAGAGGTTGAAGTGTCTCGGCAAAATCGTCAAGGAATTAGGCATCAAACCTGGATATTATGTGTTGGATATCGGCAGCGGCACAGGCGTCCTCTTACCCTTTCTAATCGCAGAGCTGGATAATGAAGGAAAAATTGTGGCCCTCGATTTTTCCATGGAGATGCTAGTTCAGGCGCAAGCCAAAGACTTCCCTCCCATAGTTGGATTCGCCCAGGCCGACGTTCTCACCATTCCCTTGCCTGATAACTCTGTGCACTTAGCCATATGCAACAGTGCCTTTCCCCATTTTAGCGACAAGGTCAGGGCATTAAAGGAAATAGCCAGGGTGCTCAGAAATAATGGCCGTATGGTCATCTGCCACACCATGAGCCGGGAGATGCTTAACCGACTTCATCAATCCATTGGTGGCGCAGTCGCCAATGACCTTCTGCCAGATGAATTTCAGCTCAGAAGGCTGATAAAACAGGCGGGATTGAAAATAACCCACTTCGAGGACAGCTCGGAACGATACCTGGTTATTGTTGAGAAGAGCGGCCGCTAATATTTAAGTAATCGTTACCTGTGACGCCCTGATTATTGAGCTTCAAGCTCAAGGCTGATGTCTAAAGCCGTGGCGGAGTGGGTAAGGGCGCCAACGGAAATGAAATCAACGCCGGTTTCAGCTACGGCCCGAACGTTGCCCAGCGTAATTCCACCCGAGGCTTCAATCAAAGCATGCCCATGAATAGATTTTACCGCCCTACGCATGTCATCGAGACCCATATTGTCGAGCATCACGATATCTGCCCCGGCTTCCACGGCCTCCAAAGCTTCTGACACGGTCCCGACCTCCACCTCGACCTCGACCTGAGCCTGCCCTGCCTGGAGATTGCTTCGTCGCTTCGCTCCTCGCAATGACAATGGAGCATTTTGTCTTGCTTTGGCTATAATCTCTTTCATATCTAATCCCTGGCTGCGGAGCGCTGCCAGATGATTGTCTTTAATTAGGATGCCGTCGCCTAGACTCATACGGTGATTTTCACCGCCACCCGCCTTCACCGCATGCTTTTCCACCAACCTCAAGCCGGGGGTGGTTTTCCTGGTATCCATAATGCGCACCGGCAATCCCTTGACCGCTTCGACATAGCGATTGGTCTCCGAGGCAATGCCGCTCAGGCGCTGGATGAAATTCAGGGCTACCCTCTCCCCCTTGAGAATGCTGGCGATGCTGCCCGACACTCTGGCTATTCTACTGCCTGGCTCAACTCTATCGCCGTCCTCGAGAAGGATCTCCACTTTCAATTCCGGGTCAACCCGATGGAAAACCTGCTCAGCTACGTTTGCACCGGCCAGGATGCCTTCCTTCTTGACCACGACGAAGCCAGTTCCCTGCCGGTCACTGGATATTAGGGCCTGAGTAGTGACGTCGCCTCTGCCGAGGTCCTCAGTTAAGGCGCGGTCGATAATTTCTTCAATCTGCAGATTATCCGGTGACATTTTTCTTGAAAACGATATGTCTTTGCCATTCCGGCGAAGTCTGTGGGAAATCTGTGCGAAAGTGAGCGCCGCGACTTTCCTCGCGGAGCAAGGCAGCCTCAGTCACTAGCCTTGCGCACAATACCAGACTATTCAGTTCATAGGATGGGCGGTCACTCGGTTGAGGCATGAGGCTTTCCCAGGTAGCCAGAATAATCGCCGCCTCCTTAAGACTCTTACCAGAACGGATGATTCCCACTTTGTCCCACATAACGGACTGCAGGTTAGGCAGATTAAGCCGCGGTACCTTGGGCAGCACATCTCTACGGGGCAGGCAACAGAAGACTGCTTCGTTGCTTCGCTTCTTGCGATGACGAGGTGGTCTAGCCATTGCAGTCCTCTGCACTATCCTCTTGCTGAAAACAACCGACTCGAGCAAGGAATTTGATGCCAGTCTGTTAGCACCATGTACTTCGGTGCAAGCAGTCTCGCCAGCAGCGAATAACCCTCGAAGATTCGTCTCTCCCCAAATGTTGACCTTCACCCCTCCCATAAGGTAATGGGCGGCTGGGGCAACCGGAATAAGCCCCTTGGTGATATCCAGGCCATGGTCCCGACAAAAACGATATATGTGGGGAAAGCGCGTGGTAATTAACCGGGATGGCAAATGGGTAACATCCAGAAAAACTCTATCGCTGTGGGTCTTCTTCATTTCATAGACAATGCTGCGAGCCACTACATCTCTGGTCGCCAGTTCAGCTTCAGCAGCATAATCCGGCATGAAACGGCGGCCTTCCACATTTCTCAATATGCCACCCTCCCCTCTGACCGCTTCAGAGATGAGAAAAGGAGCTACCCCAGGCAGGCGCAGAACAGTGGGATGAAACTGGAAGAATTCCATATCGCTTATTTCGGCGCCGGTTTCAAAGGCCAATGCTATCCCATCGCCAGTTACCACATCGGAGTTACTGGTATATTTAAACAACTTCCCAGCTCCCCCGGTAGCTAAGATAAGGAATTGGCAACTATACTCTTCTACAGAGCCAGTGCGGCAATCGAGGGCTCTCACACCACTCACCTTTCCATTTCGGACTAAAATCTCGCTCGCCAGGCAATCTTCCAAGACTTTGATAGGAGTAGAGCGCACCTGGCGACTCAAGGTAACCTCGATATACTCCCCGGTAGCATCTCCGCCAGCATGCATAACCCGGGGCACACTATGGGCTGCCTCTCTGGTCAGGGTAATTTCACCATCCAAAGTGTCAAAAGGCACCCCAAATTTGATTAGATCAGCTATACAATCAGCAGCCTCTTCAGTCAGAATACGCACGGCCTCTGCATCAGATAGGCCGTCTGCAGCAGCTATGGTGTCTTTGTAGTGTAGGTCAGGAGAATCATCCTTGCCCATGGCCACAGCAATGCCGCCCTGAGCATATTTCGTGTTGCAATCATCTATACTGCCCTTAGTCAGTATGAGGACACTGCCGCGTTCTATAGCCAGCAAGGCAATATAAAGCCCGGCAATGCCACTGCCCACTATAATATAATCACAATAATTAGCTTTCACTTTCCCGCCATGCCCAGTAATCCACTAATCTCCTCGTTGCTTTGGCCGCCCTCTCCGGAGAAGGGAAAACCGCCAGACCTTGATCAATAATCTGCCTTCTCGTCTCAGCGATGGCTCTCCACTTCCAGCTTTCCATCTCATCTAAACCAATTTCTCCCGTTTCAATAACACAGACTACCGGCTTACCATTTTTCTTAATTGCCATTACGCTGTTCAAGAAATTGGGTGCCAGCACCTTCTCCCATATATCGTTAGGCAAAGGGTCGTCCTGAGTCAAGTTGGCAACAAAAATATGAAATCCGTCTTCGTTACTAAGCCATTCCAGCACGTTTACATCCACCACAGGTGTGCCTTGAAATAGAGAGGCATCTATGGGGTTTCTAACCCAATCCCACAGTTCGGGGACTTGCTCCTTAAGCTTCATTCTGAACTCCGCAGTCAATTCCGGTAGCTCGAAGCCCTCCTCTTCCCAGACATCGGCCGAGACCATACTCTTGCCACCCCCACCTCCAGCAACGATTACCTTCCTGCCTGTAATGGGCGCCAGAAAAGTGAATGCAACAACCTGGTCTATTAGCTCTTGAAAATTACTGACCATGACAGCTCCATATTGCTTTAGCGCTGCTTGCCAAACATTGATAGAGCCAGCCAGTGATGCAGTATGGGAGAGCGCCAATCTTGCCCCTGTTCTGCCCCTCCCTCCCTTCAGAACTATGATCGGCTTCTTTTTCGCAGCCAGGGCTAAGGACTCAACGAATCTCTTGCCATCTTTGACTCCCTCAATATAGGAAGCAATCACCTTTGTTTCACTATCGGAGGCGAAATAGTCTAATAACTCAACCTCGTCAATGTCCGAGCCATTGCCATAGCTTATAACTTTGCTGAAACGGACTCCTCTTAAAGCAGCGTAGCGGACAAACTCTCCAGCTCCCCCACCACTCTGAAAGAATCCGCCCACCGGTCCACTTTCCCGAGGCAACTCGTGGTTAAAAGACAAACCTAACCTGGGGTAATAGATTCCCATACAATTCGGCCCGAGGATTCTAACGCCCAGTTTTCTTGCCTTTTCCAGGATTTCACCTTGAAGCTTTGTCTCTTTATCTCTTCCTGTCTCCTTCAGCCTGGCTGTAAATAGGTGGACAAGCTTGACATTTTTTTTGCCGCAATCATCGAGCAAAGACAGGACACCATCGGCAGGTATACAGGAGATCACATAGTCAACGCTTGACTCAGGGACTTCTGTTAGCCTGGGATAGACTTTGAGCCCGAGAATCTCGCCTGATGCCGAGTTCACCGGATAAAGTTTGCCCTGGAAGCCATGGTCTATAAGGAAACGCGTGAATTGATATCCCCCGGAAAAAGGGTTTAAAGAAGCCCCCACAATAGCAACGCTGCTGGGAGAAAAAAGGCGGCCTAGAGAAAATCCCTCAGGCATAAACGTCAGAATATTCCCTTACCACTTTCCTCAACTTCTTGTTTGCCCAGTATACTGTTTCGGGCAACCTTCATTGTTGCTCCCGATTCTATCCTCAGAATTGCAGTCTCTTCACTGAGACTTTCAATTTGGCCATAAATCCCGCCGGCTATAATCACCCTATCCCCCGATTTCAGTTCCTGCATCATTTCCTGCTGTTGTTTTTGTTGCTTTTGCCTCGGCCTGATCATCAGTAAATACATAACGGCAAAAATTGCTACCAAAAAGATAAGCATTCCCCACGTTTCCATAATGTATCCTCCTTTAATTAGTTATTTTTTTAGCCTGGCCTCCCAGCGACCAGGGACTCGCTTTCTCAATCTGGATTATTGCTAGTTGGCCCAGCCAGTCACCGGCATCTTCAAAGAATACCAGCTTGTTGCCCCGGGTGCGCCCAAACCATTTCCCTTTCTTCTTACCTTCTACCAGCACCTCCATTTCTTTGCCCTGAAGTTGCGAATTGATCTTGCTAGCTATAGTTGTTTGAAGCTCCTCAATCTTATCCAGCCTTTCCTTCTTGACTTCCGCAGGAATATTATCTTGATATTCCCGCCAGGCAATGGTGCCCTGACGAGGAGAATAAGCTGCCACATGAACGACATCAAACCTCATTTCCTTAACCAGAGACAGGCTGCGTTCAAATTGCTCCTCGATTTCTCCAGGAAAGCCTACGATTAAGTCTGTGCTCAGAGATATGTGAAGAATCTTGCGGCGAATGGTGTGGACAAGGTCTCGATATTGTCTCACGGTATATTCTCGCCTCATAGCCTTCAATATATCATTATCTCCTGATTGCACCGGCAACTCCAGATGCTCACAGACCTTGTTCACAGAAGCCATAGTCTCAATCAGCTTCACGCTAATATCCTTGGGATGATTCGTCAGAAAGCGAATCCTGACAAGCTCCTCTATGTTGCTTAATTCCTTCAGCAAATCAGCAAGATCGGGATGTCCGGGCAAATCGTGTCCGTAGGAATCAACGTTCTGCCCCAGCAAAGTGACTTCTTTTATGCCTCGTCTTACCAGCTCTGCCACTTCACAGACTATTTCCTCCGCAGGACGACTCACCTCCCTTCCCCTCCTGTAGGGGACAATGCAGTATGAGCAGAAATTGTCACAGCCCTGTATGATGGGGATGAGAGCACATGGCGAGGGAGCCGACTGGCTGTCGTTGCGAGCGTAGCGAAGCAATCTCTGCTCAGCGGGCATGCCTTGCTGTTGCCCCCAGGCAATTAGCTCAGGGTAATCGCCGGGCTTAAATAGTAAATCAACGTGAGGAAGTCGTCTCTGCAATTCCTGGGGGTGGGAGTTGACAAAGCAGCCGGTAACAAGTATCTGGAGACTAGGGCGTTTGCTCTTTAAACCTTTCAATAAACCCAGGGTGCCTAAGATCTTATCCTCAGCGCTTTGTCTTACCACGCAGGTGTTGAGAACCACTAAATCGGCATGGGAAAAAGAAGTCGCTGCCTGATAGCCGGCAGAATCCAGATAGCCAGCTATTTGCTGCGATTCTGCCTTATTCATCTGGCAGCCGATGGTCCAAATAAAATAGCGCGGCATAATGCTCTTGCCTTCCCTTCGGCCTGTGTTTGTCTGATGATTATATCATTCAGAGGTCGATTCGACACGTGCTCAGTGAATCATGTTTGGGTGAATCAAGTGAAAGCCACAACTGACGACGAGGTTGTGTCCGGTCATAGCGCTGGAATCATCGGAAGCCAGAAACACAACACAAGCCGCTATTTCAGACGGTTCGGCTATTCTCTTCAGGGCATTATTGTCCGTGATCTTGCTCATCATTTCGCCGTAGGAGATACCGGCGTCAGCAGCCGAAACCCTCACCCAGTCCTCAAACTCCTGAGTCCGGGTAGCGCCAGGGCTGATGCAGTTAACACGAATACCGAATCTACCGACTTCGATGGCTACCGTTTCCGTAAAACCGATTACACCCCATTTGCTAGCGGCATACGGGCTTTCTTTGGGAACTCCGGATATTCCCGCCACGCTGCTAATGTTGATAATATTACCACTTTTGCGGGGAATCATATATTTAAGCGCCTCTCGAGAGCAAAACATAATCCCGGTCAGGTTTATCGCCAGACTATCATGCCACTCCTTTAGATTCATATCGACCACATCAGCGTTATTAAAGGTACCCCTGGCAGCATTATTCACCAATATATCAATCTGTCCAAAGTCTTTGATGGTCTGAGCTACCATCCGCTTTACCTGCTCATGGTCAGAAATATCGGTTTGTATCGCCCTTGCCTTACCGCCTCTAGATTTGACGTCTTCGGCTGCCTGTTCCAATCTGGAGAGGTTACGCGCGGCTATGACCACGGTCGCTCCTTCGTTAGCCAAGGCCAGGCTAATGGCCTTCCCTATGCCAGTCCCCCCACCGGTGATAATAGCTACCTTATCCTTTAGTTTCATAGGTTCCATCCTCCTCAGTTGTTTTCAATGCTCAATGACCATACCCTAATATTCTCGCCAATTCCAGCTCATTCCCCCTTTGAACACATTTGCGTTCATTTCATTACTGATGAAGAGATTGGCTTCCGGGAAGCGTTTAACCATGGCGTAATAGAAACTGGCTACCTCCTTTGTTCTTGCCAGTTCTTCTTCAGTAGCGACAAGATAGTCCTTGGTGAAATCGAATGAACTGGAGTCGAAGGGCATTCCCCGTTTCTGATGGCCAGGAATTATTACCTCAGCATCCAGTTTCTCCAGGCGCTCAATGTCCCGTATCCATTGCTCCCTTTCTTCGGCAGTAAGCTCGCACGTAAAAGGATGTGCTTGGTTGAAAAGAACATCGCTGCCGACCAGAGTCCGTATCGAAGGAATCCAGACTGCTGTGTTATATTTCATGTCCCCCATCACTTCGGGGATAATCTCGATACGTTCCCCTTCCAGTTCGAAGTAGTTCTCGGTGAGAGACTCAATCTTGGCGGTTTTTCTGGGTACGTTTATAACTCCTATCACTTTTTCCCAGTGCTCTATCTTGCCAAAAAACTGTTTGTTGATAACACGGGCTACCGAAGGGAGCGCTACAACGCGGGCCTCCGGGAAGGCTTCTGCAATAGTGCCCAATCCAAAGTAATGGTCGGGATGCGCATGGGTAATGTAAATCGTTCTAAGGTATTTGCCTGTTTCCAGTATTTCTGCGATTACTCGGTGTGCATTTGACAAGGTCCACTGTGCATCGATGAGAACAGCATCAGTTTTACCTGTCACGATTACGGAGGCAACTTCGAAACCACTTTCGTCGCTGAAGAAGACTTTTGTGGCTAACGAGTTCCGCCCATGTGTATTAAGCCTAATCTCCATAAGCTATCTCCTTCCGGACAAAGCTTTCTTCACTTCAGAGACGGCGGTTCAGACTGGAATAAGATGTCCCCGTTTCAATACTTGGTGACGCATCGCCTTCCTTCTCCTGTTTGTAACTAATATCCGCGGAATTCCTGGGGCAGAGTGGCCCGAAGATTTGTTGTGGATAGTGTATTATACACCTGCTCCCGGCTCGGTGGCTCAGCGCTCGGTTCAGTGATGTTTTAGTTTTCGTATCTGTGCACAAGATGGTGTTGCTTGGCGTCAGCTAACCGATGATTATTTCACCGAGGGGGCGCTTGGGCACATGATGCACTTCTTCACTATCGCGCCAGTACCTAGTATTCCCATCGGGGCCTACCGTTTCTACCACCACCTTTTCTTTGGGCTTGCCCAGAGCCAGGACAAGTAGTATCTCATATCGTGGCGGTATCTTCAAAGCCTTACGAAGTCCTTCCTTTCGTATATTGGCAATCATACAGCCGCCCAGGCTTCTCTCAGTAGCGCCCAGCAAGATACTTTGTGCCGCTATACCGGCGTCGTAGTCCCAAAACCTGCTTATCTCTGTGTCCCCGAGAACAATAATGTAGGCCGACGGTCTTTCCCCGTCAGCAGGACCAGGCCAGGTCTTCAAAGAAGTAGCCCAGGCCAGATGTGGAAATATCAACGAATTTCTCTGAGGCTCGCTGGAAAGGATATATTTAAGCGGTTGTGCATTCATCGCCGATGCCGAGAGCCGGGTAAGGTCAACAAATTCTTTCAAGGTCTCAAGTTTTATGTCAACTTCTTCATAAAACCGCCGATAGCTTCTGTTCCTTAATATTAAATCTCGTAGCATCTCGGGCACTCCTTTTCCTGTCATTGCCAGGCCTTTGCCTTTTGTCATTCGGCTATCTTCAATACTCCGGCCCCGTGGATTTTTCCTTCCTTGAGCAAAACCAAGGCTTCATTGGCTTCTTCCAACTTAAATTGCTGGGTTTCCGGGACAATGGGAATTTCCGCAGCCAGGGGAAGAAACTCTTGAGCATCCTCTCTGGTCACATTGGCCACACTTTTCACTTCTTTCTCATACCAGAGATGTTCGGTGTAGTCTAATTCCGGAATAGGCGTCGTCTTGCGGATGGCATTTATGACCACCCTTCCTCCCTTCTGTAGATTCCTCAGAGCTTCGCGCACCGGCCCTCCCACAGGAGTAAAGTCAATGGCGCAGTCAAGCTTTTCCGGAGGTGTGTCACCGGCGGCTCCAATCCAGTCCGCTCCCAATTTCCTGGCTAAATCCTGGTGCTCTTTCTGGTGGGGCCGTGTAAAAACGAAAACTCTGCCATTCGGATACTTATGTTTGGCAACTTGAATCACAATATGGGCGGAGGCTCCAAAGCCATAAAGTCCAAGTACTCTGCCGTCTTCCATCCCTGAGAGTCTTAAGGCCCGGTAGCCAATCACTCCGGCACACAAAAGCGGAGCAGCTTTCACATCGGTAAACTTTTCGGGAATCGGATAGGCAAAGTCCTCTGATACTACGGTATATTGGGCATAGCCTCCGTAGGCATCTTTCCCCGTCCATTTTGCCTTGTCACAGAGATTCTCCTCGTCTTTGACACAAAAGGAACAACGACCACAAGCCCAGTTAATCCAAGCAATACCTACTCTATCGCCTTTTTTGAATTTGCCTGCCTCCCGCCCCAAGCCTTCCACCCCACCCACAATTTCATGACCCAGAATCATGGGAAATCGCGAAGGAGCAACACGGCCTTCAATTTCGTCAAGCTCGGTGTGACAGACTCCGCACGCAGACACCTTGACCAAAATTTGGCGTCGCCCGGGAACAGGTTGGGACAAATCCACCAGCCTCAAAGGTTTTTCCTCGACCGAGGAGATTTTCTCCAGCACCATCGCCTTCATTGTTCCACCTTCCTTCCCCTTAGGCAGCAAAACATCAAGCTGGTTTTGTGTCATACTAGCAGCGCGCGTTAAGCAGTCCCGATACTTCCTCATACCACGAAGATACTTTCATAGAGATTTTCCGAAATTTCGGCAAAGTTATCTCTATAAAGCTTCACGGTTTCGGGGAGACAGTCCAGTATGTCCTGCGCCGTTATCCCGTCCTCGCCTTTGTCTACGGCGGCAACATCGCCGGAAAATCCGTGGATAAACACGCCCATCCTTACTGCATCCTCGAGAGTTAATCCCAAACCGTACATGGCGGCCATTGTTCCCGTCAGGACATCACCGCTCCCGGCTGTGGCCATGCCCGAGTTGCCGCTTACGTTGATGAAGACAGTCCCATCGGGATAACCTATTAGCGAATGGGCTCCCTTTAAGATAATTATGGCATTGAGTTCCCGTGCCGTGTGTTGCAAAACATCTATCTTGTTTTTGTTTATCTCGCCTATCTCCATTTTGGTAATTCGGGACATCTCTCCCAGATGAGGCGTAAGTATCGTCGGTGCTTCCCTCTTTCTTATCTTTCCCAAGTCTCCAGCAATGGCAGTAATTCCATCGCCGTCTATGAGCAGAGGCTTGTCGATTTTGGGGGCTAGCTTCCGCACCAGCTCCTGTGTCTCCCTGGCCAGAGAAAGACCGGGACCCAAAATCACGATATCCATTGTTTGGGAAAATTCCAAAAGGTCATCTTTGTTTTCCAGTGCTATGCTTCCTGAAGGCGTCTCTTTTTGAGGAACAAAGACAATCTCGCTTCCTTTGCTTGCCAGGAATGGCGAAATAGATTTGGGTGTTGCCAGGTAGGAGAGCCCGCCTCCGGCTTTGAGAAAAGAGAGGGCGGAGAAGTATGGCGCACCGAGGTAACTAGCAGAGCCGGCAATAAAAAGAGCCTTTCCATAGCTGCCCTTATGAGTATCTCTGGCCCTTTCGGGAAGCTCTACAGGATTATTAATTGCCACCTTTATGTCGTGGGAATTATAGAGGGCAGGTGGGAAAGATATATGTGAAACATACAGCTTTCCGCAGTGCTCATACCCGGGATAAAGCATATTCCCCAGCTTGGGAAGCCCAAATGTCACGGTACAATCTGCCTCTACTGCCACACCCATCACCTCTCCGGTATCGCCATTTATGCCTGAAGGAATATCCACACTGAATACTGTGCTTTGGCTTTCATTTACCAGTTGGATTATACCTTTGTATATACCGCTGACCTTGCGAGCAAGACCCGTGCCGAATATGGCATCCACGATGGCATCACAATCAAGGAGCTCAGGTACCACGGAGTCAATAGAGCTGACCCTGGACATCTCTATTGGCATCCTCGACACTATTTCAAAGTTCTTTTTTGCTGCCCCTCTAAATTTGGCTTCATCGTCGAGAAGAAAGACCTTTACTTCCCCCCCATTGGAGTGAATCTTCCGAGCCACAACGAGCCCGTCCCCACCATTATTACCACCACCACAAAAGACCACGAATTTGTTGTCCTTTATACCGAATTCCTGTGATATGACGAAGTACACTGCCTGACCGGCGTTTTCCATCAGAAGATCTTCCGAGATGCCAAACTCTTCCCCAGCACGCCTGTCCAGATCTTTCATTTCGTCCGCTTTAGCTACGTTCATGGTTGCCCCCCTTGCCAGAAACTGGCTCGAAGTTCGCATTTAAGTATGCCACATAAAGTACTCAACTAGAATGGTACCTCACTCTTGACAGAAAGCACAAGGGTGACACGCAACCCTGCAGATATACCACTATCCTCAAACAAGTGATTTTACTACCCCGCCCTATCCCACCTGAAAACTGGCGGCTGCTCGTTGCCGATAGTATAATAAGCCCATTCGCCCAGTAAGGCCTAGTATCGAGAGGAGGAAAAGTAGCTATGCTTAGAACTGAACAAAACTTGAGAGACGCCTTTGCCGGAGAATCACAGGCAAACCGCAAGTATCTTGCCTTTGCTGCCGCTGCTGACAAGGAGGGTCATCCACAGGTAGCGAAGCTATTTCGAGCCGCTGCTGAAGCTGAGACTATTCATGCCCATAATCATCTTAAAGCGCTCAAGGGGATCAAGAGTACCAAAGAGAACCTGCTGGAAGCTATAACAGGTGAGACCCATGAATTCAAGGACATGTATCCCAAGATGCTGGAGGCTGCCAAAGCTGAAGGAAACAAAGAGGCAGAACGGTCATTTCATTATGCCAATGAGGTAGAAAAGATTCACGCACAGCTTTACCAGAAGCTCCTTGATAATCGTGGCGCCAGCAAAGAGAGCTATGCTTATTACGTGTGTCCCGTCTGCGGCTACACCTCGGAAAAAGAACCACCTGATAGCTGCCCTGTGTGTGGAACCAAGGGCAAGATGTTCAAAAAGATGGACTGAGATTATTAGCTCGTTTTTTCCGGCGATACGATCTCCTACAGGCTCAGTCATAAGCTTGCAAGCGGTCGGCAAATATGGGAAACAAAATTCGGATAACAGCAGGAGCGATCGAGACAGAGGCTGAGCTAAATAATACCAGGACGGCTCAGGAAATCTGGGAAGCGTTGCCTATCAAAAGCCGTGTCAATCTTTGGGGAGACGAAATATACTTCTCGATTCCCCTCAGCCTTCAGTTAGAGGCCGGACAAGAAGTGGTAAGCATCGGAGATTTAGGTTACTGGCCTGACGGCAATGCGTTTTGTATCTTCTTCGGTCCCACCCCTGTAAGTCAGAGAGATGAAATTCGCCCGGCCAGCCCGGTTACCGTGTTCGGCAAAGTCATCGGCGATGCCACAATATTCAAAAAGGTAGCCACAGGAACGAAAATCACAGTCAGGAACCGGGAATAGTTTTGTGAATATCATTTAGGAGGCAAGAACATTGGCAAACAAAGCAAAGACTAAGCAGGTACTGGTCATTTTAGGTAGTCCGAGGAGGAAAGGGAACAGCTCTACCTTAGCAGCCCGGATTTCGCGGGGAGCAAAATCCGCTGGCGCAGAAGTAGACACGGTGTTTCTTCATGGCCTGAAAATCAGTCCCTGCCGGGGCTGTGATACCTGCAAAAAACAGGATGGCAAAGGATGTGCGATCAAAGATGACATGCAGGAAATATACCCGAAGTTAATAAGGGCGGACGCCTGGGTAATTGCCAGCCCGGTTTATTGGTTTACCATGTCCGCTCAGACAAAGATATTTATGGATCGCTGTTACGCACTCACTGCTTATGCAGAGAATCCTTTTGCGGGCAAACGAATCGCTATCGCAATGAGTTACGGGGATGCTGATCCGGTCAGATCCGGGTGCGTGAACGCGTTGCGAACATTTCAAGATGCCTTCCGTTACACAGGCTCAAAGATTGTTGGTATGGTGTACGGCAGTGCAACAGAGGCCGGTGAGATTGCAGATAATAAAGCATTGATGCGGGAAGCTGAAGAACTGGGGAAACGGTTGGTGAGCCGTTAGTTGGACGGCAATGTCCAATTGAGATATGAGTGCAGAGAATCTTTGAGGCGTCTGGCGAAATCTTCTGCTTGTTTCAAGTCGTCGGCATTAGGCCTGCCCTTGTTTACTCCACCAACAAGCCCAGTTGCCCTGTACGTGTCAAGTCCCCGGCAAGAAAATTCAGCGACAATATCGAAGCCTTTCCGTTGCAGCTTCTTCCTCAGCGGCTTATCGAAATCGTGGACAAGCGGTATTTTCCTTAGTCCACTTGTTGAAAAAATGAATGCCTTCTTGTTTCTGACCACGGGCAGCTTGTCGACAAAATCTAAAAGGCTTTCATGATGTTTGCCAAAATAAATCCCTGAGCCAAAACCAATCAAGCCATACCGCTCAAGCATAATGGCAGCCGCTTGCTTCACCTGCACCAAGTCGGCATCGAGGATATTCGCCATGGTCTTGGCAACTTTTTCAGTATTGCCGTGGTGCACGGAGATATAGATCATCAGAGGTTTCATTTATTGAGCTTTGTTTGGATTCACATCGATATGACGAATACCGTTTGTGCCACTGCTGGGAGGCACAGGCATCAATACAACAGCTTCTTTCAATACATGGGCTTATGGAACTTGCCGGCCTGCCACTAGGTTACCGGTTCAAAAGACTTGACACTGCAAGTACAGACGAAATATCCAGTTTGAATCCTGGCCCCATGGCGGTGGACAGAGACGCGCTTCTGATATATTGCCCTTTGGATCCACTGGGCTTTGCCCTAACAATAGCTTCGATCGCTGCTGCCAAGTTCTCCAAGAGCTTATCCTTGTCAAAACTGATCTTGCCAATGGGCAAGTGGATAATAGCTGTCCTGTCCAAACGAAATTCTGCCCGGCCTTTGCGAGCTTCGCCTATAACCCGAGCCAGGTCTTGAGGCTGTACCACAGTGCCAGACTTGGGATTGGGCATTAGGCCTCGCCGCCCTAAGATACGACCGAGCTTGGCCACCTTGGGCATCACATCAGGGGTAGCAATAGACACATCAAACTCAAGCCAGCCGCCTTCAATCTGCGTGATAAGCTCTTCCGCTCCTGCATAGTCAGCACCTGCTTCCTGAGCCAACTTTACCCCCTCACCCTGGGTGAAGACGAGCACACGTGTCTTCTTCCCCAGTCCACTAGGCAATAGAACTACACCACGCACTTGTTGGTCAGCACTGCGAGGATCAACTCCCATCTTCAAATGGAGCTCAACGGTCTGGTCAAACTTGGCGTAGACAGCCTTCTTAGCTAGCTCAACTGCTTCCTCAGGAGAATATGCCCTTGACTTCTCTACGAGTTTGCTCGCTTCCTGATATTTCTTACCGTGCTTTGCCACTTATTTGTACCTCAAAATTCTGCGAAGTATCGAGAATCTGAATTTATTCTACCTCAACTCCCATGCTCCGAGCGGCGCCGGCGATAATCTTCGCCGCCTTATCAACATCAGTTGTATTGAGGTCCTTCATTTTGTTCCGCGCGATCTCATAGAGTTTATCTTTGCTTATCTTGCCTATTGTCTCGGTCCCGGATTTACCACTGCCCTTTTCTACTCCCAAAGCACGCCGCAATAAGTCAGAAACTGGCGGCATCTTGGTCGCAAAGATGAAGGAGCGATCTTCATATACAGTTATCTCAGCAGGGATAATAGAACCTTCTTGAGACGCTGTTCTTTCATTATATTCCTTGCAGAAAGCCATGATATTAATACCATGTTGCCCTAAAGCCGGCCCCACAGGCGGTGCCGGAGTAGCTTTACCCGCCTGTATCTGCAGCTTAATGATTGCTTTAACCTTCTTAGCCATTACTGCTTCTCTCTTTCATTGCACTGTGCGTTTCTAGTCAAGCCGTGTCATATCCTTTCTATGCCGAGGAGGTCCAATTCTACAGGTGTCTCTCGCCCGAACAGCGATAGCAAGACTATCGCCTTACCTTTGTTCAGATTGACTTGCTCCACTTTGCCGATGAAATCAATAAAAGGCCCACTCGTCACCCGCACGCTGTCACCTTCCTTAAAAGTCATTTTAACCTCAGTAGGAGCTTCGTCCATACGTTGTAAGATGACATTCGCCTCTTGTTCAGGTAAAGGAACAGGTTTGGTACCAGCGCTCACGAACCCAGCGACCCCCGGCGTATTGCGTACCATGTCCCAGCTGTGCTCATCTAGCTTCATATTCACCATGATATAACCCGGGAAGGCCTTCTTGGTCATCGTATGCCGCTTTCCAGCTTTGATTTCTATCTCTTTGGTTGTGGGTATCACCACATCAAATATCTTGTCTCCCGCATCCATATACTTGATACGTTGCTCCAGGTTCCTTCGGGCTTGCTCTTCGTGACCCGAAGAGACATATAATAGATACCATTCCCCATCAAGCATTTATACTAATCACCTAGAAGCAAGAATAAGTTTGTAAAAGCCAGGTCCAAAGCACCCAAGATGAGCCCCACAGCAACACACACAGCCAGCACCATAATACTTAACCTCAAAGCCTCCTGCCTTGTTGGCCAGTGTGCTTTCCGCAGTTCAGCTACCACCTCAACAAAGAAATGGAACCTCGATTTCTTTTCTGGACCGGATTTGGTGACTGCTTTATTGGCGCGAGTTGTCATGAGTTACTTTGTTTCTTTATGAACAGTATAGCCACGACAATGAGGACAATACTTATTCAACTCCAACCGTTGCGAATCATTCTTCTTGTTCTTCGTCGTAGTATATGTTCTCCGCGAGCATTGATTGCAGGCTAGATGGATGATTACGCGTAAATCGCCCTTCTTTTTAGCCACGTCTATTCAGAAGTCTGCAAAATGAGTAAAAGTCAATACTTATGCGATAATCTTACTAATCACACCAGCCCCAACTGTTCTGCCGCCTTCCCTGATAGCAAAGCGTAACCCTTGCTCCATAGCTACAGGATAAATGGTCTTAATCTTCATGTGAGCCAGGCTATCACCGGGCATAGCCATCTCTACGCCCTCGGGAAGACTTATTTCCCCTGTAACGTCCAGAGTTCTGATAAAAAACTGGGGCTTATAACCATTGAAGAAAGGTGTGTGCCGGCCGCCTTCTTCCTTGGTCAAAATATATACCTCAACCTCGGCTTCCGTATGAGGCTTGACTGACCCTGGCGCTGCTAGAACCTGACCCCGTTCTATGTCATCCCGTTCCACGCCCCGCAATAGGAGCCCGACGGCATCGCCTGGCTCCGCCTCATTCATAGTCTTGTGGAACATTTCCAGGCTAGTCACTACCGTTTTCCTTGTCTCCTTCAATCCTATTATCTCTACATCGTCACCGCCTTTGACTACACCACGTTCCACTCGGCCTGTAGGCACAGTACCTCGTCCCTTGATACTGAATACGTCTTCTACCGGCATCAAGAATGGTTTATCCCTTTCCCTCTTGGGTAGGGGAATATACTCATCTATGGCATCCAACAATTTCCATATTGGTCCGCACCATTGGCAATCTCTTTTGCCACAGCCACACTCCAGAGACTTGAGAGCACTTACTCGCACGATAGGAATTTCGTCCCCAGGGAAGTTGTACTTCTTCAGCAAGTCTCTTACCTCCATCTCCACCAGGTCCAGCAGCTCTGGGTCGTCCACTAGGTCCACCTTGTTGAGAGCCATTATTATGCGTGGGACTTCTACCTGTCGGGCTAGAAGGATGTGCTCCCTGGTCTGTGGCATAGGACCGTCATCGGCAGCAACCACCAAAACAGCTCCATCCATCTGAGCAGCTCCTGTTATCATGTTCTTGATATAGTCAGCATGCCCGGGACAGTCAACATGGCAATAATGGCGCTTATCAGTCTCATACTCGATATGGGAAATGGCAATCGTTAGCCCACGAGCTTTTTCTTCGGGAGCGTTATCTATGGAATCAAAGGCGCGGAATTGCGTAGGGCCTGCCTTGGCTAATACCTGGGTCATGGCTGCAGTCAGTGTGGTCTTCCCATGATCAACATGCCCTATGGTGCCCACATTGATATGTGGTTTAACACGCTCATAAACTTTCTTAGCCATCTTAACCTCCTTTTATTTCAAAGCCCACAACCAGATTCGAACTGGTGACCCCGTTCTTACCAAGAACGTGCTCTACCTACTGAGCTATGTGGGCATTATGCACGAATCTATATTCTAAGTCAACATGGACAAACAGTCAATAAAGTATGCAGTTTCTACTTTGGAACGTGATGTACATGTTCGGGCAAATTAATGGAGGGATTGTAAAGGAAGGGTTTATGAAAGTCAAGCAGGAGGTGTAGAAGACGGAGAACATGTCTGAAAAGGTATACATGGACTTGTTAATGGAGCTTCAGATGTCAGTCATTGTATTGATTATAGAGGGCGTAGATTTAGACAGAGGTTTTACACAGGGTTTGATGCACACAATGGAGAGACAGCGCGATGGTTTGTGTTAACGGAAAGTAATGAGGCAATAGCTAAAGGGCTAGATGTGATAGGGAAGTTCAACGAGCTGGTCAGGTATCTGAGGCGTCATTACGGGAGCTTTGAGTATTGTTCTGTTAGGCATAGGCAAGGGGATAAGAAGAGAATTAACCTGCATGTCGTATACTTCGGGCCTTATATCCCTCAGCAGGTGATTGAGAATTGGTGGTGGAAGAATTATGCGAGCCACAGGTCTAAGATGGGGGTAGTAAGGAATGTTAAAGGTCAGGCTTGGTATTTAAGTAAGTATTTGAGCAAAGAAGATTTTGAAAGGTATCACTTTAGTGGCGGTTGGGTTTTCCCCGGCTGGATAGGCTTTTCTCAATGGATAAAGCATGAATTTGGCGGTTACCCTAAAAGAGAGATGTTGGTTGAATTGGGGAAGATGAGCAAGGCGGAGCGCGAGGAGAATGTGTTGTTTAGGCTCTATTTGTGGGAGAAGAAAGATAGCTAAGGTCTATTAAGTTCGGGCTACAATCGGTAATCCCAACGCTTTTCAGGGGTGTTGGATATTCTTCGGACTATACCGTTCAAATAATGGGGAACCGCCTGCAACCATCTATCGAAGCTAAAGCCTACTTGGCGCGGGTTCCAATCAGTGAGGTCGACGGGTGGACAAGTAGACGCTTGTCCAAGAAAACACAAGGCGTTCCAGCTCTCTAAGGATTCCTCAAATAGTGGGCATAGAATTTGAGCATTGAGCACCTGTCCTTGCCTGTGGTCGGGGTGCTCAGGCTTTTTTGCACGTTGAATGACGTCTTGCGCATACTGTTGAAACTTCGGAGTGTGACTGCAATTAACAGGGGGAGGATTATTGGCCCAGAGTTTAGACATGCGACAGAGAAGGACCGTTGACGCCATCGCGCAACAGGATTCGACAAACCAGTTTGTTCGCCTGGGGTCAGTGAAAATGTGACATAGCTCATGTCCGAGTTGGTAGACAAGCTGCTCGGGATACCAATGCTTCACGGACAGATAGACTTTATATCGGGTGGTATCTGGAGTCGAGACTGTGCGGGGACCCTCGGAGCAGTATAGGATGCTAAGTGGACGTATTCCTGCCGGAGGAGGTAATGAAAACAGGGTGCTGAATTCTGCTGTGGCAGAGCGGGCCGCCAAAAAAAGGTCTCCATTGACTTGCGGGTCGTCGGATAACCCAACATCGGCGATAGACACAAACGGTGTAGATTCATAGACTTCCATGTACTGTGTCCCTATGCACTGTGAAGAACTTAGCCCATGCCCTCCCCTAATAGTGATAAGCGCGCCCAGGCAAAGCTGCTAGTAACGCAACAACAAGGGCAACTATATCTGAGACAAACAATATATTGCGGATTGGCGACAAGCCTTCAAAAAGCGGTAGCTCGGCGACTGTGGCTGCCCAGATGAACGCTAGTACCTCAAAGACAACAAGACACATAAGAACTATCTTACTTCTCATAATACCAGTGTACAAACCCCAAACGCTCCAAGTCAACTGAATCGCCAAAAGATGATATAATAAGCTTTGAAAAGGAGGCAAGCGGTCGCTGCCTTTTCTACTAGATATATGGGGTTCAGGTGGTCGGAGGTTCAAATAGTCTCACCCCGGCTTTGAATTGAGAATAAAGTGATCGAGCCACTTGAGTAGCCCCATGGTAGAGGTGTCGCTTATGCTAGCAAAGTATAAAGTGGAATCGCATACTATAATAGTTGTCAGCTTGATTAAGGAGGAAAACAATGAACGTCCGCCATTGTATGAAAAGCCCAGTTATTACGGTAACTCCTGACACTCTAATAGATAATGCTATAGAAACGATGCGCGAAAAGCATGTCCGCCGCTTACCTGTTGTAGAAAACGGAAAGTTAGTAGGCCTAGTGACACGGAACATAATAATAGAGGCAGCACCATCGCCACCCACAGCGTTGACTTTATGGGGGCTTCACTATCAATTGTCTTGCATGAAGGTAAGGGATGTAATGATAACTGATGTCATTGTGGTCCACCCTGATGACACAATTAAAGAAGTAGTTGCCATAAGTGAGAAGCATCGAATCGGCACTTTCCCTGTAGTGGATGCCAATGGTAACTTAGTGGGAATTCTTACGAATACCGATTTGCTTCGTATACTGGCTAAATTACTAGATTAGTGTGAGCGAAAAATCGGATGTTCAAAGTTCCGAATCTTAGACATAGTTTGGATGAGGATATGTTAATGCATCTGGTGATGGTTATGCCACGTTCTTATCTGGAACGGGGGGAATTGACAAGTAGTTTTGTCAAGATATAATAAAGTAGGAGGTGTTATTAAGCATTGATGGTAAAACTGGCGGAGAAAGATAGATTAGAATAGTAGAAAGATTAAGGAGGAGTAATTCGTAATGAATGTTTTTGGAATTGTTTTGGGTATAGTTTTTGGTGTGATTATTCTAGTTTTGGCGATTTATATGGTTAGGCAGCAGACATTTGCCATTATTGAGCGATGGGGAAAGTTTACCAGGGTCGTTGGTCCTGGTATTCATGTTAAAGTTCCTATAATGGACAGAGTGGCTGGTAAAGTTTCTATTAGAGTACAGGAACTAAATGTGAGTATCAAAACCAAAACCAACGATAATGTTTTTGTAGACTTACTTATTGCGGTTCAGTACTTTGTTGATGGGGAGGATAAGGTTTGGGATGCATTTTATAGACTTACGAATCCAAAAGCTCAGATGGAATCTTGGATATTTGATAATGTAAGGGCAAAGGTTCCTGGGATGATTTTAGACTCTGTGTTTGAAAATAAGGAAGAGATTGCTAAAGAAATTGAGGAGAGTCTTAGTGCCAGGCTGAGTGAGTATGGATATAAATTGGTTCGTGCTCTTGTTAATGACATCCAGCCAGATAAGGGTGTTGCAGATGCTATGAATGAGATTAATAGGCAACAGCGTCTTAGAGTTGCTGCTGAGCATGAAGGAGAAGCTAAGAAAATTATTGTAATTAAGGAGGCAGAGGCTGATGCTAGGAGTAAGGAGTTGTCTGGTGAGGGTATTGCCAAGCAGAGGATAGCGATCGTTGCTGGACTCAGAGAATCAGTTAAGGATGCCAGTGATGCACTTGGGGTTAATGCAGAGGGTGTAATGACATTGGTTCTTATGACGCAGTATTATGACATGCTTACTGATGTTGGGAAGAATTCTCGGACTAACACAATAATGCTTCCTCACACTCCCGGTGCAGTTGGTGAACTTCAAAAACAGATTATAGCATCTATTGAGACTAGTAAGGCTACTGGTGCAACTGAACATGGAAAAGTGTAGGAGAGAATTACTAGCTAGAATGTGGGAATAGACTATGGTGCGTGTGGCGGTAGTTCAGGTCTATTCTCACCAAGAACAGCCGTAAACACACAGCTGTGAGGAGTTTTAGCATAGAACAAGGAGGAACGAACATGGCATCTAGTGGTAGTCATAGGAGCGGGTTGCTTACCGCTGGCGGAGTATTGAGCATAATAAGTGGGGCATTTCAGGTAATTGGTGGAGGCATAGGGACGGCTTTAGTCGTGAGCGCTTTTATAGGGAGGTGCCTGCGGCCTTTTCAAGGGGTGCCATTTCTCCCTGGGGAATGGTCTGAGCGTGTCATATTTGTCGGGCCAATTTTGCTAGGTATTGTGGTGATTGGTCTGGTCTTGGGTATAGTAGCCATAGTGGGTGGCGTCTCGGCCGTAAGAAGGAAGAGTTTTGGTCTGTCGTTAGCCGGGGCTATCTGTGCACTGCCCTCAGCCATTCTGGGGATACTGGCAATCATTTTTGTAGCTCTGTCAAAGAAAGAATTTGAAGCAGAGAAATAAAAAAAGGGGATGCAAAGTGGAGGGGGTAGGATTCGAACCCACGCAGCCCGTAAGGGCGGCAGATTTACAGTCTGCTCCGATTAACCACTCCGGCACCCCTCCCTGACGTAAGTTTACCATAAAGTATTTGACGAACCTAGCCCGAGAGGGGATTCGAACCCACTAACCTACCGATTACAAATCGGTTGCTCTACCATTGAGCTACTCGGGCGACTTCTAGCTACAATTTTGGCTCATTAGTATAGATAAGGGCGAATTCTATGTCAACTCGGAGACAGTCGGAGATAATCTCTTGTTGCATTATCCAGACCAATCATGCTACATTATACTGGTTTTATTGACCAACATCATTTGAAATTGCAGACATGATAGAGAATGCTTTACTAAAACAATTACTGGAGGCCGGTGCTCACTTTGGTCACCACACGAGCTACTGGCATCCCAAGGCGAAGAAATATATTTTTACCCAGCGCAACAGTATCCATATCATCGATTTGGAGCAGACAGTCACCATGTTAGAAAAGGCGAGCGCCTTTGCCCAAGATTTGGCAGCTCGAGGGCAGAGTATTCTTTTTGTCGGCACAAAGAAACAGGCTCAGCAGACCATAGAAGAAGAGGCTGTGAGATGCGGTATGAGCTACGTTAATCAAAGATGGCTAGGCGGTATGTTAACAAATTTCACCGTCATACAAGCTCGGATTGATCACTTGGTTCGTTTGGAGAATAAGAAGGATAAAGGTGAGCTTGACCGCTTGCCTAAAAAAGAACGGGTGAAGATAGAAAAGGAAATTTCCCACCTGAATACTCAAATGGGTGGCTTTAAGGAAATGACCACCCTTCCGGGAGCCCTCTTCATCGCTGATCCTATCAAAGACAAAATTGCCTTTGCTGAAGCTAGAAGACTAAGCATGCCTGTGGTTGCCATTGCGGACACCAACTGCAATCCCGACGGCATCGATTATCCTATCCCCGCCAATGATGACGCCGTTAAGACGATTAAATTAATTTGTGGCAAAATAGCCGATGCCATAATCAAAGGCAAAACCGAAGCGTTTTCTGGGGAGGCGGAATTGGTCAAATCAGCTGCTGAAAAAGAGCGCGAAGAGGCCATTGAAATTCTGGGTTCTTATACATTTGAACCAGAGAAGCCAGGTGAACCAGAGGAAGCGAAGGAACCGCAAGGAGAGACTGCATCTCAATGAAAATACCAGTTGAAGCAGTGAAGAAGTTAAGAAACAGAACCAATGTGGGCATAGCTGACTGCAACAAGGCTTTGCTAGAGGTGGGTGGTGATATAGAGAAGGCAATCGAATTCTTGAAAGAACGCGGAGCAGCAATTGCTGAAAAGAAGAAGGATGCAGCTGTGACCGAAGGCGTAATCGAAGCTTACGTTCACCACACGAAGCACATAGGAGCATTGGTGGAGCTAAATTGCGAAACCGATTTTGTCGCTCGCACCGCTGAGTTTAAGGAACTTGCTCATGACTTAGCCATGCAGGTAGCTGCTACTTCCCCGCAATTTCTTACTGGTGAAGAGATGCCACCGAAGGAAGAAACAGACCCTCAAGTAGCTTGTCTTCTCACCCAGCCTTTTATCAAGGATCCTACCAGAACAGTACAGGAAATTATGGCTGAAACAATTGCTAAAGTGGGTGAAAACATAAAAGTACGCAGGTTTGCTAGATTCGAGCTTGGTGTTGATCACTAAGCCATGCTAGATGAATTATTCTCTGAACTGAACTCCCGAATGCAGAAGGCCACAGATGGCCTGGCTAAAGAATTAGCTACGCTGCGGGCCGGTCGTGCTACTCCAGCCTTGCTTGACCGTATCCTGGTTAACTATCAGGGTACCACTATCCCGCTAAATCAACTCGCTACCATTTCTGTACCAGAGGCTAATTTAATTATCATTCAGCCTTGGGATCGGACATCGTTACGAGACATTGAAAGAGCTATTCTCACAGCCAATATCGGCCTTAACCCTGCAAATGATGGTAATCTAATTCGGGTGGTCATACCGCCTCTTAGCGAGGAGCGGCGCAAGGAGCTGGTGAAGTCCGTCTCCAAGAAAGTGGAGGAGCGGCGGATTGCCATACGCAACATAAGGAGGGACGGCATTGAGAAACTAAGAGAGATGGAGAAAAGCAAAGAAATATCGGAAGACGAACTCAAGAACAATACCAAGAAAATCGACCAACTTACAGAGGCTTGTGTGGGAAAGGTAAGTGAATTGGGGGAGCACAAGGAAAAGGAAATACAGGAGATATAGTATAAGCCCGGAAAATCTTTCGCCCTTTTTGGGGACCTCGCTGGACCTGCTCTAATCTCAGTTATCCACCAGTTGTTACTCTGCCCTCAAATCGTCCGTTCACGAGCCTGGACACTGGCCAGCCTGTGACCACTTAAAAGCTGCTAGAATAGATCCATGCTCAAGCACAGAGTTGTCACCGCCGCCGTGGGCGTGCCCCTCATTATTCTTGCCATCTGGTTTGGCGACCCTTGGTTTTCTCTTCTCATAGCTGCAGCGGCATTGGCCGGGACCTACGAGTTCTACCAGATAGCTAGTTTCGACAGGAGAGAGCCCTTGCTTTATTTCGGTTTGCTATGGACGTTGGCCCTTGTCTTAAGCCCTCATTACAGGAATCCCGATCTTTTGCCCCTAGTTGTTACCGCCGCAATGTTAGTTTCCTTGATTTGCCTACTACTCCGACCGTCGAGAGAAAAGGCATTCCACAACTGGGCATGGACAATCGTCGGAGCTCTCTATGTAGGTTGGATGCTCGGCTACTGGCTGAATTTGCGCGGTTTGGAGGATGGCCGAAACTGGGTTTACCTGGCCATGCTGACCACGTTTGCCAACGATACGGGTGCCTTTTTTATCGGACGGGCAAGAGGTAAGCACAAGCTGGCTCCTGCCATAAGTCCAGCCAAAACCTGGGAAGGCGCGATAGGGGGACTGGTGAGCGCCGCTCTGGCTGCCATTGTAATAGCGATGGTTCTTAAGCTAATTTCTGTTGAACTGGGGGCTCCTTTTGCTTTTAGATACTGGCAAATCATAATCCTGGGCTTTCTCGTCGGCCTCTTTGCTCAGCTTGGTGATTTGGTTGAATCCTTGCTCAAGCGCAGCATGGGAGTGAAAGAATCAGGTAATTTGCTGCCGGGACATGGTGGTGTCCTCGACCGTTTCGACAGCCTTATATTTGTCGGGGCAGTGGTATACTATTACGTAATATGGGTGGCGTAAAGAGAATAGCTGTCCTCGGCTCAACAGGTTCCATAGGACGGCAGGCTCTGGATGTAATCCGTGCCCTGCCTGACAAGCTAAAAATAGTAGCTCTGACAGGGAATAAGAATCTTAAGCTCTTGGAGGAGCAGATCAAGGAATTGCGACCAAAAATGTTCTGCTCCTCAGCCAAGTCTGACGTCAGTTGCGGCGGGCAATTCCTGCCTGTAGAAGAAATAGCCAGCCATCCCGAGGTCGACTTGGTTATCGTTGCCACTGTGGGTAAGGCCGGACTGAGCGCGACACTCGCAGCTTTACGGGCAAGCAAGGCAGTTGCCCTGGCTAACAAGGAAGCATTGGTGATGGCCGGTGAAATTATTGTTCGTGAAGCCAGCATCCATCACGCTCAAATTCTGCCTATTGATAGCGAGCATAGTGCCATCTGGCAATGTCTGCAGGGGGAAGAAACCAACCCGCAGAGGCTTTTTCTCACTGCCTCCGGGGGACCCTTTTATCAGTATCCACAGGCACAATTAGCTGAGGTAACCCCGGAGCAAGCTCTCCAACACCCCGTCTGGAGGATGGGAAAGAAGGTAACCATAGACTCCGCAACACTTATGAACAAGGGATTGGAAGTCATCGAGGCTCATTGGCTTTTCTCTTTCCCCTTTGATAGTATTGAAATACTAATTCATCCCCAGTCTATCGTTCATTCCATGGTGGAGTTTATGGATGGTTCCCTGAAAGCTCAGCTTAGCTGGCCTGATATGAGGCTGCCCATTCAATATGCTCTTTCTTACCCCCAAAGGTGGCCTAATCCGGAACTGCCCCGCCTGGATTGGGATAAGGTCAACTCTCTGGACTTTGAGCCCGCAGACTATAATAGATTTCCCTGTCTCAAACTGGCCGTGGAGGCCGGCAAATCGGGAGGCACTTATCCAGCGGTGCTGTGCGGCGCAGATGAGGTAGCCGTAGAGCTTTTTCTCAGCCACAGAATAGGTTTCACCGGCATAGCCAGAATTGTGCAAGAAACACTTGAGCAACATCGGAGCATAAGCCAGCCGTCCCTGGAGGAAATACTGGCTGCCGACAACTGGGCGAGAGAATGCGCTACGCGGCTTTCCTTGGATCAGAGCAGAAAACAGGAGCGCAGAGACAATCCCCGGACACAGAGATAAGAGATGAGCGTGGTCATAATCATTGTCCTTTTCCTCGTGGCTCTATTCGTTGCAGTATGTCTTCACGAATTGGGGCACTTCATTGCTGCCAGACGTGCTGGAGTGAAGGTCGAAGAGTTCGGCATAGGCATTCCTCCACGCCTTTTTGGTATCAAACGAGGCGAGACAATATACTCAGTTAATGCCATACCTATAGGAGCCTTTGTCAGGGCTGCCGGAGAGAATGACCCGACAGTACCCCGGAGCCTGGCTGGCAAAGGACCGTGGACCAGGTTAGGAATCTATGCCGCCGGTCCGCTGGTCAACATCTTTTTGGCCTTTGTTCTGCTGAGCGCTTTTCTTGCGCTGCCCGTATCCTTCGTTTCCGGCAACGGACTCATGGTGCATTCTGTGGCAGTAGATTCTTCTGCAGAGGAAGCAGGAATCGAGCCCGGGGACATAATCCTGGAGGTAGAAGGACAACCTGTTCATCGGTGGGGAGACATGCAGGACATGGTCAATTCGGTCGAAGAAGGGACAGAAATAACTTTGCTCCTGCAAAGGAACGGGCAAGAGATACAGACCACGGTGAAGCCGAAATTCCATCCAGAATTACAGCGACGAATAATCGGCGTCTCGCTTTGCTGGAATCTGGTGAGCCAAACAGAGGAAGGCTCGCCAGCCTACGAAGCCGGCATTAGAGCTGGTGATACCATCTTAAGCATCAATGAGCAGGCTGTATACAATGATGAGAGCATGTCTAGTGTCCTGCGTTCCGTTGCGGAAGGTGAGAAAATAAACGTGGTCTTGCTTCGAGGCGGGAACGTGACTGCAGCCTCTTTGATTAATGTCGCCTATGAGACCTTGCCCGGTGCGGAACTGCAATGGGTAGACGGAACTCATATCGAACAAGAGCGACTTCCCGTGTGGAAGGCAGTCTATTCGGGGGCCAGGTATATCATTTATATGCCTGTGCTCATAATAGAGGCTATCCCTCTGATGATAGAATCTCCTGATCTAGCCTTGGTCGGGCCAATAGGTGCCGGTCAATTGACAGTAGAGGTAGTGCGCTCCTCCGGCTTCAGCAACATACTGTTTATGGCTGCCATAATTAGCCTGGGTTTCGGGATATTCAATCTCTTCCCTGTCCCTCCTCTAGATGGAGGAGGCATGCTGGTGGCGCTCATCGAGGGCTTCAGGCATGGGAAACGTCTCTCCACTCGCACAGTGCGTTTAGCTTACACTATTGGTACTGTTTTTCTAATTGCAGTTATGGTGTTAGTAACCTTCAGCGATGTCTATCGCCTGATTAGCGGCGAGGGCTTTGGACTATGACGCGTCGACCCTCCAGACAATTGAGAATTGGCAAGGTGACCGTCGGTGGTGACGCCCCCATCGTGGTGCAGTCCATGAGCAAGACCGACACCCGTGACATTCCGGCTACCATAAACCAGATTAAGGAGCTAGAGGATTCCGGCTGTGAAATTGCGCGAGTGGCAGTTCCTGATAGGGAAGCTGCTGAAAGCCTGGCAACTATAAAGAAGAGCGTCTCGCTACCTATTATTGCTGATATACATTTCGACTACCGCTTGGCCCTGGGTGCGCTAAAGGCTGGTGTTGACGGACTCCGCCTCAATCCCGGCAATATAGGGGACAAGGACCAGATTGCCCGGGTAGTAGCCGCTGCTAAAGAACGAGAGGTGCCTATCCGTATTGGGGTAAATGCTGGCAGTTTACCGGCTGATTTTCAGCCCGGTTCTCCACTAGCTGAGCGCATGGTCAGTATGGCATTAGATCAGATTAGGCTTATGGAGAGCCTGGACTTCGATTTAATCAAGGTCTCCCTCAAAGCCTTTGATGTTCCCACTACCATTCACGCTTATCAAATGATTGCCGATAAGATGCCCTACCCCCTGCATCTGGGTGTCACTGAGGCGGGGCTTCCCCGGACGGGAGCCATACGCAGTGCCATAGGCATTGGTGTACTTCTTCATCAGGGGATTGGCGATACTATACGCGTCTCTCTCACCGCTCATCCCCGTGAGGAAGTGTTTGCGGCTTACGAAATTCTTAAAAGCCTGGGGCTTCGTCAACGGGGTCCAACTCTGGTGAGCTGCCCTTCCTGTGGGCGCGCCGAAGTTGACATCATTGCCCTGGCTGAGGCAGTGAACAAGCGCCTGGGAAAAATCAGCAAGCCTATTAAAGTGGCAGTTATGGGCTGTGTAGTCAATGGTCCTGGCGAAGCCAAAGATGCCGATGTCGGCGTTGCCGGCGGGAAGGGCAAAGGTGCTATATTTAGAAAAGGGGAGGTAGTGGGCACAGTGAGCGAGGATAGGTTTCTACAAGCCCTTATGGCAGAGATAGACTCTCTCAATAAGGGAGGATTATAGTAAAGATAATGCGTTTTTCTAAGGTTTTCGGCAAGACACTACGGGAGGCACCCACAGACGCTGAGAACACAAGCCACCAGCTACTGGTCAGAGCCGGCATGATCGCTCAGGAGGCTGCTGGAGTCTATTCTTACCTGCCTTCGGGCTGGCGGGTGCTCAAAAAGATAGAAAACATTATCAGACAGGAAATGGATAAGGCTGGCGGGCAGGAATTGATGCTGCCTGTGTTGCAGCCTTTTGAATTATGGCAGCAGTCAGGCAGAGATGTATCTTTTGGCAAATCTCTATTCACTTTGACCGACCGCAAAGAACATACACTGGCTCTGGGGCCCACTCACGAAGAGGTTGTCGCCGACCTTGCCCACCGTTACGTGCAGAGCTACCGGGATCTCCCCTTGCTCCTCTATCAAATACAGACCAAGCTTCGTGACGAGCCCCGACCTCGCGGCGGCTTGCTACGAGTCCGTGAGTTTATCATGAAAGACCTTTACAGCCTTGATGCCGATGAAGCTGGCCTGCATGAAAGTTACCAGAAGATGTGCCAGGCTTACAAGAACATCTATGCTCGTCTCAGTTTGCCGGCGTTGATGATAGAGGCTGACAGCGGTGCCATAGGTGGCAAGGATTCCCACGAGTTCATGATCCTCACCGAAGATGGTGAGGACGAAATCATTTGCTGTTCCAACTGTGACTATGCCGCCAATGCCGAGAAGGCTCAATTTGTGAAGACAGGAACCAATACCGAATCCCTGCTTCCTTTAGAGGAGATAGCCACACCGACGACAAAAACCATAGAGGAAGTAGCGGGTTTTGTGGGCGTACCGTCAAGTCAAACTCTTAAGGCCGTGTTCTATTTTTCTGACGGTGAGTTTATCTTCGTCGTTATTCGAGGGGACCTGGAAGTCAACGAAACGAAATTGAGAAATGCCTTAAAGTGCTCTGAGCTTCGCCTGGCTACGGAAGCCGAAGTGAATGGAGCTGGACTTGTGGCTGGTTTTGCCTCACCCATAGGCGTAAAGGGAGTCAAAGTCGTAGCCGATGATTCCATAACCTTAGGCTCCAACTTCGTGGTTGGTGCTAATAAGGCGGGATACCACTTCAGGAACACCAACTATCCCAGAGACTTCCAGGTTGACCTCATAGCCGATATCGCCCTGGCTCGGGCCGGAGACCGCTGCTCCAAATGTCGCGGCAAATTATCTTTGTCCCGGGGCATTGAAGTGGGGCATGTATTCAAGCTCGGAACCTTCATCAGTGAGAGATTTGGAGCATCCTTTTTGGACAGTGATGGCAAGTCCCGCCCTATTGCTATGGGCAGCTATGGCATTGGACTGGGGCGGTTGCTGGCTGCTATCGTAGAGCAAAGCCACGACGGCAAAGGTATTATCTGGCCGCTCTGTGTTGCCCCCTACCAAGTCTACCTTTGCCCTCTGTCGTTGGACAAATCGGCAGTCGCTCCTACCGCAGAAAAGCTTTATCAAGAACTACAAAAAGAAGGCATTGAAGTGCTTTTCGATGACCGTGACGATTCCCCCGGCGTTAAATTCAACGATGCCGACCTCCTGGGAATACCACTGCGATTGACATTATCTCCACGCACCTTACAGAGCCAGAGCATAGAGGCGAAATGGCGCATGGAGAAGGAGACCCGGCTTCTGCCTCTAGATAATCTGGCCGCACAGGTAAACAAGCTTCTGAATGAAGCTGCAAAAGCTCAGCGCTGACCCACCCTAGCCCCCTTGACCTAAGCTCTCAAAGTCGCGCCCAGTTCCTGACGTAGTCTAGCGAGCATCTGTTCCTGAGTTTGGTCGACCTCCTCATCAGTCAAGGTACGGCTGGGCGATTGGCACACAATCCTTATGGCAAAAGATTTCTTGCCCTCGCGTATTTGCTCACCTCGATAAAGGTCAAACAGCGTTACCTTCATCACTAGCGGAAAGCTTTGGATTATTTCCTCCACCCTTCGATAGGTCACTTGCTCATCTATTACCAGGGCGATGTCTCTGGAAACACTAGGGAACCTCGGAATCGACTGGTACCCTCTTGTCCCGGTAATCTTAGTCGACAGCTTCTCCAGGTCAATTTCTATAAGGCAAATAGTATTAGAAAGTTCAAAGGCTTGCGCTACCTTGGGATACAGATCTCCCACAATACCTACCTTATCATCTTCGACGATTACGTTAGCTCCTCTCCCCGGGTGTAAGCCTTCATCATCGCTATCCTCAAAACTCGCTTTCAGCCCCAATTGGCTCAGAAGCCTCTCCACTACCCCCTTGGCATCAAAGAAATCGAGTGACTCTTTGTCAGTTTGCCAGGATAGTTCTGTTCTTGTGCCGCTGAGCACTGCACAGAGCATATCTTTTTCCTGGGGTAGCTCCCTTTCTTCTTGAGATTGCTTCCCCTTCGTTTCACTCAGGGTCGCAATGACGCGAGGGTGCTGAGGCAAGAATACCTTGCCAATTTCAAAGAGCCTTATGCCAGCTTGCTCGAATTTCTGGTTATGGGCCAAGGTGGCCAGAAGACCGGCACGCAGGCTGGTACGCAGATATTCCTGCTCCCTCGTCATAGGGTTAGCGACCTTTAGCGGGGGAATCTTCAGCTCAAGCTTGGGCGAAAGCTTCTCGAGCTTTTCCAGGCTGACTAAGGAATACGTCGATATCTCTTGAAAGCCAAAACCCGTTAGAAGATAGCTCAATTTCTCTCTGAGGCTGCTCTGCCGGGCTGCTGGTGACAGTCTTGATTCTTGCAGAGGCAAAGGAGAACTAAGCCTGGTCATAGGGACCTTGTCGTAACCGATCATGCGGGCTACTTCCTCCACGAGGTCAGCACAGCATTTAACATCACTACGCCAATAGGGTATAGAGACCAAAATCTGCGAGCTTGAATCGCCTTTCTGGCATTCAAAGCCCAGCGCTTTCAATACCTCAAGCATCTCATCCATGTTTGCCTTCAAGCCTGAAAGACGCTTCACCTCCCGGGTGGTAAGTGACACTAGGTTTGGTTCTGATTTCCCGGGATAAACATCAATTATGCCTCTGGCTGCTTTGCCACCGGCTAGCTCCAGCAGCAATTGAGTGGCCCGCTTCAATGGTGGTAACGGCAGCTCGCTATTAAGCCCTTTGTCAAAGCGAATCGAGGCTTCGCTTTGGAATTGAAGATGGCTACAGCCCCGACGAATGGCAGCCTGGTTAAAATTCGCTGACTCCAGGAGTATAGTATCAGTTTCGTCCGTGACTTCGGAATCCAGGCCACCCATGATTCCAGCGACAGCAACAACTTCTTCTTTGTCGGCAATAGCCAGTATGTCTGCATTCAGAGTGCGCTTTGAGCCATCGAGGGTAGTTATGGTTTCCCCATTTCCGGCCCTGCGAACGATAATCTGCCGCCCCTTAAGTTTGTCATAGTCGAAGGCGTGAAGGGGCTGACCATATTCCAGCATCACGTAATTAGTAACGTCAACCACGTTGTTAATGGGACGCATTCCGCAGCTATTCAGGCGCTGTTGCAGCCAACCTGGGGATGGGGCTATCCTGATTCCGGTAACCAGGCTAGCACAGTACCTGGGACACAGGTCTGCATTGACTATGTCAACAGAGGCCAAGGAATCTATTGACTTCTCTGTTTCCTCGTAATGAACCTCGGGCAGGCGGAGTGATTCATCGGTTAGGGCAGCAATTTCTCGGGCAATACCAATCACAGATAAACAATCCGGGCGGTTAGGTGTTATATCTAAATCCAAAAATACATCGCCCAGATAAGCGCTGAGAGGTGCACCCATGGGCGCCTCCGGCGGCAGCACCAAAATGCCCTCGTGACTTTCAGAAATCCCCAGCTCTTTCTCTGAGCAGACCATGCCCTGGGAAACAACACCGCGAATCTTAGCCGGCTTCAGTACCGCAGCTTCCCCAGTATGCGGATCCATGAGGCGGGCTCCCACATGGGCAAAAGTCACCCTTTGACCGAGGTTGATATTAGGCGCGCCGCAAACCGTGGTGACTTGCTCAGTGCCCAAATCAACCGTAGCCAGCTTAAGGCGGTCAGCATTAGGATGAGGATCTAGGGCTATTACCTCCCCTATCACCACATTGTCCCATGTACCACCTACAGTCTCGATGGCCCTGACTTCCAGGCCAGCCATGGTGAGCTTTTCAGCAAGCTCTTTAGAAGCAAGCTTTATGTCAACATAATCCTTGAGCCACTTGAGGGAGACTTTCATATTGTCACCTTAAAACTTAGAATTGCCTCAAAAACCTGAGGTCATTGCTATAAAAGAGGCGGATGTCATCAATACCATAGCGCAGCATGGGTATACGCTCAACTCCCATGCCGAAGGCAAAACCACTGTAAAGATTGGGGTTGATATCAACGCGCGCCAGCACGTCGGGATGCACCATACCCGCTCCCAGTATTTCAATCCAGCCACTGTAGCCACACAGCCGACAGCCCGTCCCGTTGCAGGCCAAACAGCTAATGGCTACTTCCACCCCCGGTTCCACAAAAGGAAAGTAATCACAACGAAATCGCACTTTTCTTTCCTCACCGAAAACACAACGGCAAAAGTCAAACAAGGTGCCTTTCAAATCAGCCAGGGTGATGCCCTTGTCCACAGCCAAACCTTCAACTTGATAAAACATAGATTCATGAGTAGCATCGGTGGCCTCATATCGGTAGACCCGCCCGGGAACTATCGCTCTTATCGGCGGTCGTTCCTTTTCCATCAATCTAATCTGCATGGGGGAAGTGTGCGTCCGTAAAAGTCTGGCTTCCCCTTCCATACCCGCATCTATCCACAGGGTAGCAAACATATCTCGGGCCGGATGATGTTGGGGAATATTCAATGCTTCAAAGTTATAGTAATCCCATTCCACATCAGGTCCTTCAATTACCTGGAAGCCCATGTTCTGGAAAATGTCGCAGATTTCCTTCAGTATCTGAGTGGTGGGGTGAAGTCGCCCTGCCGGGAGGGGTCGCCCAGGCAAGGTCACATCCAATATCCGGGATTCTCGAGGAGAGGTCAAAACAGCTTCCTGGAGTAATTTGCTTTTCTCTTCCAGGCTTGACTCCAAAGCTCTCTTGATTTCGTTAGCTTGGGCGCCCACCTCACGCCGTTCTTCCAGGGCGAAAGTGGCTAAGGAACGTAGAATCTGAGTTAGATTGCTTTTCTTGCCCAGGTAGCGAACGCGCCATAGCTCTAGCTCTCGAGGATTGCCAACTTTATTCAGCTCTTCGAGAGCTTGCGCACGAAGGTCTTTGAGTTGTTCTAGCATTGACTGCTAAGTGGTGTTATCTCTGCCCAAAGATCCTGGTACTTCCAGGCATGATGTCACTACACGCGAGGCGAGTTAGTCTCGCTCACCGAAGCCACCAATGCAGCAAAGCCGTCGGGATCTTTGACTGCCATCTCGGCTAGCATCTTGCGATCAATTTCTATGTTTGATCTTTTTAGCCCGACCATAAACTGACTGTAAGTAAGCCCCCTAGCCCGCGCCGCAGCATTGATGCGGGCGACCCACAGTCTCCTGAAGTCACGTTTCCGCTCACGACGATGACAATAGGAATAATCTAAGGCATGAAGCATGGACTGATGGGCTACAGTATAAAGCTTATGGCGGGCAGCGCGATGCCCTTTAGTCAGTTCAAGTACCTTCTTGTGCCGTCTGTGGGTGGTTTTTCCGCTCCTGGCTCGTGGCAAGTTTTCCTCCTTTAATCCTTGGGCGTTATCTTTTTTTCTTCAGCAACACAATGAATTACTTTCCTTCCCTACACTATTTGTGGGGTAAAAGCCTCCTCACTCTCTTCTTATCCGCTGAGGAGACCGGTATCGTTTCATCGTAGAGGCGCTTAGTTCTAGGAGCCTTTTTTCGCCTCAAATGGCTCTTGCCGCATTTAGTGCGCATCAGCTTGCCGCTACCCGTAATATGAAAACGGCTCTTGGCCCCTTTATGGGTTTTCAGTTTTGGCATCTGTTCTTGTCTCCTTAGACTTCTTTTGGGAAACCGGGGATAAGACCACGGCTATAGTCCTATCATTATTAACAGAACCGCTTACCACGGCTAATTCTTTCAAGGCTTCGGCCACTTTACGCAGCACATTCCAACCTAGTTCAGGATAAATAACTTCGCGTCCTCTAAACCTTAGAAACAACCGTACTTTATTACCCTCCTCCAATAATTTCTTCGTGGTCTTGATTTTTGCCTGTAAATCGTGCTCTTCTATCTTGGGTCTTAAACGGACCTCCTTGAGTAAGCCAACTCTTTGGCCCCTTTTTGCCTTGCGCTCTTTTTTAGTTTGCTCATACTTATATTTACCGTAGTCAAGAAGTCGGCATACTGGCGGAGCCACCGTTGATGCTACCTGCACCAAATCGAGCCCGTGCTCATAGGCAAGCTGCAATGCTTTCTGTAGAGGCACCACGCCCAGCTGTTCCCCATCTTCCCCTATGAGGCGCACTTCTTTGGCTCTGATTCTCCTATTGGTTATTAGTTCTTTGACTATGCTCTTTCTACCCCCTGAAACAGTATTCAGGACTTGGCCTCTACAGCCGCCATTATTCTACTTTTAACTTGTGCCACACTTTCCAAGCCCAGATTCCCGCCGCTCCTTAAGCGGAGCGACACACTGGATGAAGCCATTTCCTTATCGCCAATTACAAGCATATACGGCACTTTCTCCAGCTGGGCTTCTCTTATTTTCAAATTCATCCTCTCCGAGCGGTCGTCAACCCGAACTCGGATGCCATCATCTCTAAAATCGCTCTCTATCTCATGTGCATAGCCAGCATGGCGGTCTGCTATGGGAACTATCGTTGCCTGAACCGGCGATAACCATACCGGAAAAGCGCCACCGTAGTGCTCTACGAGGCAAGCTAGAAAACGCTCCATACTACCCAGGACTGTGCGGTGTATCATAACGACATTATGCTCCAGTCCGTCCTCACCAATATAACAGACATCAAAGCGTTGTGGCAAATTGAAATCGACTTGGATGGTAGGACCTTGCCAGACATGCCCTACAGCATCCTTAAGTTTAATATCGATTTTCGGCCCGTAGAAAACTCCCTCGCCAGGGTCAACTTCATAATGCAAGCCAAGTTTCTCCAAAACGTGTTTCAATGCCTCCGTGGCTTCTTCCCACATTGAGACTGTGCCAGCATATTTCTCAGGACGCGTTGATAGCGACAGCTCATATTCACCAAAGCCAAAGCTAGACATCATAAATTGTGCCAGGTTCACAACTTCTCTCACTTCCTGTTCAACCTGATCAGGGCGGCAAAAAATGTGAGCATCATCTTGAGTAAATCCCCTGACCCTGGCCAGACCATATAACACGCCAGTTCGTTCATACCTATATACCGTGCCTAATTCAGCATATCTCAACGGTAGATTCCGATAACTATGCAATTGGCTTTTATAGATCAAAATATGGCCCAGGCAATTCATGGGCTTGAGCATATATTGCTGTCCCTCAATTTCTATCGGTGAGAACAGATAATCTCGATAGAATTCCAAATGGCCGCTAGTTTTCCACAAATCTAGCTTGGCAATGTGTGGAGTATAAACGACGTCATAGCCTCGCTTGATGTGCTCTGCCTTCCAGAAGTCTTCGATGATTCGTCGAATCAAAGCACCTTTGGGATGCCAACAAATTAGGCCTGGACCAATCTCCTCGTGAATACTGAAGAGGTCGAGCTCTTTACCCAGTTTCCTATGGTCGCGTTTAGCAGCTTCAGCCTGCAATGATAAATAATTGTCAAGCTCCTCTTGGTTCTCAAAAGCTACGCCATAAATTCTTTGCAGCATGGGTCGCTTTTCATCACCACGCCAGTATGCCCCAGCTATATGGGTAAGCTTAAATGCTTCTATTTCACCCGTAGAAGATATATGAGGACCCCGGCATAAATCGGTGAAGGAACCTTGTTTATAGATAGTGACACTAGTATCGGCGATTTCGTTTATAAGCTCCAGTTTATAGGGCTGGGCAGCAAAGAGTCTACGCGCTTTATCGTTACTCATTTCTTCGCTAATGAATGGCACATCCTGACTAATAATTTCCCTCATCTTATTCTCAATCACAGGCAAATCTTCCGGTGTTAATGGGCGTGGCAGCTCAAAGTCATAGTAGAAGCCATTCTCAATGGTCGGTCCGATGCCAAATTTAGCCTCGGGGAAAAGACATTGTACCGCCTCAGCCATGATATGAGATGCGGAGTGGCGCATCGACGCCACTTGCTCATCCTTTTCTTGTGATTTCATCTCAGACTCTCCACTCCAAATCTAGAAATCACTCATAATTCCATCAAAAAATGGGCAGTACTGGACTTGAACCAGTGACCTCTGCGATGTCAACGCAGCGCTCTAACCACTGAGCTAACCGCCCATCCGACGATTCTATCAGACATAGCTAAACAGGGCAAACCTTTGAAAACATGCAAAAATAGAAGAGCACTTGTCATTGGGTGGATTAGAAATTAGACATTGAAAAGAATACGATTCATGCCAAGACTATTCTTTTCCCCGCAGCCTCACACCACTGGTGACATTGATCTGTACAGTTTGACCACAATTAGGGCAGGTTACTTCTATGACAAGCGGCCTTCCCATCACTCTTTCTATAAGAGATGTTACTATAGAATCTATATTATCCAGCCTCTCATCCAACATATCGAGGTGCCTAATTAACTGCCCCATATCTCGGTCTTGGCTGACCTGTTTGCCTAGCTTAGCTCTATCCTGTGAAACCAATCTATAGACCCTTCTCTACAACGCCTAATGATTCTAGCTCAGTCTTATCCTCTTTCATCAACTTTTCTATTTGGTCAGAGACGGTGTGTTCCAAGTATTTACGGAAGGCTTCCCGCGCTGCTGGTGATGACCTGACCGCCTCCTTTACTCTCTGCCATTCACTCGCAATCACTTCATTCACCTGCTCAACACTGAGGGGCTGTTTTCCCTGCCACAATTCTTCTATCCTATCCAAAACCCTGCTTGTCATAGCCCTCCTGATGCGGTCAAAAGAAAGGATCTCCTCCGGACTGTACGGTTGCCCTGCTTTTCTTTCAGGCCTGTCAGTCATGGTGCACTACCTCCCGTTAGATTTATTTGATTTACTATCATAAGCTTAGCAGTGTGACTTGTCAAGGTGTAACCGGTCCTCCAGGTTGATTTTTAATCGGCAGAAGTGTAGAATATCCCTACAAAAGGAGGTATCCGAAGATGGGCGAAGTGGAGATCGGTAAGGTAACGGATTTTTTTGCTAATCCTGTGGTAGCTGGTATAGAGCTAAGCGGCACATTGAAAACGGGTGATAAAATCCATATCAAGGGCAGCACTACAGATATGGAACTTATGGTGGAGTCCATGCAAATTGATCGCGCCGATATCACCGATGGCAAGCCCGGCGACCTTGTGGGCATAAAAGTTCCTGATAGGGTAAGGCGGGGTGACAAAGTCTACAAAGTCACTGAATAGCCTTAAGTAAGTTGGCCATCTCAATAGCGCTTACCGCAGCAGTAAAGCCTCTATTACCCTCTTTGGCACCTGCTCTTTGAATAGCCTGTTCCAAAGTATCGGCTGTTATTACGCCTTGTATCACCGGTAAGCCAGTATCCAAACTTACCCTGCTAATTCCCCGATTCACCTCGGAAGCAACATACTCGGAATGGGGGGTGCCACCGCGAATCACCGCGCCAAGGCATACTATCGCATCGTACTTATTACTCTGCGCTAGTTTCTTGCTTACAAGCGGGATCTCCAGACAACCCGGAGTCCAGGCAACATCGATGTCACCCTCAGCGACACCGTGGCGCAACAAAGCATCTTTTGCTCCCTCAAGCAGTTTTGTGGTTATTAGCTCATTGAAACGGGAAACAACCACGGCAAACTTAAGACCTTTTCCTATCAGGATACCTTCGTACTTATGCTTAGTCATTCTTAGCCTCCTATGAACAAACTGCAAATCAAGTTCAAATGCCTAAACGCCAGACTATCTTTCTTTGACATTTGAGCTTGGCCTTTTGTCATTTTTCTAGATTCAGAGTATGTCCCAACTTCTTTTGCTTGGCTTCCAAGTAACGAATGTTATAAGGGGTAGCTGGGGCTATTAGAGGGACAGTCTCTACTATTTTGATTCCATAGCTTTCCAGCCCGATCACCTTCTTGGGATTATTGGTAAGCAATCGAATATTATGTAAACCCAAGTCAGCTAAGATCTGGGCGCCCACTCCATAGTCTCTCAAATCAGCAGCAAAACCTAAGGCTATGTTAGCCTCCACGGTATCCATTCCCTGATCCTGAAGAGCATAGGCGCGAAGCTTGTTGTGAAACCCGATGCCCCTTCCTTCCTGTCTCATATAAAGAAAAATGCCTCGGTCTTCTTTGGCTATGCTTTCCAAAGCCATTTCGATTTGAGCTCCACAATCGCATCTCAAACTACCAAAGACGTCCCCGGTAAGACATTCACTGTGAACACGTACCAGGATCGGCTCATCATTTGATATATCACCTTTAACCAGAGCAACATGTTCAGCGGCATCGACAGTGCTTTTGTAAGCGACGGCTGCAAACTCGCCATACGCAGTAGGCAGCCTAGCCTCAGCTACTCTTTGCACCAGTTTTTCATGGCGAAGACGGTAGGCAATCAAATCGACTATAGTTATTATCTTCAGGTCGAACTTCGAAGCTATGGCTTCAAGTTGAGGCAGGCGGGCCATTGTGCCATCTTCATCCATGACCTCGCATATAACGCCAGCAGGATAAAGTCCGGCTAGTCTAGCCAGATCAGTCATAGCTTCGCTGTGCCCCGCTCGTACTAACACCCCGCCTTCCTTAGCCCGAATAGGAAATATATGCCCTGGCTGAGCTATGTCACTCGGCTTGGTATTGGGATCAAGCACCGTTTTTATGGTCTGTGCTCGATCAAAAGCAGAGATGCCAGTAGTGACCTTATCCTTGGCTTCAATGGAAACTGTAAAGGCAGTAGAGTAGCGTGAAGTGTTATTGCTAACCATCAGTGGTATTCCCAATTCGTCGAGCCTTTGTCCAGTGATAGGAAGGCAAATCAGTCCGCGACCGTGCTTAGCCATGAAATTTATGGCTTCAGGGGTAACCTTCTCGGCAGCGATGGCCAGATCTCCTTCATTTTCGCGTGACTCATCATCAACGATAATGATGAATCTGCCTGCCCTTATATCTTCAATTGCCTCAAAAATGCTACTCAGCATCTATTCCCCCTGCAAATCCGTATTCCCTAAGGAATTCAATGCTTAGACTTTGTCCTCTTTGCCCCTTAAGATTTTGGACATACTTAGCTATGACGTCTACCTCCAAATTGACTATGTCACCAGGCGTCTTCCTTCCTAATGTGGTATTTTCCATAGTGTAACCTACCAAAGACACAACAAAAGAAAAATCCTCCACGTTTACTATGGTAAGACTAACACCATCAACAGCGATAAAGCCTTTATCCACCATGTAAGGCATTAGTTCGGTTGGTGCCGAAATCCTCACAATACGCGCGCCTTCTTCGCTACTTACATCTAGTACTTCCCCCGTGTCATCTACATGACCCAACACCAAATGGCCACCCAGGCGCCCCCCCAGTACCAGTGCCCTCTCCAAATTTACCTGGTCGCTATGATGAAGTCTGCCGAGATTAGTGCGACGTAGCGTCTCGGGCATAACGTTAATACCGACGCCATGATTCTCCAAGGAGACAACAGTCAGGCAAACACCATTGACAGCTATGCTATCGCCCGCTTTCGTTCCTTCGAGCACCTTACGGGCTTCGAACGCCAGGTGGTCCCCGCTTGTCTCCCCGACTATGCCGATCTCCTCGACTATACCTGTGAACATACTCTGCCCCTAAACCTACGCCTCCTGCGGTAACCGTTTCTCGGAATATCCACTAACTAATATATCATCGCCGAAAGTCTTGATGTCAACTCGAGTAAGGCGCAAAGCCTTAGCTATATTATCGACGCCATTCCCCCCCACACTTACAGCCTCGCAACCCCCAATGATGATCGGCGAAATGAAAGCTAATACCTTATCCACTAAGTGGTGGTCAAAAAGCGAACCAAGAAGCTTACCGCCCCCCTCCACCAAGACGGTAACAATCTCCCTCCCCCCCAACAACTTCAATAACTCTACTATATCTACTGAATCTCCCCTGGCTGGTAATTCCACCACCTCAGCACCCAGATCTACAAATTTTCCCTTCTTCACGGAGTCAAAAGGTGCCACCACAGCGAGTAAGACTTCGCCTGGTGGCTCAAAAATACGAGAGTTCAACGGCACTTTTCCTTTGCTGTCGATGACCAAACGTAGAGGCTGCTTTTTCCCCATGCCACCTCTGCCACCACAGCCCTTAGCAGTGAGGCGAGGATTATCCGCAACAATAGTGTTCACTCCCACCATTATGGCATCAGCAGTGTGTCGTAGGGCATGTGCATACTTTCTCGTCTGTTCCCTGGTTATCCATTTAGAATCACCAGTCTTAGTAGCAATCTTGCCGTCAAGGCTCATAGCGAATTTGGCCACGACAAATGGTAAGCCTGTGGTAATGTGCTTAATATAAGCCTCGTTTATCTCATAAGCTTCCTGCTGACACATACCTATATGGGTCTTGATGCCCTTCTCATTTAGCCTCCTTACGCCAAGTCCAGAAACCACAGGGTTAGGATCAAGTAAGGCTATATGGACTTCTGAAATAGCGGCATCAATTATGGCTTGAGTGCAGGGTGGCGTATGTCCGTAATGAGGGCAAGGCTCCAAGGTAACATACATGGTAGCACCTTGTGCCTTATCCCCAGCTTGACAGAGCGCCATAACCTCAGCATGTTCACAGCCAACAGGTTGGGTATATCCCATGCCGATAGCAAGTCCATCCTTAACAACTACCGCCCCAACTGCTGGGTTAGGAGTGGTATATCCCATAGCCAATCTGGCCAGAGACAGAGCACATTCCATGTAATCCTGGGATGGCATTTCTATCTACCTCTCGGGGACAGATCCTTCATCACGGTCTGCTAACTTGAGGCTCGCTTTAGCTCTAGCGTTTATTCTTCGCATCGCCAGAACCATATGACTCTCCACACGAGGAAGTCAAGTTTGATACAGGCATTTGCCTATTGCTACCCTAATGATACAAGGTAATTGATGATTTGCCAAATCGCGCAGCTTGTCGAGAAGATACGACCTTCACTGTCTTGAGCGTTGATTGTAGCAGCAGCCTAAGCGAAGTGCAAAAAAGAGCAAGCATGAATGGAGATGTCGTTGCTGTTTTTGTATAATGGACACTAGAGGAATGAAAAGGGCTTTCGAAATAATTGACCATACTGCTGACGTGGGCATCATCGCCTACGGGACGGATATCGAGGAGCTTTTCTGCAACGCTGCTCTAGCTTTGTTCAGTTTGATTACTGAACCTGAAAGCATTCAAGAGAAATCACATCTCAATTTGAGAGTAAGCAGCGACGAGAGAGACAGCTTGCTAGTTGAATGGCTTAACGAACTCATTTATTTTTTTGATGCCAAACACATCCTATTCAACCGGTTCGATATTGAAAGTCTGACTCACAATGAACTTAAGGCTACCTGTCATGGGGAAGGTTTTGATCCCATGAAACACAAGATAAAGAGAGGAGTAAAAGCAGCCACATATCATATGCTGAAGCTGGACAAAAATAATGATGGCTACAAGGCACGGGTAATTTTCGATATTTAGGAGTTAATGATATGACACAATGGCAAGGACAGCTTATTAAGATAGACGATTATCGCTGGAAGATTCCCGAAAATTACAGAACTGGCATGAGGGTTCCTGGTCTAATATATGCCAGTAAGGAAATGCTAGAATCTATACGCGAGGACCAAACGCCAGAGCAAGTCGCCAATGTTGCGTTCCTACCCGGTATAGTAGGTTACTCCTTTGCCATGCCAGATATCCACTGGGGCTATGGCTTCCCTATAGGCGGAGTGGCGGCAATGGACATTAAGGATGGCGTAATTTCCCCGGGGGGAGTGGGCTACGATATTAATTGCGGTGTAAGGTTATTAGGTACCAGTCTCAGTGAAGCTGAAGTGCGGCCCAGAATTAATGAGCTCATTAATGCATTATTCCTTAATGTGCCATCAGGCCTTGGCTCTGAAGGGAAGATAAAGGTAAGTCAAAAAGAGATGAACCAGTTGATGGTTGAGGGAGCTCGTTGGGCAGTGAAGCGTGGCCTGGGTTCCGAGGAAGATTTGGATGTTACTGAAGAAGGTGGATGTCTCAGTGGTGCCGATCCCAGCAAGATAAGCGATAAAGCGGCAAAAAGGGGCACACCTCAGGCCGGGACATTAGGCTCAGGAAATCATTTTCTTGAGATTCAGGTGGTGAAGGAGATATTCGATCCTCATATAGCTAGCATTATGGGCATCACTGAGATAGGTCAGATACTAGTCCTGATTCACACAGGCTCTCGCGGCTTCGGTCACCAAGTATGTACTGACCATCTGCGTGTCATGGAGGGGGCGGTATCGAAGTACGGGATAAAGCTCCCCGACCGGCAGCTCGCCTGCGCTCCCATAGAATCATCGGAAGGCCAAGATTATCTAGCTGCCATGGCATGTGCTGCTAACTACGCTTGGGTTAACCGGCAGTGCATTGCCCACTGGGTTAGAGAAAGTTTTTCTAAAATTTTCGGTAAAAGCCCTGAGAAACTTGGCATGAGGCAGGTTTATGATGTCGCCCATAACATAGCCAAAATAGAAGAACATACAATAGATGGTCACAAGCTTAAGGTTTGCGTTCACCGCAAAGGAGCTACCAGAGCTTTTCCGGCGGGCCATAAGGATACTCCCAGACGCTACAAGGAGGTGGGGCAACCTGTGCTCGTGCCCGGAGACATGGGACGTTGTTCTTTTGTTGCCGTGGGCACTGAAAGGGCTATGTCTGAGAGCTTTGGCTCCACTTGTCATGGTGCCGGGAGAGTGTTAAGTCGCGGTGCTGCCAGGCGGAGTATGCAGGGTAGAGATGTAGTTCGAGAATTAGAGAGCAGAGGTATTACCATCAAGGCGGGAAACATCTCTTCGCTAGCTGAGGAGGCATCCCAAGCTTACAAAGATATCACTGAAGTTATAGACGTGGTTCACCAGGCTGGTATTTCTAGAAAAGTGGCTATGGCTATACCTATGGGCGTTATCAAGGGCTAAACGTCATTTGTTACTTTGCGTGTAGCAAGGGATTCGGCATGGGACAAACTACGATCAAGCTTCCTTTTCCTCAGTTAAAAGGCAAGGTTTCATTAGAGGAAACGATACTGAGGCGCAGATCGGTTCGTAGGTACCGTAGGGAGCCACTAGCTTTATCTCAACTGAGTCAAATACTCTGGTCGGCTCAGGGCATCACTGGAACAAGAGGGTTCAGGGCAGCGCCCAGCGCCGGAGCTACCTATCCCTTGGAGATCTTTGTGGTCGTTGGCGAACAGGGTGTCATTGGCAGCGAGGCAAACCAAGCTCCCGCAGAATTACAGGCCGGTGTCTACCACTATGAGGTAGATTCTCACTCCTTGATCTTACACAAACCGGCCGATTTAAGACCAGATTTAGCCAGAGCAACTCTGGACCAAGAATTTATCATCGACGCCCCGGTGGATATTGTCATCTGTGCTCTTTATCACAGGACTTCCTACAGATATGGCAGACGTGGAGAGAGATATGTTCACATGGAAGTGGGACATGCAGGTGAAAACATCCATCTTCAAGCCGTGGCTTTAGGACTAGCCACAGTGGAAGTCGGCGCCTTCCATGATGAAGAGGTGAGGACAGTCCTCGGGGTAGATGAACAAATTAAGCCCCTATATATAATGCCTGTGGGCAAACCTGTGTAAAGAAAGACACAAATCGCCAAACAGGTTCGTCGGGCCTGCGTACAGCCTTCTTTGGCTCACAATTCAATTCAACCACAGCCCTTCCTGCCGCATTAGCAGGCCTATTTGACCGCTAATTCAGAAAGCTATAGAATAGCTTCACCCCATAATAGATGACTTCCAAGATCACGAGGCTAGTGGAACAGATGCTCAAGGGAGAAAATGTCTCCCTGTCACGGGTCATCAGCCTGGTAGAAAACGAAAGCAGCCAAGTGCCCGAAATAATGAAGCTCATCGCTCCACACTTGGGTAAGGCACACTGCATAGGGATAACCGGCCCGCCGGGAGTAGGAAAGAGCACCCTAGCGGACAAGCTGACAGCGTTGCTGCGCAAACAAGACTTAAAAGTCGGGATAATTGCCGTGGATCCCTCAAGCCCATTCACAGGAGGGGCAGTATTAGGTGACCGGATAAGAATGCAACAGCATTACCTTGACGATGGGGTTTTCATTCGCAGTATGGCGACTCGTGGCGGTCTGGGCGGGTTACCACAAACCGCAGGCTCTGTGATCAAGTTGCTTGACGCCGCTGGCAAAGACGCTATCCTCGTGGAGACCGTAGGAGTAGGGCAAAGCGAGATAGATATTATGGAGAAGACCGACACTGTGCTTGTCATATTATGTCCTGAATCTGGTGATGCTATCCAGACGATGAAGGCAGGACTATTTGAGATCGCTGACATATTCGTAGTTAATAAGGCTGACAATTCTGGTGCCGACAACTTCGTCCGTGATATACAAGCTATGCTGCAGCTCCGTGAGCCGACCTGGTGGGATATACCTGTGGTAGCCACAGAAGCAGTTAACAACGTTGGCACCGAGGTACTTTACAGGCAAATTCAATTACACTACCAAGCCCTCTGTAAAGAGGGCAGACTTTCACAACGTCGCCAACTCCAACGAAAACAGGATTTCATAAGAACTCTAGAACGAAAACTCACTCATAAGTTGCTCAATTTAATCGAGCAAGATGGGCAACTGAGTAGCTACATAGAGAAGGTGGAAAAGGGAGAGCTCGACCCATATTCCGCAGTCGATAAAATCCTCAAATCTGGAAGTCTCTTGACTGATTGGCTGCGTCAATAACCCTCAGAATGAATCACGATATGAATCACGATGGCCAAAATTTATGATGTCGCCATAGTCGGTGCCGGTCCTGCAGGTATATTCGCTAGCTTGGAATTATGTAATGCTGGCCTCGACGTTTTACTTCTGGACAAGGGCAGAGAAATTGACGATCGTGTTTGTCCCGTTCAAAACACGAGTGGGTGCTGTGCCCTTTGCTCTCCATGCCATTTAGTCAGTGGCTTTGGAGGTGCTGGAGCTTTCAGTGATGGCAAACTAACTTTGTCCACCCAGGTAGGCGGCCGGCTCAAGGAATTGGTCGGTTTTGCTCAAGCCCGAGCACTCATAGATTATGTTGATTCTATCTATCTTAAATTTGGCGCCCCTCCCAAGGTTTATGGAATGGGAGGAAATACAGCTGAGCTGGAGCGAGAGGCTGCCTCAGCCGGGCTCACATTAATCCCCGTTAAATTGCGTCACCTGGGAACAGAGCTTTGCCACGAAACATTGAAGGCTATGCAGAATTATCTGTCACCGAAATTAGACATAAGGCTGGGAATAACAATTGAGAATATTGTAGTTGATGATGGTGCGGTCAAAGCTGTTGAAACTAGCCATGGTGAAAGCTTAAGCTGTCGCTACTTAATCTTAGCACCGGGGAGGGAAGGGGCAGAATGGCTATGCAATGAAGCCAAGAGACTTAAACTAAGCCTTGATTCCAACCCCGTAGATGTGGGTAGCCGAATCGAAGTACCAATGACAACCATGGAGAAGCTAACTTCGACATTGTATGAATCAAAACTCGAGTTTTACTCCCGAAGTTTCAACGACCGGGTCAGAACATTCTGCATGTGTCCTGGAGGCGAGGTGATCATGGAGTCCACAGGCGGCTCTGACCCCGTGATTACAGTCAATGGCATTGGTTACACCCAACCCCGGACAAAAAATACTAACTTTGCCATTTTAGTAAGCACCACCTTCACTGAGCCTTTCCACGAACCTATCGCCTATGGTAAGTATCTGGCAAGGTTAGCTAACGTCCTTAGTGGCGGTGTATTGGTGCAGAGATTCGGGGACTTAATGGATGGGCGCCGCTCCACACAAGCTCGCCTACTTAATAATCCCATCGAACCAAGCTTAAAAGCGGCAACCCCCGGAGATTTGAGCTTCGCCCTCCCCTATCGCTATCTCAAGAGTATAGTGGAAATGCTTCAGGCTATGGACAAACTAGTTCCGGGCGTCGCTTCTCCTCAAACTTTGCTTTACGGAATAGAGGTCAAGTTCTACTCCAGTCGGCTAAAGTTGACCCAATGTTTGGAGACCGAGATCCGTAATATGTTTGCTGCTGGCGATGGCGCTGGTGTCAGCCGGGGTTTAGTCCAAGCTTCAGCCTCAGGTATAGTGGCAGCTAGAGAGATATTAAAACGGTCAGGGAAAAGGTCTTCTCCACCAACATGAAGTATCCTACTTTTTTGGGCATCGATTTAACCTCAACAGAAGCCAAACCGAGCGCTTGTTTAGGATTGGATAGTAAATCACAACTTGTTTACCTTGGCTTCTTAACAAAGAATAGAGATATCGTCGCTCTGGTAAATTTCTATTCACCTCAAATAACAGCCATTGATGCACCCTTGAGCTTGCCAACCGGGTTATGCTGTCTTGAGGAAAGCTGTCCTTGCAAGCCAAAATTCCCAAGGAAGTACAGGCAATGTGACCAAGAGCTGCGGCAACAAGGAATTCCTTGTTACCCCACTAGCAAGAAGACCTTTATCAAGGACTTGATCTACCGTGGTATCGAGCTCAAGACCAGCATTGGCCATGAGCTGAAACAAGCTACTCAAGTCATTGAGGTCTATCCCTTCGCCAGTAAAGTCCGCCTCTTTGGTAAAACTATGCCCCGGAAAACTACCAAACAAGGGATAGGTTTTCTCAGAGATAAACTCGGAAACATCCTACCTGGTCTTGAGCCATATCTAGACATGTTCGACCACGACCTGTGTGATGCTGCGGTGGCAGCTTACACTGCTCTACTCTATCACCAGAATAGGGCAGAGGCTTTAGGTAACAGTGAAGAAGGACTAATTTCTATCCCAGATTGACGTTCACCCCTTTCCATTGTTAAACTACAGCAAGGGAGGGTGAAATGGAATTAACTTTAAGCGTTATCAAAGCAGACGTCGGTGGCTATGTCGGGCATTCTTCCAGTCACCCCGACGTAATACAAAAGGCCAAGGAAAAGCTGGAACATGCCCAAGGCCAGGGGCTGCTCATAGATTATCACGTTACGGTTTGTGGTGACGACCTCCAGTTGATAATGACTCATCAGCATGGCGAGGATAGTGAGAAAATCCACAAGTTAGCCTGGGATACATTTGTGGAATGCACCAATGTAGCTAAGAGATTGAAGCTACATGGTGCCGGGCAGGACCTTCTATCTGATGCGTTCTCCGGCACTGTCAAGGGGATGGGACCTGGTACGGCTGAGATGCAATTTTCCGAGCGCCAGGCTGAAACCATAGTCATATTTATGGCGGATAAGACGGCATCTGGCGCCTGGAATTTACCACTATATAAGATATTCGCTGACCCTTTCAACACCATTGGGCTGGTTATTGCCTCCAATATGCACTCTGGCTTCACCTTTGAAGTCCACGACGTCAAAGAGAGCAAAAAAATCAGTTTTAACGCTCCTGAGGAAATCTACGACATGCTAGTTTTTCTTGGCGCACCAGGACGCTATGCCGTTAAGGCGGTGTACCATAAAGAGAGTGGTGAAATCGCTGCTGTCTCCTCTACTCAGAGATTATCTCTCATGGCCGGCAGATACATAGGCAAGGATGACCCTGTCTGTATCGTTCGCTCCCAGGGAAAATTTCCCGCTGTGGGCGAAATACTGGAACCCTTTGCTTCTGTTAACATAGTAGAAGGCTGGATGAGAGGCTCCCACCACGGCCCCTTGATGCCGGTAGCTGTCAGGGAAAGCAATCCTTGCCGCTTCGATGGTCCCCCACGAGTGATAGCTGCTGGTTTCCAACTTGCTAATGGCAAGCTCGTCGGGCCTCGTGACCTCTTCGATGACCCTGCTTTCGATGAGGTTCGTCATCAAGCAAACATTATGGCGGATTTCTTGCGCCGAATGGGCCCATTTGAACCACATCGTCTCCCACTTGAGGAAATGGAATACACCACTATGCCCGAAGTGGCAAAGAAGCTGGCACCAAGATTTCAAGACATCTAACAACAAAATGCCGAAGTTTCTCCTAGCCACCTCCAATCCTGGGAAAATTAGGGAATACCGCCTTCTCCTGGATGATCTTGGTTATAAAATAACCACGCTGGCCGAAGAAAGAATAGCAAAAGTCGTCACCGAGTCGGGGAATAACTACGAGCAAAATGCCCGGTTAAAAGCCGTTACTTATGCCAGATTAAGCCAACTCACCGCTCTTGCCGATGACTCAGGGCTGGAGGCGGATGCCCTTAATGGGGAGCCGGGTGTTAAGTCAGCTCGCTTTGCTGGTGAAGCTGCTACTGATGCTGAGAGGGTGAGCCTTCTTTTAGCTAAACTTAATGGCGTTCCCTGGGAGAGACGAACAGCTCGGTTTAAGTGCCTAATTGCTATAGCTACTCCGGAAGGTCAATGTCAGACATGCTCTGGCGAGTGTCCTGGCATGATTGCCCTTGAAACTAAGGGCGAAAATGGTTTTGGCTATGACCCTATTTTTTTCCTTCCTGAGATAGGTAAGACCCTGGCCGAACTTCCATTGGAGATGAAAAATCAAATCAGCCACCGCGCCCGAGCAAGTCAGAAGGCACGTCAGATACTGCAGCAACTTCAGATTCAGCCTGTGCGTCAGATCATCTAAGAAAGTAACCCACAATTCTGCCGACAAACTTGTTAACTGCCTCTTCATCCCGATTACGTCGGGTTGAATTTCGATCACGGATTTCTTAAGCACCCATAATCCTGTGAATCTCTTCTGCGAACTGGAATTGGGAATAATGCGCACAAGTGACGGGATTTTCTGCAATATTTGAGCAAAATTCAAGGAAAACCTATTGACATTCTAGTAACGATGGCTTATCCTTTTACAAAAAGGGAGGTGAACAGATGCAAGCATACTGTATGAAGTGCCGAGCCAAGAGAGAGATGAAGAATCCTAGAAGCATAATCATGAAGAATCGCCGGCCGGCCACTCAAGGTGTGTGTCCCGTATGTGGGACCAAGATGTTCAGAATAGGAAGATAGCAAAGAGTCAAAGCTAATATTCGGGGTGGCAAAATAACAGAAAGGCTGGGTGTCCGTACGTAAGGATAGCCAGCCTTTTGTTATCGTCTGTAGCTGAGACCGCTACACCGGCCACATCAAGAACCTTTCCTAAATTGCTTATTGGACTTTAGCTTAACTACACCTGAAAGACTTCACACTGATTAGGTGCTGCTTGCTCCCAAAGTTATTAAGAACACTATGACGCCAGCCACAACCACACCCAGTCCAACGGCGGGAAACGCTCTCCTCCAATCCACATCAAGAAGCCATGCCAAAATAGTCCCGGTATACGCCCCGGTGAGAGGCAAGGGCACAGCCACAAACAAAACTAATCCCCAGAAGCCATATTTATCTACTATCGGTTTACCTCTTTTTCTCAAGCTATCCAAGTACCTGTCGAACAACGGGATTCGAAACAGGAATTTGTCGTAGAATAATCGCAAGGCAAAGAAGCCGGGGAAGAATATCAGGGCGTTAGCGACGATTGCTATGAGGAACGTAAACAGGGGATCCAGTCCCAAAGATATGCCTAACGGAATGCCACCCCTTAATTCACTAATGGGCGAAACGGTGACTAGCAGAAACTTAGCTATGTCGCCTGAGTCCCAAGTCATTATTTGTTTCCAAAACTTGTTTACGGCTGGGAAGCACAGTTTAGCATATGTTATTACACCTTGTGCTCATTGCCAACCACTGAATTCCGTGCTATCCTTGTCCTCTATTTGACTCAGCTAAACGCCGGGAATGAACCGAAGGAGACTATTTGGCACCAGCGGCATCCGGGGCGTGGTCAACCAGGATTTATCGCCCGATTTGTGCCGACGAGTTGGCTTGGCTATAGGCACCACCCTAGCCCCAGCCTCCAGAGTCTGCGTCGCTACCGACACCAGAATAAGCAGAGATGCAATTAAGGAGGCCATTACCACAGGTTTGCTCTCTTGCGGTGTAAACGTAGTTGATTTAGGCATTTTACCTACCCCGGCGCTGGCATTACTCACGCGGGAATCGGGCTTCGTTGCTGGAATTATGATCACGGCATCCCACAATCCCCCTGAGTTCAATGGACTCAAGCTCTTCACTGAGAATTCACTGGGATATAGCCAGGCTCAAGAAGCAGAGATAGAGAGAGTCTATTTTGACCAGAAATTCCGCCAAGGCAAGAAAGGGACTTTGGAGCAAGCACAGGATACGAAGCGAAAATACCTTTCCTTTGTTGAAGGCAAGCTTGCCCTGCCGGGAGCTAATCGCCGTCTAAGAGTAGTTGTTGACCCTGGCAATGGCGCTGCCTCCAAATTTGCCAGCGACATCTTTGTCCAGATGGGCCTTAACGTAATACCTGTGAATGATGAGCCAGACGGCCTTTTCCCGGGCAGAAGTCCCGAGCCAAAAGGCGATACCCTCCAAGGCACACTTGATTTCCTGAGGCAACATGATGCCGACTTAGCCATTTGCTTTGATGGCGATGCCGACCGGGTCGTCTTCTGCGACAAAGAGGGTTTCCTGGGGTTCAACGAGCCCATCGCCTTCATCTCGAGGCTAGTTGTCAAGAAAACAGGAAAGAAAAAGGTTGCCACCACAGTGGAAACTGGGACTCTTCTTGACCTAGCAGTGAAGGACCTCGGGGCGGAAGTAGTCAGGGGCAGAGTCGGTGATGTCGCCGTGGCTCACCTGGTCCAGCAGGTCGATGCTGCTTTGGGAGTGGAGCAGGTGGGCGTCTACATCATGCCGGAGGTAGGGTATTATCCCGATAGCATTTTTGCCTCGCTCTTCTTGCTAAGTCAGCTCAGCGATGCTGGAGAAATCAGGCAATTCTTCCAAGGTATTCCCAGACTATTCTTTGAAAAAGCCAAGGTCTCCTGTCCTAATGAACTTAAAGAATCAGTCATGGCTCGCGTGAAGGAGAAAGCTCATCTGTTTGCGCCTGATGAGACAAATACTCTGGACGGCTTAAGGTTACAATTTGGCGACTCCTGGATGCTTATCCGAGCTAGTGGCACCGAGCCTGTTATCCGAGTAATCTCCGAGTCAACGTCGCAGACACAGACGGATGACCTTGTAAGCAAAGGCAAAAAGCTCGTTCAAGGCGTGGTCGAGGCCAACATGGCAAAGCTAGGAAATAACACTCCCCCGCGCACGGTGGGAAGCAGTTAGAGATAGGGGGAATACCACTCTCAGGCCGATCCTCTCCAATCAAATGAAAAGGAAATTTAGCGAGGGAATTGAGGAAAATGCAATGAAGTCAAACCGCTCTCACATGAAAGCCGTATTTCTCTGCGGTGGCCGAGGCAAGAGGATGTTTCCTATTGCTGAAGACAAGTTCCTCCTTGATTTCCTCGGGAAGCCGCTGCTCGAACATCAAATAGAAGTAGCCTGCGAGGCAGGTTTGAGCCATTTCGTCATCATTGGCAATCCGGCAAACATAGAGAGGATAGAGCAAATAACCAATAAAATCCCCGGGATAAAAGTCGACCTTGCCCTGCAAAAAACGTCGTTAGGCATCGCTGATGCTTTGAAAAGCGCTGAGCTTCTTCTACGCGGGCAGCTTTTGATCATAAATCCCAACGATGTCTTTTCAAGCTCAGCCTACACTAAAATCATCGCTGCGGCCAAGAGAACTCCTGCCTCCTCCCATATCCTGGGTTATCAAGTCCAAAAATACTTCCCCGGAGGCTACCTTCAGGTAAATGCTAGAAATGAGTTACTGCACATCGTGGAAAAGCCCAACCCCGGCGAGGAACCGAGCAACTTGGTGAACATCTTGATTCACTGCCATAATAACTCGAAAGAGCTTCTACACCATATTGAAACCGCACAGACTACCAGGGATGATGTCTATGAGTGTGCCCTGGACAATATGGCGAAGGCAGGACACAAGATCAAGGTGATTCCCTACAACGGTTTCTGGGCACCAATAAAATACCCCTGGCATATCTTCAAGGTAATGGAGTATTTCCTGGATAGTGCTCAACCTTATATTGCCTCTTCAGCCCGGATCTCTGAAAAAGCGACCATCGAAGGAAAAGTTGTCCTTAGCGAGAATGTTCGGGTATTGGAAAACGCTGTAATTCGAGGTCCCGTGTATATCGGGGCAAATTCCATCGTTGGCAACAATGCTCTCGTCCGAGACTACAGCCACATTGGCTCCAACTCCGTTATTGGTTATTCCACCGAGGTGAAGCACTCCTATATCGGCGATAATTGCTGGTTCCATTCCAATTACATCGGTGACTCAATAGTCGACGACAACTGCTCTTTAGGTGCCGGTACTGTGCTGGCTAACTTCCGACTCGACGAAGGCAACATTCAGATAGAAGTCGGTGATGGTCTGGTAGATACTTGTTATGACAAACTGGGGGCTGTTGTGGGACGAGGTTGCCGCATCGGAGTAAATGCCAGCCTCATGCCTGGAGTTCGAGTGGGCCCTGGTTCCTTCGTAGGACCCCAGGTATGTTTGCACCATGACCTGCGGGCCAACAAAATGGTTTTGCTTGCGTCCCGATACCAGGTAACGGACAACGAAACAAGGCTCGACGAAGGCAAGAGAAGAGAACTGCTGGACAAGCTCAGGGGATGAAGGAGGGCAGAATCGTGAGGCAAGGCTCCCCTCTAGCTATGTTCTGATCATGTTTTTCAGATTTGTGGAGGAGAATTATGACGAATGCAAAGCTAAGGACCATGGGCAGGCAATTAGGTCGCCGTTCCTGGGCAGAACCCTGGAAGATCAAGATGGTAGAGCCCATCAAGATGACCGGCAAGGATGAGCGGCGCAAGTATCTAGGAGAAGCCGGTCATAACACCTTCCTGTTGCGCTCAGAGGACGTGTATATCGACCTGCTTACTGACAGCGGCACGAGCGCTATGAGTGACCGACAGTGGGCCGGTATGATGTTGGGCGATGAGGCTTACGCGGGGAGCCGTAATTTCTATCATCTGGAGGAAGCAGTCCGGGATTACTATGGTTACCGGTATATGGTGCCCACCCATCAAGGCCGTGGCGCTGAGCACCTCCTCAGCCGCACGCTAATAAGGCCCGGCCATTATGTGCCCGCCAACATGTACTTCACCACGACGCGTTTGCACCAGGAATTGGCAGGCGGCACCTTCGTAGATGTCATCATCGACGAGGCACATGACCCTGCCAATGAGCACCCTTTCAAGGGCAATGTAAGCCTGGATAAGCTGGAGGCGTTAATCAAACGCGTAGGCGCTGAGAAGATCCCCTATGTTAGCTTGGCTGGAACCGTAAACATGGCGGGCGGTCAGCCGGTGAGTATGGCCAACGCGCGAGCGTTGCGTGCCCTGTGCGACCGTTACGGAATTCCTATTTACCTTGATGCCACCCGGATGGTTGAGAATGCTTTCTTCATCCAGGAGCGTGAAGAGGGATTCGGAGACAAGTGTGTCGCCGCCATTCTCAAGGAGTTTTGTAGCTTAACTGACGGTGCCTGGATGAGTGCCAAGAAAGACCACCTGGTCAACATCGGTGGCTGGCTAGCAGTCAACGATAGTGATTTGTTTGACGAGCTGCGCAATCTGGTTGTGGTCTACGAAGGATTGCATACGTATGGTGGTATGGCGGGACGTGACATGGAAGCATTAGCCATCGGGATCACCGAAGCCGTAGATGATGCCCATGTCCGGGCTCGTGTTGAACAGGTTCGCTATCTAGGTACATTACTGCTCGACTGGGAGATACCAATTGTAAAGCCAATAGGAGGCCATGCAATCTTCCTGGATGCCAGGAAGTTCTATCCTCACATACCTCAGAACCAGTTTCCGTCTCAGACACTAGCTGCCGAATTATATCTCGATTCGGGCATTCGAGGTATGGAAAGAGGCGCTGTCAGTGCTGGGAGAGATCCTGAGACCGGTGACCATCGCTATCCCAGCCTGGAACTGACGCGCTTGGCGATACCCCGTCGGGTATACACCCAGGCGCACATGGATGTTGTGGCTGAATCAGTGAAAGCCGTATACGATATCCGTGGGGAGGCACTGGGCTTGAAGATGGTTTATGAGCCCAAATACCTCCGTTTCTTCCAGGCCCGCTTTGAACCCGTTCCACGAGACTAGGGGCCCTCTTCAGGCCTGGCCTAGTAAGGCGTCTCATGATTGATGCTGTGCTGTGCCCCATAGCCGGCATTGTCTTGTCTTAATGGAGGATATTAGGGCAGGCATGAGGACTAGACATGACCCGGATCGTGATATAATTGGCATTGAGCTAATTGACAGCATGTCTATGGCGCAAAGCAGTGAACTATGTGATGGCGTTGTCCTCAATCACAGCAAGGACAGAGAAACCATCTCCGTCGGGGAAAGGGGAACTGGAAAGGGGCTTTTGCCACAGGCACCGGAGCCAACTAGCTCTCCTGTAACTGGAGAAAGCTGAAATGTGCGGTATTATTGGCTATTGTGGTCAGAAGCCGGCGGTTCCCATTGTCATCGAGGCTTTGAAGCGTCTGGAATATCGGGGCTATGATTCAGCTGGCATAGCTTCTTTATCCAATGGCCGGCTACTAATAAAGAAAGACGCCGGCAGGGTTGACGAAGTCATCCAGAAACACAACCTGGCAAGCCTTCCCGGCATCATTGCCATTGGGCATACTCGCTGGGCAACCCATGGTGGTGTCACTCAGTTCAATGCCCACCCCCATTCCGATTGTGGTAGCAGAGTGGCCATAGTTCACAATGGCATCGTTGAGAACAATCAGCAGCTTCGCCAGGAACTAACCAAAATGGGACACAAGTTTACTTCGGAAACCGATACCGAAGTCATCCCTCACCTCATCGAAGATGAGCTCAAGAACGGATGTTCCCTGGAACAGGCCGTGCTAAATATAGCGCCTAAACTGGAAGGCTCCTACGCCTTCCTAGCCATATCCCTCGATGATCCGGGCAAAATTGTAGGTACAAGGAGGAGCAATCCCCTGATTGTGGGCATTGATGCGTCTGATCACTATATTAGTAGTGACGCCCTGGCTTTCTCTCAATATACCAATCAGGTGATGGGTTTGGGAGATAACGAGGTGGTGATGCTGACACAAGAAGGAGTCCAGTTCTTCGATCCCAAGGGAAACAAGCTGGCTAAGCAAGTCAGGAAACTCGACCACAGTTGGGCTGAGAGCCACAAAGGAGGCTACCAGCATTTCATGCTCAAGGAGATAATGGAGCAGGCTCAGGTGCTCGGCCAAACAGCTTGCCAGGATGGAAAGAGATTCACCAAGATTGCTCTGGATATTCTGAGGGCAAATCAGGTGATCATAACTGCTTGTGGCACTTCCCGTTATGCTGCTCTGGTCGGTAGATATCTCTTTTCCAAAGTGGGCAAGAAGTTCTGTGACGTCGTCATGGCTTCCGAGTTCGGTTATTTCGCCGATTCCGTAGACAAAAACACGGTAGTTATCGCCGTTTCCCAGAGTGGCGAGACCGCCGATATAATCGAGGGGGTGAAGGCTGCCAGAGACAATGGAGCGCAGGTCATCTCCATAATCAACCGACCTAACTCCATACTGGCTGACCTGAGCCAGCAGGTCATTTACCTGAACTGCGGTGCCGAGATAGCTGTAGCCGCCACCAAGACCTTCCTGTCCCAATTAGCCATATTCTACCTGTTGTCTTTCTCTATGGTTGATGGTTTTGATGAAGCGACAGCTAAGCTTGCCAGCTTGAACGGCGAGATAACCAAAGTCTTGGACTGGAACAAGAGCGAGCTTGTCAGTCTGAGCCAGAAGCTGAAAGCCAAGAATGATTTTTATTATATAGCCAGAGGAATCAACTTTGCCATCGCCTCTGAAGGCGCCTTGAAGCTTAAGGAGATTTCCTATGCTCACGCCGAGGGTATGCCTGCGGGGGAACTCAAGCATGGCACCCTGGCCCTCATTGAGCCCGGCACGCCGGTAGTGGTGATTTGCCCCGGCGATTATACATTCGCTGAAACCCTGAGCAATGCTATTGAAGCCAAGTCTCGCGGCGCCTATATTATCGGTGTCTCTGACAAGGAAAGCGAAATTTATGATTCCTGGGTCAAGCTTCCCAAAGTTGATGAGTTGCTCTATCCCATGGTCGCCGTAGTTCCCCTTCAGCTCTTGGCCTACTATCTCGCTGTCAATCGGGGTTGCGACCCTGACAAACCCCGCAACCTGGCAAAATCGGTGACTGTCAAATGAGTTCATAGAGTTTGCGGAGTTCGTAGGGTTTGTAGAGTCCTTAGAGTTGGTAGAGTGAAAATTGAAAGGTCCGAAGATATTAAGGCGTGGCAGGAGGGCAGAGTTCTGGTGAGGATGATATATGCTGCTGCAGGGTCTGACCTGCCTTTTGGCAGCGACTATAGATTTAGGGAGCAAATTCGAGGTGCGGCTGTTTCTGTAATGTCCAACATAGCAGAGGGATTCTCGAGAAGAACAACAAAAGAGTTTATCCAGTTCTTGTTTATTGCCAAAGGGTCGGTCGCCGAAGTTCAGAGTCAGCTTTATGTTGCTTTAGACCAAACCTACATTAGTGAAGAGAGATTCCATGAACTCTACGCCAAATCCGACGAAGTGGCCCGCCTAATTTCCGGCTTCATCGGGTACCTCCTGAATAAGGACAAACAGCAGCCACTCAAGGAATCCAACAAACTCAGACAACGCAAAGAACCCAAGGAACTCAACAAGCTCGAGAAGCTCAAGGAACTTAAATGACTCAACAAACTGAACCAACGCAACGAACCCAGCAAACTCAAGAAACTCAACAAACTGGAGTGAGAGTCCTGGCTGGCATCGCTGCCTATAATGAAGCGAGATATGTCGGAAGCATAGTTCTTCAGGCAAGGCAATATGTGAACGAAGTTATCGTGGTTGACGACGGGAGCACGGATAACACCTGTAAGGTCGCCGAACTCGCCGGCGCCACCGTAATCCGCCACCCCGAAAACAGAGGCAAAGGCACAGCCATCCAGAGCATACTGGCAGAGGCAAGGAAGAGAAATCCGGATGTCCTGGTTCTGTTGGATGCCGATGCCCAGCATGACCCTAATGAGATTCCCATTCTCATCAAACCTATTTCGCAGGGTTTTGACCTCGTCATCGGCTCCCGGGAAGCGCAGGAAGACAAGACGCCCCTTTACCGCCGCATCGGGAAAACGGTAATTTTCCGCTCCAGCCGGCTTGCTTCCAAGACCAATATCTACGATTCCGAATCCGGCTTCCGGGCACTTTCATCAAAGGCAATAAACGAACTTGAATTGCAGGCGAATGGCTTTGCCGTAGAATCAGAGATGATAACCCTGGCCGCCGATAAGAAGCTCAAGATAACCGAGGTGCCCGTCTCAAACATATATACCAAGGATGGCTCGACTCTCCACCCCATCAGACATGGCATAGACGTGCTCAGCCGGATAATAGTCATGATTTCCGAGAGGAGACCCCTGTTCATCTTCGGAATCGCCGGTGGTATCTTGCTGGTGATTGGCCTCATCTTCGGGTTCAGGGTGCTTGGTGTCGCCAGTACGACAGGCAGCTTGGCCGTAGGCAGCGCCGTCTTGACCGCTCTCTTCATCATCACTGGCATATTGAGCATCTTCACCGGCATAATCCTGAACGCCCTAGCCAGGCGAAAATAACCGTGGCATAACCGGCGCATTAAGAAGCAAAGACCATCATCCCGGCCTCAAAATCCTCGTCAATACCCACCCGGCAAAGGCAGCTACAAGATTCCTTGAACCCTCCCTCACCTGGAGAGAGACTGAGAGAGGAGAATTCACCTACTCAAGCCTTCTCCCTTGATAGAAGGATGCCTCTTATAGAATCTCGCGGAAGACTATGGCAATTGTGCTATATTATTAATGTGGAAGAGCAAAGGTGGCTAAGACAAGCCGAAAAAGACCTGGAGAGCCCCCGAGACAGTAGTAAAGCTGAACACTATGAATGGGCTTGTTTTCAATCGCAGCAAGCCGCTGAAAAAGCCCTGAAGGCTTTCCTCTACTCCAAAGGCTTGCGAGCTGTATTAACTCACTCTATAAGAGATCTAGTACTGGATTGTTCTAAATATGAGAAGGATTTCAGCAATTTGCTTAGCCAGGGCAAGGCTCTCGATGCCTACTACATCACTACAAGATACCCCAACAGCCTGGTAGGCAACGAAATTCCCGCCCACTACTACTCAGAGGAGGATGCTAGCAGGTGCATAAATTATGCCGAGTTAATCTTGAGGATCGTGAAAAAATTTATGAGCAGTTGAGGCAATTTGCCCATTTCCTCAAGAGTAGACACAAAGTAAGGAATGTTTATCTCTATGGCTCATTCGCCAGAGGCGACTTCCACGAAGGCAGCGATATAGACCTTATCATAGTAGGCGAATTTGAGGGCAAGATGCCTCAGCGTATAAGCAAAATTCTTGACTTGACTTCCTTACCGGTAGAGCCGTTGGTCTACACCGAAGCAGAGTTTGAACAGATGAAGGAACGAGCCTTCCTCAAAGAAGTCCTGGCCACAGCAAGAGAACTATGAGCCCGACCCGAGTTGCTCTCGGGAGCGACTGATGCTAGAGACAGTGGCCTGTTAAATCAGCAGCGAAAACGTGGAGAGATGAACAAGGTCCTGATCATAACCTATCATTTTCCACCCAGCCCCGCTGTAGCAAGCCTGCGCCCGCTGGGTCTTGCCAAATACTTACCGGAATTCGGCTGGCAAGCAGTGATTCTGACAGCGGCCCTGCCCGGCAGACCAGACCCGCAATTCGAGGTTGTGGAAACGCCGCGCCGCGATTCCGCGCTTCTTGCCTGGGGAAAAAGGTTATTCGAGCTCGACACCGAGCAGAATCTAATGGCGCAGATAGCCCAACTCAAGAAAAAGTTGGGGATCAAGTCGGAGAGGTCTCCTCTAGATGTCCTGTTGGCAGCCGTCGGCGAAGTCACGGCTTACCCTGACCCCCAGAAAGGATGGCGCGCTTACGCTGTTGAAGCAGGCAAGGATATCTTGCGACAGCAAGACATAAAGGCGATGATCAGCTCATCACCACCTGTGACCAGCCATGTAATTGCCAAGGAGCTTAAGGACGAATTCAAGATCCCCTGGGTCGCCGATTTCCGTGACCTCTGGACTCAAAACTACTATTACCCTTATAGCCCATTGCGCAGGATGATCGAGAGAAAGCTGCAACTGAAAACGCTAGCCGCGGCTGACGCGCTCGTGACACTATCTCAGCCTTGGGTAGAAGATTTGCGCAAACTCCATGAGCAAGAACCTGTACATAACATTCCCAACGGTTTTGACCCGGCGGAGGTAAACACGACGCCGGGAAATCTAACCGGCAGATTCACCATCACCTACGCCGGCAATCTCTACCCAGGTAAGCAGAGCCCGGAGCCTCTCTTTGCTGCTTTGCATGACCTGATTACCGAGGGAAGCGTGGATGCCGGCGATATAGAGGTGAGATTCTACGGCGCCGAGGCGGGCTGGATAGACAAGCAGGCCGAACGCTATGGCTTGACTGGGATAGTTAAACAGTTCGGCATAGTACCCAGGGAAATTGCCCTGAATAAGGAGCGAGAATCGCAGTTGCTTCTGCTATTTAAATGGAATGACACTCGACACCGGGGGCACTACACAGCCAAAATCTTTGAATACCTGGCAGCCAGGAGGCCTATTCTCGCCGTAGGTGGTTTTCCAGATGTGATTGACCAGCTACTGGGTGAGACGAAGGCCGGTGTCTCCGGGCAAACCGGGGAAGAAATAAAGGCTTTGCTGCTACGGCTCTACCAAGAATACAAGTCGACCGGTGCCGTAAGCTATAGCGGCGATGAAGCCGAGAACAGCAAATACAGCCACCGGGAGATGGCAAAGAGATTTGCTGAGGTATTGGATACTGTCGCCCATTAGACTATTATGGTGTGATTATCTGCGACAGAGTCCGTGGCGCTCACTCTCCAGAAACAGACTGTTGTTCAAGAAAGGGCGGACGCCGTAACAGCTCCTGGATGTTTCTCTCGTAATTGACGGCAATAAGGTCTTCATCAAGCTTCGCAAGGGTATCTCTATCGAGTTTCTCGAAGCTATTTGCTATGCTTACAAATTCCTCGGGCGTGTCGGCAAAACGCGTAACCCGGCTATCATTCAAGACATTACCATAAAACCGTTTAGCTAGACCGTCAACGTTGATCAAAATGTTCTGTACGCCAAGGGACGGCGCTTCGATGGCGCAAGTAGAGTACGCTGTGGCGTGAAAATCAACGAGCATCATAAGTTCGTAGAAATTCTCGTCCTTGACTATCATCACATTGTCGGGAAGCTGGACTGATGAATAATGCTCCTCTTGAGGATGTCTCGGAATCAGCAGGTGGCAAATATTCCTATCCAGAACGGCTGCCTGGCATACAAATTCGATTAGGCGGCTTTCGGTTGTGCTCGCTAAAGTAACTCCGATACTCACCTTATAGTTCTTCAATCGCTGGACTAGATTCTTGCTCGGTATATGATTCGTTTTCACATATTCTAGATAGAAGCTACCCACAGGATAAACGTGTTGAGGTTGAATAAATCGTGAATTGCCAAAAGTCTCTAACTCCTTCTTTCCGAAGACCGCCAGGTAGTCTGGGAAAGAGCCTTTGTCGAGGTCAGCATAAACGTTATATGCCGGGTGTTCCTCACCTATGGAACCATGTTGAAACTCAATCACTTCAGCTCCGTACTCCTTCGCAGCTCTTATGGCGGACTGAAGAAGGCCGTAATAGCAACTCAATAGCACCACTTTCGGCTTCTTCATGCGGAACAGGAAACTAAATACCGCACGCCTAGCGTGGAAGCGCTTAATTACCTTTAGATAATCCAGACTGAGATCATAGTCTTTGTTGATGTCCTCCAATATCGATTCATTTTCAATCTTGTACCGTCTCAATGTGAACGCTTCAGCAATCATTGCTGAGAGTTCCAGCAAATCATAGCAGACAACCTTATTCGTATATACACTTGCAATTGGGTAAAGTGAAGGGGCTGGAATCTCTATATAGAGAACCTTACCCCTGCCCAGCTTATCGATGACAGGATCAAGCAGCCTGTTGAAGTATTTACCGCTGATGGGCCTTCTTTGGTTAGTAGCAGAAATTGCGATGTAATCGTATTTGCCTAGCCAATTTCTTATGCCATAGAGAATGTTCGGAAGCCTTCTAAGTTTTCCCAGGAATGAAAGGCCCGCCCACAAGGGCTTTTCTCCCTTCTGGGAAGATATTTTATCGACATATTGAACGTTATACGCCACCCTCAGATATGGCCAGACCTGCTCTCCATTGACCAAGACCGTGTCCACTGGATACTTCCCTTCAATTTCCTTCAGTATATTTTTCATGCTCCCTCTTTCGCCAGAAAAACACCCACGGCATTCTATAGGTTCTTGAGCTTGGTATCGAAGCAAGAATTGGGCATGAAAATAGCGCTGCTCCCTACACTGCGATGCCTCTCTACCATGTTGGTATCTTTAACTGTATACTTACCGGTGCATTATACAATAGAGGTAATCATTGGAGAACTCATATCAAAAATTTGCCAAGGATGTCCTGATTATCGGGATTGCCCATGCTCTGGTAGCATTGAGCGGCATTATCTTCATGCCACTTATCACCAAGACACTGGGCGCACATGACTATGGTATCTGGGCGCAGGTTCAGGTGACCATCAATTTAGTGCTTGTTTTTGCTGGTCTGGGGCTAACCGGTGCCATACTCAGGTTCCTGCCTGCTAAGACAGATAGAAGAGAAATACAGGAGGACTTCTATTCAGCATTTTGCCTGGTATTTCTGGCCACCCTCATCGTATCAATTGTGTGGATTGCCGGCGCCGATTTCATCGCAGGAGCGTTTTTTGACGGAGCCACAGTCATAGTCAGGATAACCGGACTCATCATCCTGGTATGGTCATTAGACAGTGTGTTCTTGAGCCTTCTCAGGGCCTTCAGACAGATGAAAAGATATGCTCTTTTCACCATTGCCAATACATACGTCCAGGTTGGACTGATTGCTTATCTGGTCCTGAATGGGCACGGAATACTGAGCATAGTTCTCGCTGTTCTGGCAATAAGAGCGGTGGTCTTTGTCATTCTATTCCCCCTGATCAAATCAGAGATCGGAATTAGAAGGCCACATTTCTCCAGGATAAAGGAGTATTTAACTTTTGGCTTACCCATTGTCCCCGTAAATGTGGCTTCCTGGGTAATTAGCTCGAGTGACAGATACATTGTTGGCTATTTCCTAGGAGTGGCCTCCGTTGGCGTTTATTCCGCTGGTTACGGCATAGGACAAATCCCTGTTATGCTGGCCAGCGTATTAAGCTTTGTCCTGCCACCTGCTTTATCCAAGCTTTACGATGAGGGCAGGACGGAAGAAGTAAAGACCCATCTAAGGTATTCTTTGAAGTATTTGCTGGCGCTAACCATTCCCTTTGTCTTCGGGGCTGCTATCCTCGCCGAGCCGGTGTTAAGGGTCTTCTCAACTGCTGAGATAGCCGCTGAAGGGTATTTCATTGTGCCCCTGGTTGCACTCAGCGTTTTACTCGTCTGCGCGAATTCTGTAATATACTTCATCTTGGGTTTGGCTAAAAAGACAAAGGTGCTCGGAGCTATCTTTACTATCGCCGCACTGGTTAATCTGGGGCTCAATATACTGGTGGTGCCCCGTTTGGGAATCCTGGGTGCCGCCATCACGACTCTGATTGCTTATGGGTTAGCGCTGGGATTGACAACTTATTTTAGCTTCAAAGAATTCAAATTTCCCGTTGACTGGCGCTTCATCATAAAGAGCCTGATTGCTTCAGGGGCAATGTCGGCAGTTATCTGGGCAATAGCTCCGGAGGGAACTTTGGCCACCGCACTGACCGTTGTAGCCGGTACTGCCATCTACGCAGCTTTTCTTTTGTTGCTGAAGGGATTTACCAAAGAGGAATTCAGGTTCTTCAGAGGATTGCTTCACAGAGGCTGAGGCAAGCTTTTTCTCAATATTTCCTTTATTTCTTCGGTGGCCAGCAAAATCCCATCTTGGTCGGACCTATATTCCTTGGCTGATATCCTTTTGCTCTCTTGGTTTTTTGCTGCCGGGGTAATGATAAACATATCCTCGGTCTCAGAGGCATTCATAGCTTCGTCAGCCGTTAATAATTCCTCGTACATTTTCTCGCCAGCTCTTTTGCCAGTTATTTCCACTTTGATGCTCTCGGGATTGTATCCGTATTGAGGTGCCAGTTCCTCAATCATAGCCTTCGCCAGGTCACCGATGCGAAAAGCAGGCATTTTGAATATAAAAATCTCGCCCCCCTGCGCTATCTCGGCAGCCTTCAAAACCAGCTCAACAGCCTTTGGAATGCTCATAACAAACCTGGTCATGTTCGGCTCGGTGAGCGTAACCGGACCACCCTTCTCAATCTGGGTTTGGAATAAAGGGACTACCGAACCACGAGAGTCCAGAACATTTCCAAACCTGACACAAGAGAAAGCTGTTTCCCTTAGTCCTTTATAGTAATTGGCGGAGATGGTGAGTCTTTCAGCCAGCAGCTTGGTTGCACCCATGACATTGACTGGGTTGACTGCTTTGTCAGTGCTTATGGTTATCAGCTTCTCCACTTCCTCCTCCATCGCTGTCTCAATCACGTTCTGAGTGCCTAGCACATTCGTTTTCACTGCCTCAAATGGATTGTACTCACAAAGAGGAACATGTTTTAGGGCAGCCGCGTGAAATACAAAGTCTATATCTTCAACCGCATGCTGTAGCCGCTCTTTATCTCTTACATCTCCCGCCAGAAATCTCAAATTAGAGTAACCTTGTAGTTCCTGTTCCAAATTGAACAGACAATTCTCATCATTGCTCAAGACTCTTACCACTTTAGGTTCATACTGCAACAACTTTTTCACTATCTCGCTGCCTATAGACCCACTCCCACCACTAACCAGTATATTCTTGCCACGGAAGATATTTACCATTTCGAGTTCTCCTTAATCTTATTTATGGCCACCACGCGAAAAGAAGGTTGCCACCTGGTCTGCAATAGAGTCTATCTCTTGTTCTGTAAGCGCCAGATACATGGGAAGAGTCAAGACCTGCCGGGAGAGGCTCTCGGTGATTGGCAAATCGCACTTGTAACCTAGCTCGCTCTTGTAGAAATGGCTTTGGTGAACGGGGTGAAAGTACACTTTAGTCATGATGCCTTGTTCGGCGAGATAAGCTGACAAGGCATCCCTTCTCTCTTTCCCCTTATTCACTCTTACAGTATACATCTGATACACATGAAAGAAATCATCTGGAGGGCGGGGAACTTCAATCTCCGCATTCCGAGACAATCTGGCGGATAGCATCTCAGCATTTCTTCTCCGCATCTCGATAACCGTATCTATTTTCTTGAGCTGGGCGATACCTAACGCAGCAGTAATGTCCGACATACGGAAATTATAGCCCAACGCAATGTAGTCCATATAGTCAGTTGAAGAGAAATAGTTGGCGGTCTCCGCTCTGCCATGAGATCGTATCAACTTGAGCTTCTCACATATGTCTACAGAATCGGTCACTACTGCCCCGCCCTCACCTGTAGTAATCACCTTATTAGAACAGAAGCTGAGAATAGCTGCGTTCCCAAAACTCCCCACTCTTTTGCCATCAACAGTAGCCCCGAGTGATTCGGCAGCATCTTCGATAAGCAACAAATTATGTTTCCTGGCAGTTTCCCTCAACTCTTCTATCAAACAAGGGCAACCGCCATAGTGAATCGGAATAATAGCCTTAGTCCTAGCAGTGACTTTCGCTTCCACGTCTTCAGGGTCGAGCCCATATGTCTTCTCCTCGATATCGGCAAAGACCGGCTTCGCCCCTACAAAAAGGGGAGCGTTTGCCGTAGCGATGAAGGTGAATGAGGGAACGATAACTTCATCTCCGGGTCCGATTCCATAGGCTACTAAGACTGCATGAAGAGCTGAAGTACCTGAATTGAACACAAGCGCGTATTTCGTACCCACATACCGGGAAAGCATTTCCTCAAACTTCTCTATGTTAGGACCGATTGCCCAAAACATACCTCTTTGGATAGCTTCAGCCACTGTTTCCAGATCCTCGTTATCCCAATATATTTTGAATAATGGAATCTTCCACTCCATTTTGGACTATCTCTCCTGGTACCGTTGGGCGACTCTCGCTGGGATACCAAACGCCGCAGTATTGTCCGGGATATCGCCCGTTACAAAGCTAAACGCACCTACGATCGAGTTTTCCCCAACTGTAACACCTGGCATAATGATACTGTGGCTGCCTATCTTGGCATTCTTTTTGATTATTACTTTACCTTTTTTATCGTCAATCGTGGACAAAGAGTATATAGAGCAGTGTGACCCAATCTGGACATTATCCTGGATTTCAACCCCGTATTTGGCATTAATATAAGTGAATGCCCCGATGTCTGTCTTGTCACCCAGTATCAAATTCTCGTGGTACTGGCACACCCAGTTCCACTTCGTCATCCCCCTGGAGTCAAACTTGGGGTGTTCCCAATCCTTGAATCGCTGTTCCAACTTATATGTCCCTGTCAGTATGTGCTCTTTTTTTGAAGCAACCTGGGCGTGATTGCTACTTGGCTTAGAGCTCTCGCGATTCTCGGCCCGGCTTTGCCGTCGCCGTAGGGGTTCTCACATTTCTTAACCTCTATGAGAAACTTCTTATCCGAAAGCGCTCTTTCCAAAGCCCGGGCTATATCCGATTTTTTATGTGCCACATCGATCACGTTTTTGCCTCTTTCCCTCCCCTCCTGGCGAATGCCGACATTGACGACTGGTAAACCGAAAGAGGGAGCGTCTATTATACCGCTGCTGGAATTGCCCACCATGAGGCTGGCCCCTCTCATCAGGCTGAGATATTCCCTGCGGGGCAAGCTTTTGAAAGTTTTAATGAATGGATAACTCTCATACTGCTTTATGACATCTATCATCCTTCGCCCACCCGCATCGGAGTTGGGGTATATCACAACTGTAGGATATTGAGACTCCACGATTGCTTGTAGCGTCTGCCTCATCTGCTCGGGTGCCTCTTCAACCTGAGTCGTGACAGGGTGCTGCACCACCAGTATGACAGGCTGGGATAGACCAAGCCCTAACTTTTTGGCTATGATTTTTGGGGAAAGCAAGGGCTCATTCAAAATAGTGTCCAATGCAGGAGAACCAACAGTGTGTACCCTCCATCGGTCTTCACCCATAGCGATTATGCGCTCGGCGCTTTTCCTCGTAGCCGGGAAATGGATATGGGCAAATTTGGTGATGGCATGGCGAGCCGATTCATCCAGCCCTCCCTTGCCTGTATCGCCACCATGGATGTGTGCTACAGGTATGTTCATGTATGACCCGGATATAGCTGCCGCCAGTGGCTCCACCCGATCACCAAGCACAACAATTACGTCAGGCTCTACCTGTTCCCAGGTTTGCGTGAGACCGATAATACCGATACCAACGGATTTCGACATGGCCGCTGATGTATCATTGCTCAGCAACATATCCACCTTGGCCTCTATATTGAAGCCGTCCTTTTCTAATTCCTGTACTGTATAGCCGAACTCGTGGGAAAGGTGCATCCCAGTCGCTATCAAAAGCAGTTGTAACTTCGGATGCTGCTCTACAGCCCTGAGTACAGGACACAGAATACCGTATTCCGCTCTCGTTCCTGTGACTACAGCGACCTTTCTTTTCACCGTCTCACTTCCAGCTTGTTCATCGTCAGGGGTTCATCTTGCTCTATTCGGCGTCTGGCAACCGCGCCTATGACTTTGTTCATATATTTGGGCTCGACACCGGTTCCTGGTCGCTTGATATCAAGCATCTCCTCAGTAATAATTGTCCCCTTCGGAATACTAACCCGGGCAACTATACTGCGTCGGACAACCCTTTTTATTTCCTCTTCTTCTTCGGTCGGGCTTTTGATTCCATTACCCATGGCCTTTCCCACTTGCCTAACAACCATTACCATCTGACTCAATTCCCCAGGCGTAAGTGAAGCCTTGTGATCAGGTCCTGGCAGGTTCTTATCAAGAGTAAAATGTTTTTCTAGCACGGCAGCACCCAGAGCCACGGCAGCTATGGGCACTGTAATGCCTATCGTGTGGTCCGACAGCCCCACCGGAAGCTTGAACGCTCTCCTCAGAGTTCGCATTGCCCTCAGGTTCGAACTCTCTACTTTTGCGGGATAGGAAGTTATGCAGTGAAGTAGAACTATGTCTCTTGTTCCTTCATTATTAATAACTTGCAGTGCCTCCTTTATCTCAGTCATTGTGGACATACCAGTGGACAATATTATGGGCTTACCTTTTTGAGCAATGTGTTTAATCAATGGTAAATTAGTTATCTCCCCTGAGGCGATTTTGAATGCCGGAACACCAAGCCTGTCAAGGAAATCAACACTCCGTTTGTCAAATGGTGAAGACAGAAAGATTATTCCTTTCTTCCGAGCATATGCGGATAGGTCACCAAAATCCTTCTCAGCAAGCTCAAATGTCTTAATCATCTCAAACTGGGATCCCTCAGCCCCGGTGGTCTTCTTCTGATATTCTGCCTTCTCGGCAGTTTTGGTCACTACGTCCTCTGCCTTAAAGGTCTGAAATTTCACAGCATCGACTCCAGCTTCCGTGGCTGCATCTATCAGCTTCTTAGCCAGATTGACATCGCCATTGTGATTAACTCCCGCCTCAGCGATGATAAAGCAGGGCATGCCTCTGCCTATCAATTTATTGGCTAATTTTATTTCATCCATCTCTGACTTACTACTTCTATCCTAGACTATTATGAAGGGTACTATGCTTCTAGGATATGGCATAATCTTCAAGAACTGGCACTGGGTATATCCTTAAATTTAACAGGGGCGGATTTTTTCAGATGCTCCATGTATGCCTCCTGCCTATTCCGGTTTATGTCCATAAGTTGGGGATGGTCTCTCAGCAAAGAAAGGATATCTCGCAGGGAAAAGACCTTGCCTGGCGAATATAACCTGTTAAAGATGGCTTTAATAAACTCGTAATCCTCAGGATAGTCAAGCGTCATTCGTATTTCAGGATGTCTAACTTCCTCCGGGATGCCCAGATATTGCACCTTGAAAAGTCCGCTATCTCCAAAGTAACCGCCCCAGACCTCAGTATCCGTTTCAGATTTAATTTGACAGACCTTCTCTAGCGCCTCGACCTTAATCCCATGAGGGGCAGTGCCTAAAGGTAACTCGGGACAGGAAACATAGTCCGCTTTCGTGCGCAGATACAGCTCTATAAGTCCGTCGATAATCTCGGGTTCATAGAATATGTTATCCCCCTCCGTGACTACGATGAAGTCTACACCATATCTCTGAGCGGCATTCAAATATCTGTCCAGCTTATCATCCTCGCTTCCTCGAAAGCATTCAATACTGTTATTGTGCGCCACATCTGCCAGGACGGTATCGTCAGGATGGATAGAGGTACACAAAACAATCAAATCCGGGGATTCGGCCAGTTTCAAGCGGTCGATAAGATGCTCGATGGCCGGCTTCCCCTTGATTTCAAGCAAAGCCTTACCCGGCAGCCTGCTCGATTTCATCCTCACAGTGATGAAAATTGCCGACTTCACTTCACTGTCCCCTCACGATACTTTATCCCACGTAATCGCTTCATTCTTCTCAACTTTTTGATTTACAGTCCTCCCTATCAAATACTGACTTTCATCAGGGTGAACACCGTCGTCAGAACGCTTAAAAGCTATTTTGTCTCTGGCTATTTTCGCCCCTTTCTCCAGGGTGTTACGAGCCACAGTCCGCTTCTTGCTTGATTGCCTGTAGTCTGCTTCTGCTCCAGAAAGGGGCCTTACCGTCGGAGCACCAAATGCCTTTTCAATCTGTCTCAAATCTTTAACTAGCCTTCTCAGCCCTTTGGGGTCGAGCGCCGATTCGAAATCCACACCCTTCAGGCTTCTATCATGAGTTATATGTTTTTCTATTAGATTAGCTCCAGAAGCTACAGCTACCAGTGGGATAATCATAGCCAGCTCGGAGCCTCCGTCGGTATGGTCAGCAAAGCCTACGGGCAGACCGAATATCTGCTTCAGGGACTGGATATAGCGCAGGTGCATGTCCTCCAGTCTAGTGGGGTAATTCTGGATGCCGTGCATCAGAGCAATATCATGATTTCCTGCCTGCTGGATCAGCCGAACTGCCCTTTCGATTTCTCCCAGGTACGTACCACCAACCTTCAAAAATATCGGTTTCCGTTTTGAAGCTACCCCTGTTACTAAATCTTCTTCTGCGAGGCAGGCAGAGTGAATTCCATACATGTCTGGCTCCAGTTGAGAGGCAAATTCAACGCTAGGGAGGTCATTGCACATTGTGCTGATAAGCAGGCGCTGCTCCCGGGCATAGGCAAACAGCTCCTTCCATGTCTCTTGGCTCAAGCTAATTTCGCATAGATGACCGTAGATAGATTGTCGGTCCTTGCCTGCTGTAATTCTTCCGCGACCGCCCGTATATTGGGGAACCATGTAGTCTTTCATAGAGGTAAGGTGAAAGTTTATGGCATCGGCTTTTGCTTCCGCAGCTCCCCTGATAATTGTCCTGGCTTTATCAACTGAGCCGTCATGGCTGTATGCCATCTCAGCAATGATAAATGTAGGGTGATCATCACCTATTACTCTATCTCCCAGTTTGACCTTTCTCATGCAGCTCCTTTACCGTGTTTGGCTGATGCAGCTATCATTTCTTTCATGAGCGTTACTATTCTTGGCGCGGCTTTGCCATCTGGCTCGCCAGCCCAATTTCTAACAAAGCTATACCTACCGGCTTTTAGTTTATCCCGAGTTTCCTCATCATGCAATGCTTTTAGAATAGCCTGCTCAATATCTTCATGCCTATAGACCCCCAGGGCCGCGCCTTCCTCTGCGTAGGGAACCGGCGTAGCTTCATCGGACACATTGATAGTAACCACTGGTTTATCAAGTATTATTGCCTCCAGGGCGGTTGTCGAGTATTTCGTTATTAGAAGTTCGCAATTGTTGATCAGTGCGTATAGGTCTATATCCTTCACAACGTGAAGCCCAATTTCATGAGATTCTTCCGCGAATACTTTGTAGTTTGTCATGTCTTCTCTCGGGTGGACCTTTACTATCAACTGAACGTCATTCATCTTACTGACAGCGTTGACGACGCCAATCAGCATTCTTTCAGTTTCCGAGAATGCGATATGCTGCGTAGCGAACAGAATGATCGTCTTGTTGGGGTCAATGTTAGAGGCCAGCAAAGCTTGTTTGTCTTTCTCCTTGTCCCTGTTAAACAGGAGGTCAAAGTTAGCTGCTCCGGTCACTACAATTCTATCTGGCTCCACCCCGCTGTCAATGTAAAGTCCCTTAATTACTTCCCCCATTACAGCTTTCTTATCTGCATGCAGGTGCCTCATGTGTGAGCGTGCGTTGCCAGTTTCTATGGCAGCACTGCCTGCTACTGTGGGAATATTATGCCTTTTTGCCAAAGCTGCGGCCATCTGCTGTAGGAAGAAACCATCCGGCATCAGGCATAATATATCTGGTGAGGTAACCTTCATCATTCTATCCATAAAGTCGATACTGGATATCGCGAGATAACAGAGCGGCAGCATATCAGCCATCAAAGCCTTTGTGCACAGATATGCTTCCGAAAAATCGTCTGATTCTGCACTAAGACAATTCCTGGCATGTTTCCTGAGCCTACAGAAAAGCGGCAGAACCTTAACTGGATACGAGGGTTTGAAAATTGGCGTTGCTGAATGACCGATGGCATGACGCCGAAATATTGCAGCCGAAGCCGGATCATCTGTAGCGACACAAGGCTTCAGGCGATTTTTGAGACACTCATCGATGATGGTTGCCGCGGGTCTCGCGTATAAGGGAGGGCCGACAACGAATAGTGCCTTCGGTCCCTGTTGGGCTTCGTCGGACTTTGCCGCAATTGAAACAGACGAACTTCCTTTGCCCTTCACCGTTCTCAATCGTGGGCGAACTCTGGGCAGCGCGTCATGGATTAACCTCGTTCGTCGCAGGATTTCGATGCGGTTAGCATATTTCACAGTTCTTATCCTTCTCGACTTTATATCTGGCAGCCACATGCTTAAGGGTTCCGCTAGAACAAGAACTAGAACATCGCAACCTTGCTCTGCCATTCTCCTGCAAAGTCTGGAAAGCTTCGTCGTCAAAAGATACCTATGTGGGCTGTATTCGAGGGTTAGAAAATTTATACCATGGTATTTCAATCTATTATCATCTTCAGCAGAGGCGTGCAGCCGGTCGGATAGTTCGTATACTTCTTCCCAACCGGGTTCATCATCGGGCCCAGCAATGCGATAGAAATCGTGGAGGACTTCACTCTCTATTTCCACTAATTGAAGGCTCTTCTGTATTTGCTCATTGGAACAAAAAACCCTCAAATTGGTGGCCCGCTTCTTCTCGCGGTTGACCAACCTCAAAATCTTGCGGTCGACATCTTTTTCGTCAAAGAACTTGCAGATGAGAACTTTCATAACTATACCTTATCTTCAGCCGGAATTTCGGATTGTCCTCTATTTCTAATGTGGTCAAACGCAATATGTACCAGCCCTTCGGTACTTAGTGTTTATTTGGCAATTATCCCTGAAGAGGCTAAAACATGACGGCGTATCCTGTTGAAATCATCGTAGTACTTCGAGGAAGGGGACATGTCTATAGAAGCTTTTCTGGTATATCTAGACCTGGCAAGCCGTGTATATGACCTTCTTATTCCTCTATCTAACCAGTCAGGCAAATTTAGATAACGTAAGATATGCCCCATCCTAGCTGATATATATCCCATCTTGCTTTTCGAGGGGTGATAATACTTCTTCATGTAGGCAGACATAGCTTCATCAACAACTTGCCCTGATTCCTCAATATCCAGTTGAGATCGCTTGCTTAGATGCATTGATAAGCAGTCTCTAAATTTAGCATACGTTTCATTATATGCACCCGCTTCAATGGCATCTGTTAAAGTTGGCCAATATCCAACTCTAATTGAAGACGCATCCCGGGCAGCGTAAAGCACGTCTAAACACTTCACTTTTCCATATATTGAGGCGAGCATGGAAGGTAATAACTCGCTGAACCGTGCGTCGTTCATGAACCTGACATTTTCAGCCCAAATCATTTGTAAGAGTTCAGACCTATGAATAGCATAGAAGGTTGGTGAATAATTCGATAGATGGTAAGTTAACCTTTGCTCTGAGTGTTCAAATGTTATCGATAAAGCGGAATAGGTAGGTTGCCAACGAAAATTCTGTCCATTTTTGCGTCTCTCCAACCGAAAGCTAATGTATCGCCCATGGGCAATGGCGAAATCAGGGTTCTTCTCCAGGAAATCTACGGATTGCCTTATCCCGTTCGGCGTAACGAAGTCATCGTCGGCACAGAACACGCAATACTCAGTATTTATGTATTTTAGCGCATCATTTAACCGATGAAGGGGATGGGTTTCCGAAGAATATTTGGCCAAGTGTTGAATCCTTAAACTCGGGAATGAGGAAACCGTCTCTTTGTTTACCTTCTTAATTTCATCAGAGCTACCATCGGCAACAATGATATTGTACGCAACACGAAAGTCATTATAGTAACCCAGTATTCGTTTCAGATAGTCGGGGCGATTATATGTCGGAATGAGTATCGTAATCACTTCTTCTGTTTCCTAACTTTCCCGTCAGGTAACTTAAATTCTTTAAAGCTATTTGGAAGGCACATGGGCCCCAACTTACCGGACAGTGTTATTGACCAACACCAAGGATGGACTTCAGCGTGTCGCACACATAACCCACTTTTTCCTCGGTCATATTCATGCCGCAAGGCAAATTCAAACCGTATGGCGACAGTTGGTAGGAAATTTTATTCCTCCGTTGTGCCTGTTTTGCCTGTTTTAATCTTTGATAGGCGGGGAGAGAGCTCAACGGATAAAAAAAAGGGCGGCAATCTATGCCTTTTTCTGCCATCAAAGTCATGAGAGCCTCTTTTTTGAGACCAAACTTCTCGCTAATGACTATCGTCACCATCCAATAAGTATTCTTAGTATTCGGTGCCTCGTAGTTCACAGTAATCTCCTTGATGCCGCCTAGCCTTGACTGATACCAATCAAAAATCCGGAGTTTGAGCCCCAGCAACTCCTCAATACGTTCGAGTTGCGCCAGACCCAGTGCCGCCTGCAGGCTGGTCATCTTGTATTTGTAGGCGATTTCAGTATTCCAAAACAACTTATCACCTGGAGCGCGACCGTGGTCTCTTAAGAAAAGACTCCTCCGATAAATATCCTCTCGATTCGTAACCAGCATGCCACCTTCTCCAGTAACAAGGGGTTTGGAACCGTGGAAGCTAAACACTCCGGTATCCCCAAAACTGCCCGCTCTTCGGCCCATATATTCGGAACCGATAGCCTCAGCGGCATCTTCAATCACGGCAATCCCCTGCCGCCGGGCAATCTCACAGATGCTATCCATATCGGGCATACCCCCATAGAGGTCCACCGGAATTACAGCCTTTGTCTTAGGAGTGATAAGTTGCTCAAAAGATTCCGCAGACAGACACCAGGTTTTTTTATCTATGTCCGCGAATACCGGCTTTGCTCCAACATAGGAAACGGGTGCTGAGCTTGCGATCCAGGTTACATCAGGAACAATAACCTCGTCACCAACACCAATGCCCAGGGCCACAAGAGATAGGTGGATAGCCGAAGTGCAGGACGGCAAAGAAATGGCGAACTGGCTACCGGTGTACTTGGCAAATGCCTTTTCAAAACGCTCATTATACATATTGGCATTACCATACCAGGCGTTAGCAGCAGCATCGGCAACATAATCTATTTCCTTCTGTGTAATCCAGGGGCCGGATATTGGTATTCGTTCCATGATTAATCCTTGATACATTTCAGGTAGCCATCCAGGGCTCCCGTTATCAGTAGCTTATTTTCAATCTCTTTGTCAATCTCAAAGCGGTGGTTTGTTTTCAGAAACTCCCAGACTGCGGTTTTGGGGTTATTCCCCTTGCCCCAGGGGCGGTCTGGGAAAAAATCTTCGGGCATATCTTCAATTGATGTATCAAAAACGACCAGATAACTTCCTTTGGTCACCAAAGGAGAATATAATTCAAGCTCTCTCAGAACATGGCTATGGGTGTGGTATGAATCCAGAGCCACCAAGACCTGCTTTCCATTCTTGGCAAAACCATAAACTTGCCGGGCGATATCCTCATCAGTAGAAGAGCCTTGTATCATCGTAATCCTCTTAAACATGGGATGCTTTTCAATCTCTACCCGGTTGTGTTCGCGGATATCAATGTCTATGCCCAAAACCTGCCCATCTCCGCCCAATAGCTCAAGCATAGATGCATAAAGAATCAGAGAGCCGCCATGTGCAATTCCGGTCTCAATGATTAAATCAGGCTTTACCTGCCAGATGATTTCTTGCATGGCGACGATATCTTGCGGTAATTGTATGATTGGACGACCCAGCCAGGTAAAATTATATGAATATTTGTAATTTGCAGTATCTCTGACGAATGCTAATCCAAGTTCAGCCGTTTGCCGGTCTTCCACCATCCGGTGGATGTCTCTCTTCCTCTCCTCCGCAAATTGTTGATGATAGCTCATTCTAGAGGGCTCACTTCTTTTTGGCACAGGCATAGATGATATTACAATCGTCCGGTCGGGTCTTGCCAAATTCATAACAAGCCCGGCAAAACTCAAATTTCCAATCCCTCTCTTTTTCCGCCCCAACTCGGCCCCAGCCAAAACCCCCATCTGCCCAGGGACCGTTTCTCAGTAACCAGTCCATTTGAGGAGTGGAAAGCATCTTGTAAAAGATTCCACCGGTTGATGTAACTTCTAGGCTCGCAGACCTAAAATCATGCGCTAAAGAACGCATATCATAACTTCTTCTATGCCCAGCAACATTAATATCGTATGGAGAAAGCTCGTATTCATCTGTCAACGTCCCCATTATACGGGCGATAACACGATTAACCGCTAAGGCGTTGGGCACATGAACAATCAAGATACCATCCTCTCTTAAAAAAGACGCTGCTCTCTGTAAAGCAAGGACCGGGTCGATGACATGCTCTAGGATATTTAACATTGTTATCACATCAAACCGCTCCCTAGTTTCCAGGGTCTCAATTAAAGATTCTTTGAATTCTGTCTTGGGACACCTTTCCCTCGCCTTAGTAAGATGAGATGTGGATGCGTCTACACCAACTATCCTTTTAAATTCAGCAGATAGCATAGCAGTAAGAGTACCATCCCCACATGCCAAATCTAAAAGGCTATTCCCATGGGCATTTTCCAGCACGGATTGTGCCTGAAAAAATGCAAGTATAGAGTTATAGTCCGGGAACTCAGAAGATCTCTGCCATAAAAACGATTGTTGTCTTCTCCTTTCTTGTTCGCTACTCACTGCCGTTCCCTTTACAATGTTGACCCCTTGCATTCGTCTTTGTCTGAGCAATATGATGCATTACCTCTTTCAACCCCTCTCTTATTTTAATCGTCGGCTGCCATCGAAAAAGTCCCTTAGCTTTACTTATATCCATAACAATATTGGCCACAAAATCGTTGATCTGCTGGCGCCTGATCGTGCTCTTTGAGCCACATATTTCTTTTATCATCTTAGCAATCTCAAATGTAGAGTAACCAACTCCAGAGCCTATATTCAAATCAAATGAATTATCGGGCTTAGCCTTAATAACGCATTCAATCGCCCTGACTGCATCGTTAACGTGGATTAAGTCCAATACAGGTTCACCATTGAGGTATTTATGGGTGAATACAGTTTCATCGTTTAAGGCTTTCTGAAAAAAAGCATAAATGAATTTAGGCTTATCGCTTCCAACACCATAGACAGGGCTTGACCTCAACAAGTATATGTTAAGGCCATAAGCATCTCTATATTCATTGAGCAGTGTTTCGCATAATGCTTTGGTTTGTCCATAAGTCCCTTTTGGGCGCAAAGGCAAGGACTCGGATGCAATTAAGTGTGAACTATTATAGCCAGAGTACACCACCCAACTGGATAGATACAAAAGGTTTAGGTGATTTCCTTTACATACATCCAAAACATTTTTTAACATTACGAGGGATTGCCCCATGGATTCAGTCGTAGTATATTTTCTCGGATTAGCTAGATGAATAATAGTGTCCACACCACTATTTTTAACCAATAGATCAAGCTCTATTGCTCCGTCTAATAGATTTAGCTCTTGCCGAGTAGGTGTAATAAGGTCAAAACCTTTTCTCAATCTTGCAGCCAAAGTGCTACCTACAAAACCTGCTCCGCCAGTCATAAGGATTTTGTTGTTAGTCGGCATATTACCTCTTTTGTTTATTCCTAGAACATGTCTGACGGAATTAAGAACGTCAACGTGGATTGCCTTCTCCCCTGTCTCCTCCATAACAAACCTAACCGCCTCATCAAAATCATAAGCTAAACATCTTACGATAGCACCAATGGCAATCGCATTGCTCCTTGATATTCCGTAATCACAGCACACCACTACTTTGTGGTTTTGTTTTAATAAATCAACAACAGTATCAATTCTCTCCAATATTGCTTGGTCTGAATTGCCTTCTCTATCAACCAAATCCCTAACATCGACAACCGAATACTCTTTATCGTTAACATCACCTACTTCTGCCGTTCCTAAGTTTTCAGTTATCCACTTAATCATCTCTTTATCTCTTTACAGCCAATATATTTCTCTTCAAGACTGCGAAGGTAGTAACCATATTTAATGTTCTCTGGTAATGTATGTTTGCGCTCAAACAGAAACTGCAGAAACATGTCAACCTCGTTAAACCCCGCCATCGTCCTTAAATAAGTGCTGGCTGAAAACCTTGCATTCAGTTCAAACGGGTAAAGAACACCGTCTTTAAGTCGGCCTTGAATGTTCAAGGGACCACGACTTTCAATTTTTGAGGCTATATCCTCCGCTTGTGCCCTAACATCGTCAAAATCATCGATAAGTCCCTGGCTGTACCCGCTTGATACAATCCTGTCATTATACTTAACGAGATAAGATAACTTGGAACTGAAAGACCTTTTTAGAGCAATTGCACCGATAATCTCCCCATTTGGAAGAGACAAGACGCCCACCGTATACTCACCTTCACAATGAGGAACATACTCCTGGGCAACCACTTTTATACCTCTTTTGTTTAGATAAGAAATATAAAGGTTGGCTTCTTCTTTATCCTCGGCAAGGCAGACAAAAGTGCTGCCCCCGGAGCCAGTAGCCGGCTTAACGATACAAGGGTAACTCAAATCTCCTAGTTCCTCTATATTACTAACCACCTTGGTCGAGGGAGCCGGAATACCCTGATGGCGCAGGTAATCAAATGTCTTTATCTTATCAGCACAAAGGTCAATAACTTGCTTTGAGTTGATGGCTAAGACGATGCCATCACGCTCGAATACGTCCTTCTCCCCAGACAGTAACAGCAGTGGTTCCTCACCGCCGGGCACGATGGCATCTATTTTTTCCCGCCGACAAATGTCAAGGATGCTTGGAATATATCGCTGGCGGTCAACAACACAGGTTTTGATAAAACCCTCTTCATATAGTCCGTAAGCATAAGGCGAAATATCGGCAGCGAAAATATCGTAATTCCCACTATGCCTTAAACTCTTAAAAATCTCTGTCCCTAACGACGCACCGCCGACCCCAGCTATTAAAACGGATTTTTTCATTCTTTATTTCCATCTTTCGCAAAATCCAGATAACCATGGTCTTTCTCCGATAATATCGGATGAGGTAACGGCCACTTAACCCCAAACACCGGGTCATCCCATCTCACCCCTCGGGCACACTCTGGGTGATAGAATTCCGACATCTGATAGAAGACCACAGTATCGTCCTTTAGGGTCTGAAACCCGTGAGCAAACCCCTCGGGAACATAGAGCATTCTATAGTTTTCAGCGGTTAATTCCACAGCGAACCACTGGCGATAAGTAGGGGAATGCTCTTTCAGGTCTATAATTACATCATATATGGCTCCTCTTATACAGCTCACCAATTTGGCTTCCTCGTAAGGAGTAACCTGATAATGCATCCCGCGGAGCGTGCCTTTCTTTATATTATAAGAGATATTGCACTGGACAATGCGGGGATTTAAACCGTGTACTTGAAACTCCTTCTGACAGAAACTACGAGCAAAAAAGCCCCGCTCATCCTCCAGTGCTTCTACTTCAATAATATGAGCTCCTTTCAGTCTGGTTTCTTTAAATATCATCTCATATCACCTGTATCTCAGGTATGGGTATAATAAACTTCCCCCCTCGTCCCCGGTACTCAGCCTGCTGGGCTAAAATCTCTTCGGCAAAATTCCAGGCCAAAACTATAGTGTAATCAGGCATTCTCTTAAGTAGCTCATGCGTAGGTAAGATTGGAATCCTGGTTCTGGGCAGGAGAAACCCCTGCTTATGTGGGCTTCTATCAACCACGAAGTCAATCACGTTATTATCTATCCCTATATAATTTAACAGTGTATTCCCTTTAGCGGCCGCACCATAAGCGGCTATGGTCTTGCCTGCCTGCTTAAGTTCTTGTAACAATCCCACTAACTTGGCCTTCAGCTTTTCTACCTTTTCACCAAAATTGCTGTATAAATCCTTATCCGTGATTCCACATTGTTCTTCCTCCAGCAGCATCTTTCCTACATTACCTGATACCTCATGTTGTCTTTCTCTTTGAAGAAAGACTCGTAGTGAACCGCCGTGAATATCCTGCTTGCTCACGCCGTACAGTTCCAGCCCGGCGCGCTCGGCAAGTATTCTAATGGCACTCAATGAGTAATAGAAGACGTGCTCATGATAGATGGTATCAAACTCAGTATGGTCCACTAGGTCTTTCAAATAGGGAAATTCAAATACGGCGCTACCGGTTGCCTTTAAGCATTTATTTACGGAAAGCAAAAAATCATTAATCAGGGGAACATGTGCCAATACATTATTGCCAATAATAATATCAGCCTGCCCTCTGGCTTTTATGATTTGAGCGACTGAGTCTGGGCCAAAAAAGACATCCATGGTGGGAATGCCACTTTCGTTAGCGACTTTGGCAATGTTTTTGGCCGGTTCAATTCCTAGAACGGGAATGCCCCTCTGCTTAAAGAACTGGAGTAAATACCCGTCATTACTGCCGATTTCCACCACTAGGCTACTGTCATCTAAAGCAAATTGGCTGGTTAAGCTTGCTACCATGTCTTTAGCATGTTTCAGAAAAGCATCGGAAAATGACGAAAAGTAAAGGTAATTATTGAATAAGTCCTCAGGAGCAACCCTGTGGGTAAGCTGTACTAAATGGCACTTTGGGCAATAAGCGACAGCTAGCCTATAGGCCGTTTCTTCTCTGTCTTTATTTTTGGGATCAACGTAACTATTGGCCAAGGGCATTTCACCCAAGTCCAGAAAAGCGCTAGGCAATTCGCTTTCACATCCCAGGCACTTTCCGATAGTTTGGGGCAGGAAGTACTTATCCTTCATGACTACTAATCGCTTGTCTTTTTGTTAACTTACCAACATAATCTCTAATCTGGCTTACACAGAAATCATAATTGACATTATCTGCCTTGTACCAGTTCACAGTGTACTCTATAGCTTCATTCAGATTTAAGGTAGGCCTCCAGTCTAGTAAATTAATTGCTTTCGAAATATCCAATACTAATGATTTCGCTTCATGAGGTTCAAGCGCAAGCCTTTTTGATAGGTCCTTGTACTGCCCGTTCCTCCAATATCTTATTAGACTTCTTACCAATTCTCCGACGGTAATAATTGACCGGTAGTCTGGCCCGAAATTCCAGGCTCCTGAATACTTCTCTTCATCTTCATACATTTTTGAAGCCAGTAGCAAATATCCGCTTAAAGGCTCAAGCACGTACTGCCAGGGCCTTACTGACTTTGGAGAACGAATACCAATGGGTTCGTTATTCCTTAGTGCCCTAATGCAGTCCGGGACTAGCCTGTCCTCTCGCCAGTCGCCACCGCCGATGACATTGCCGGCCCTTACTGAGGAAATCGATTTATTATGTTGCTTATGTTCGCTTACATTAAAGAAAGAGCTTCTATAGGCTGATGTTATAATTTCGGAACATCCTTTGCTCGAACTATATGGGTCATAGCCACCTACTGGGTCATTCTCCCTGTATCCCCAAACCCATTCTTTGTTTTCATAACACTTATCACTGGTCACATTGATTATTACCCTTACCGAGTCAGTAAGCCGGCAGCATTCAAAGAGATTCACCGTTCCACCTACATTGGTATCATAGGTTAATTTTGGCTGCAGGTAAGACAACCTGACTAATGGTTGAGCCGCCATGTGGAAGACAAGTTCTGGCTGGTATTCATCAAAAATTCCTTTTAGCTTATCATAATCCCTAATATCGCCAATATGATTTCTAATTTTGCTTCCTACCTTGGCAACAACAAAGTTATCCTCCTCGGTATATGGCTTTAAAGCATATCCAATGACATTGGCTCCTAGTTCTGTTAGCCAGATAGAAAGCCATGACCCCTTAAAGCCAGTATGCCCTGTGACCAGGACAGTTTTACCTTCGAAGACGTTATCAAATAACTTTTTCATTTCCAGACTTTCCACGGCGCGCTTCCTTCCTGCCACAATTTTTCGACCAGCCGTTTATCGCGCAAGGTATCCATACACTGCCAGAAACGGCTGTGCTGATAAGCACCCAACTGATGGTCAGCAGCCAGCCTCTCCAGCGCATCCGCTTCCAAGCTGCTGTTATCTCCTTCCAAATAATTGAAAATAGCAGGCTCCAACACTAGAAATCCACCGTTGATCCAGCCCTCGCCAATTTGAGGCTTTTCAGTGAAAGCGGATACCATATTACCATCAAAGACCAGGCCACCGAAGCGTGACGGAGGGCGCACGGCAGTCACAGTGCCGATGCGACCGTGAGAGCGATGGAAGTTGAGCAAATCATGCAAGTCTATATCGCTAACACCATCCCCGTAGGTCACCATGAAAGTGCCATTACTCAGCCACGGCTCCAATCTTTTAACGCGGCCCCCGGTTAGTGTTTCCTGACCGGTGTCCATCAGATGTACGACCCAATCTTCGCACTCCTGGTCATGCATTTGCACTTTTCCATTGGAGAGAGTAATCGTCATACTGCCTTTAAGCGCATAATAGTCGAGGAAGAAGCGCTTGATGACCTCACCTTTATATCCCAGAGCGATAAAAAACTCCTCGAATCCGTAATAGGAATATTGTTTCATGATATGCCAGAGTATTGGCATTCCGCCAATCTCCACCATTGGCTTGGGCTTGACTTCTGTTTCTTCAGCAAGTCGTGTGCCCAGGCCGCCAGCTAGAATGACAACTTTGATGGGATTCGTTTTCCTCCTCAAGGCTACTCCTAATGCTGATATCTTCCATCAGGCCATGTTCGGCCTTCCACTCCAATCGGGGTGCCATAACTCCTTCTGGTTCGACATTCGTGACGCTCCAGTTTGTGAGCCCTTTCTTGAGGACTTTTGTGCAATTTTACCACAGTCTACAGTATAGCTTAAACGATCCTCAGGAGCGCAAGGCAGAGTGAACATTGCCTTTTGGTTCAGGGAACAAATCACAGATGACAAAGTACGCAAGTCTGAGCAACGGGCCCGCTTAATGCAATGCCCTCCTGTTCACGAATCTCTTACGCTCTTCACCACTAATTCGATCTGCTCTTCGCTGAGCTCCGGGTACACAGGCAGGGTAAGCCCCTGCTCCTGTGCCTGCTCGCTTTGCGGGAGTTCGGCGGATTCATGTTTGCGATATTACCCATTCCCTATCCTGCACATACGAGAATGATTTTCGTTGCTTGAAATAACGCTCTTTTACCAGCATATCCCATGGTAGTCACAGAATGCTCTGGCTTCTTTAGGGTCAAGAACCCTCCTGCCATCAAAGACCACTTTCCCGTGGTACAGGCTTTCTTCTTTGAACTCATCCCATTCAGTGAGAACGAGGACACAATCGCAGTTGCTGACCGCCTCCTTAGCATTGCGGCAATATTCTACCTGCTCTGAGAGCGCGCTCTTAGCGTTAGGCATAGCTAGCGGGTCGTAAGCTTTTACCGAAGCGCCCTTCTCCATCAGCAATCTTATCACCTCTAAGGCGGGAGAATTCCTGATGTCATCAGTATTGGGCTTGAACGCCAAGCCGAGGACGCAAATTGTCTTATCTTCCAAATTCCCGAGTTTCTCCTCGACCATCCGGAGCATATTCAGGATTTGATTTCTATTTACCTCCAATACGGACTCTAGAACCAGAGGCTGATAGCCCAAATGCCTGCTGGCATGTACCAGGGCTTTAAGGTCCTTGGGCAGACAGGAGCCGCCAAAGCCTATGCCCGCCCTCAGGAAATGCTGACCTATTCTGTAATCTAAACCCACTCCCTTGACCACATCATAAACATCTATCCCGAGCTTTTGACATATATTGCCTATTTCGTTGATAAAGGAAATCTTGGTAGCCAGAAAGGCATTGGAGGCAAATTTTATCATTTCAGCAGTGGCTATACCGGTTCGCACAATGGGTGCAGAGATACCTTGATATAGCTCCTTGATCATATCTCCAGCTCTCTGCGCCTCTTCCCCGATAATAATTCGGTCAGGATTGAAAAAACAGTGCAATGCCTTGCCTTCTTGCAGGAATTCCGGGTTCACAGCAACATCGAAGTCCACATGTGCCTTCTTCCCGGAATATTGCTCCATAGCGGGAATGATTATCCCTTCCGTCGTCCCCGGGACAACGGTGCTTCTCACCACCACCGTATAATGTCCGCTCTCAGCACGCAGCACTCTGCCGATATCTTTGGCTGATTCCTTGATATGACTCAAATTCATGCTGCCATCTGAATTGGAGGGCGTGCCGACGCATATCAGGGTGATATCAGTATCCAGAATTTCTCGGTAGTCACCGGTGGCCCTCAGATGGTTGGAATCGATACAGTTTGAGAGTATATCGTGGAGCCCCTCTTCAAGGATAGGCGATTTCTTCTGCTTGACCATACCGACCCTGGTCTCGTCTGTGTCGACAACGATAACATTGTGTCCTTTGTTAGCAAGCGCAGCGGCGGTAACCAAACCTACATAGCCAGCGCCGATGACTGAAATCCTCATTTGGACTCCCCAGGCGTTCCTATTTCACCCGAAAGCGAGAGAATGTCTGCTGTGTCTAGCCACAGCTCAGTGAAAACATACGCATCGACCGTATCGCATTCTACCAGATAGGTAATGAAGTGGCCCAGCTGATCGATCTCAGGATGTTCACGATGATAGCGAGACAAGACGGGAAATAATCCGGGCGGCAGAACATAGCAGGCAACACCGATAAGGCTGGTTTTAGGATGCATTGGTTTCTCCTCACACTTCACTATTCTGCCTCTTTCTACTTCGACAACTCCGAATTGCCTGGCTCTATCCTTATCACCAATGTCGTGAACGGCCACCAAAGCGTTTTCGCCATTATAGGCAGCAACAAACCGAGACAAATCAAACTCAAAGTAGTCGTCGCTAGCTAAAACCAACAGATCCTCATTGATATTCCCTTGCTCAATCCCGAACGTCAACGACCCCAAAGCACCCTTCTTGTCCTTTTCAGTCCACACATCTTCAATAGCAATTTTTACCCTTCTATCTGTGTTGTCTTGCCAGCGACGAAAATCTACCTCAAATTTCCTGTTAGTGACAAGCAGGATATCGGTGTTACGGGGGATTCTCTCTACAATGTGGGTTAGCAGTGGCTTACCCCTGTACTCTATCAGAGCCTTGGCCGTATCACGCGTGAGCGGATACAGCCGGGTGCCAAAACCGCTCGCTAATATCACACATTTCACGATTATTTACGCTGTTGGACCTGTCTCGTCTTAGTATGACGGCTTTATATTAGCATGAAAGGAGATGTGCTGTCTGCGTCCTCAGACTGTGTGCGCGAGGCACTGGGGGGGCGGGCGACTCCGGGCTCAGGGCAGGTGGCATCCCAGAATGACACCTTTTTCCTGTCATTGCGGGACTGGCAAAGCCAGCCGAAGCAATCTCGGCGGGGTCATGAGATTACCAAGCGAAGTTGACTCCGTGGAAGTAACCCTGTACAATCCCGACATAGGTAACACTTTTATCCGGACACATAGGTTACACTTTTAGCATGAGGCAATCCTGAATGTTCTTTCATCCAGAATGCCCACCGGATAGAAGCGAAAGTAAATTTTCCATAT
>JBATUN010000033.1:0-52301 GCA_049671165.1 Dehalococcoidia bacterium | reverse complement strand
ACGGCACCGTGGTCGCCGTGGGCTCGAACACCGATGGGCAGTGCGATATCGGCGGCTCGACGGACATCACCCAAGTCGACGCAGGCGGCTTTCACACGGTTGGGCTTAGGAATGACGGCACCGTGATCGCCGTGGGAGACAACGAGTACGGGCAGTGCGATGTCGGCGGCTGGACGGACATCATTCAGGTCGACGCAGGCGAGTATCACACGGTGGGGTTTAAGGACGGCAGCACCGTGATCGCCGTTGGAAACAACGACTTTGGGCAGTGCGATGTCGGCACCTGGACGGACATCGCCCAGGTCGCCACAGGCGGCTATCACACGGTGGGGCTCGAGTCCGACGGCACCGTGGTCGCTGTGGGACACAACGACTACGGGCAGTGCGGAGGAGCAGCGGATTTCGGCATCGTCTACCTTGACAGCACAGGGAGAATTGCTGATCTGACGGTGGAAAACATTATCCCCACCGATTTAGGGGCGGGGGTGGCTATCATAAGCGCTGTAGGCACCTCTGTGGTGGACCTCTCAGGCGTCACTGTCGATAAGTCAACGACGGGTGTCGCCATATTGAATGCTGAGGCCAATCTTGACGGCTGTACGCTTACAGAGACGGATGCAGGTATCGTGATAGGTTTGCCGTTTGACGGGTTCGATCCATCCACTGTAAACATACAAGGATCCACTATCGCTGACAACTATGAGACAGGCATATGGGTTTGCGATGATTCTATCCTGGAGGCTCACTTCAACAACATCGTCGGCAATGGGTTGGGTGTATGGAACGATGGAGGCGAGACGGTGGACGCCGTCTACAACTGGTGGGGCGATGCCAGCGGGCCATACCACGAAACACTCAACCCCGATGGTACGGGTGACGAGGTTAGCGATAATGTGGATTTCGAGCCCTGGCTCGGGGTTGGTACAGTAACAAAGACGGTGACTAATAGCACCGTTGATGCTGTGACCGAGGCTGACACTGAGGTTGAGGTAAGGGGCACAGCTACGGTGACTATTACTCGGTACGCTACTAACCCCCACCCCCCAACCTCCACCCTAACCTTGGACTCCTACACCACTCCCGCCCCCACCGATTTCGTCCCACTGGACATATGGCGCGATGTCCGTGTTATCAACACCAAGCCTGGGACCGAGATTGAGATAAGGCTTTATTATACCGATGGTGAAGTAGCTGCAGCAAACGTCACCGAAGGATCGCTGCGGCTCTTGTGGTGGAACGAAACCGACTACGTAGAGTGCTCTCCAGACACAGCCAGCGGGGTCAATATGATCGCCATCGTCGTTGACAACCATAAGTACAGCGGTTATATGTGGGCCAAAATAACGGGTGATACCACGCCGTCTCTAACCGACTTGGGAGGAACGCCATGGGGTGGTTATGGCCATCCGACGGAAAAGGAGGGTATTTGTTTTATCGCTACCGCAGCCTACTGTACCGATACAACAAAGGAACTAGACACCCTGAGAGAGTTCAGGGACACAGTCATGCTCCCTAACAGCCTGGGAGCCGAGTTTGTATCTTTCTATTATAGGACCAGCCCTCCCGTAGCCGACTTCATCTCCCAGCACGAGGTCCTGAGAACAGCGGTGAGGGTGGGCTTTGTTGACCCGATTGTGAAGCTACTAACTTCGACCCACGATTTATGGTCGGAGAGAAGCCCGTGAGCGTAAAAGCAATCTCGGGCGCTAAGTGAGCGCTGCGGAAGCGAAGAGAAACGGTGAGAGAGCCGAGGCTGAGCCTCGGCTCTCACTTTATGGTGCTCTTGGTCTAGCTACGCTGGCACGCTGGATTGCTATGGCGGAGTCATTATGGTTGAGGCAACCGCTGGAAAACAGGCGGGAATTCTGATAAGGTGTACACGGCGGCACCTCGAAGATACAACAGAAATTCCGTAACTGTAAGAGGTAGGGTTTTCTCGTTTATCAGATGCGCATTATTGACAAAGGAGGAACAAAATATGGCCAATCTAAAACAAATCGACGAGGCGTTGACTCACTATGTGCGGCCACAAACATTTCCACTGGCCATCCGGATGTGCGACTCCGAAAAAGAACTTCCCGACAAGACCAGGATACCCCAAAAAGACATCGGAATAAATATTTCGTTGTGTCACGCAATCAATATGGCGCGGCGCTACGGCTGGACTGTTGCTGTTGACAGGTTTCAGAGCTGTTATGTTGCCGGCATAAGTATGGGTTTTTTACCTTTGCTGCCGGATGTCGTTGACGGGAGCTTCCAGGAGTCCCTTGGATTACGGGGGATGAACAAGAAACAAGCAGCAGCAGCTATTGAAAATCTCCCCAAATTTGAATACGGCAAGTACAAAAATGTACTCATGGCCCCTCTAAACAGAGCTACATTTGAACCACATCTTATCCTGGTTTACGGCAATCCCGCTCAAATATGGATACTCCTTACAGGCTATCTCAATGGAACAGGTAAGACAGGCCTGGACACTACTTTGTCTATAGGAGCCGGATGTGCAACCTATATCACCCGCACTATCGAAACCGATGAGTGTCAGTTCACCCTGCTCAGCCTTGGGGAACGGCTGATTCCTCACACTGAAGATCCCGAGTGCGCCTTCTCGATACCGATGAGTAAGATTGAGAAAACGACTCAAGGTCTGGAATTAGGTCATAAGATTGGTGTTTTCAGATATCCAATCCCCACTTTTTTGAGATATAACTCACCACATCCACCCGGATATGACAAAATGCTGAGCCATCTGCTGGGAAAAGAATCTTAGCGAGGTGGGGTAGCCCTGTCCCCCGATTCACTGACTATTCAACCAATCCGAGAAAGCCTGAAAATTTGCTTGCTGGTGCAGTGCGAGCTATACTATAAACCACATCAGTTCGCGAATAAATACACTATTAAAGCTTCAGTTATCCATTGAGCAAGAAGGAGGAAAGATGAGAACAAAAGAGCAGTACATACAAGGTCTGGCAAAAATGAAACGAAACACCTACTTCAATGGCGCGCCAATCGATCGTACCGACGAGCTACAGATGGACTGTATAAATACCATCGGCCTGACATTTAACGAAGCTGCCAAGCCAGAGAACCAGGACCTTTGCACGGCTATCTCTCATCTCACGGGCGAGCGCATCAGCCGTTTCACCCACATCCATCAGAACACCGACGACCTACACAAGAAGCAAGACATGACCCGCATGCTCTGCCAGAAGGTAGCCGGCTGCATCCAGCGTTGCATGGGCATCGACGCTACCAATGCCATCTACAACGTTTCTTACGAAGCGGACAAGATAAACAAGGGCGCTACTCAGTACCACGAGAACTTCAAGAAATGGCTTACTCGCTTCCAAACCGAAGACCTGGTGGGCTGCTGCGCCCAGACGGACGTCAAGGGCGATAGAATTCGGAGGCCTGCTGACCAGCCAGACCCGGATGCCTACGTACGGATCAAAGAAAGGCGCAGTGATGGCATCATTGTCAGCGGCTGCAAGCTGCACATTTCCGAGGCATCAGTTGCCGATGAGGTGCTCGTAGTGCCGACACGAGCGTTGCGTCCAGAGGACAAGGACTACGCTGTCGCCTTTGCCATCCCGGGCGACTGGGAAGGACTGAAACAGATTGTTACTGTCCATAACCTGAGGCCCAGAGAACACTTCAAGCGTGGCTTCCTGCCTGGAGCTACAGATTCCTATATGATATTCGACAACTGCTTCGTGCCATGGGAGAGAGTCTTCCTGGCCGGCGAATGGCAGCATGGCGGTGTGCTGGCTCTCCTCTTTGCCCTCTTCCACCGCCATTCGTATTCTGGCTGCAAACCCGCCCTTGGCGACGTACTTTTGGGAACTGCAGCGCTGGCTGCCGAGGTGAACAACATCCACAAGACACCCCTGGTCCGGCAGAAGCTGGCCGAAATTATCCTGACCAGTGAGCTGGGTTATGCTGCGGGATACACAGCCTCTGCCCTGGGCAAGCCGGAGGTCTACATACCCGGTGTGGGATTCATGCCCTATGGCCCCGGTTCCTATATACCCAACTCGATTTACTGCAATGTCGGCCGCTGTCTGACTGGTGAAGCGGTCTATCGCGAAGCGGAGATGCTCTGCGATATTAGCGGCGGCGTGGCAGCCACCTTTCCCTACGAGAAAGATTTCGTGAACCCGGAGACCCGCGACTTGCTCCTGAAATACACAAAGCGCAATCCGGACATGCCGGTGGAGGACCAGGCACAGCTATGGCGTTACCTAGGTGATGTTCTCTGCTCAGCGACCGGAGGCATACACAGTATCGGCAGCTACCATGGCGGCGGCTCACCTATCATGGAACAAATCGCCATCACCACCCAGTACGATATCGAGTCCAGGAAAAAGCTGGTCAGGTACATCGCCGGCATGAGCGGTGGCGACCATGACGCTCTGAGCAAAAAGATGACCTCACCGGGCAAGACACCGGCAAAGGCAGCCAAGCGGTAACAGCTAAGTCCTTCGCAAAAACCTGACGGACTTTCTGGTTCATCAGCCTGCTGTAGGTAATTTCCGAAACCGCCGGCGATATAAGTCTTGTTAAGCTGCGTGTTAGCATGTTATTCCTAGCCAACTTGTAAATTATGTCAACTAGACCAGAATTGCAGGTTGGGGTGGTTTGGCTATCGCGACGGTCTCGCAGAATCAGACTATCCCTGCAGGGTCGACATCCGTAGTCGAGCCGTCCGGCAAAGTGAGCTGGGATAACATTCGAGTTGAATCAGGGCCATGGAGGAAGACCTGCTTCTGTCTTTGTTCCCTTGAAATTCTGTATCCTACACTATGATGTGAAGCCTAAATTCCTAACTCTGATTTGTGAAACGTTCTATGTACTCAAATCCCGTCCAGTCGGTGAGACACCCTCTCTAACGTTATCCCCAGTTTGGCAGCAATTTGCCTCTTCTCAAGCCCAGCGTCCTTCAACTTGAAAATCTCCTTTGTCTGTTTTCCCTTCTCTTTCTTTCTACTAGCTATTTCCTTTACGTCGACAACGTCTCCTATCTCTTTTGTCTCTACAAGCTTCTTCTCTCCCATCCCCGCAAAGACCTTGTCACCGTCTTCAGTCCGGATTATAACTACTGACCACCCCTGGGCAGAGCCATCGCTACCAATGGAAATATCAGCTAGGTCAGCAGCGAAATCGCGGCAAACCAGGCAATGCCTGGGGACACAGCTCTTAGCCTCGGTTATGGGCAGAGACAGCTTGTTACCGGCGGCATATATGTTGAACTCATCGGAGACATCCAGCTTATCCACCCGGTTGATATCCACACCCTTTGCTCTGATTTTCTCTGCTATGCAGGCATATTCGTAGTTCTCGCGGCAAAACAGCCCGATAGTCAGTTTCACCGCTGATGCCAGTGGTAAGCCCTTGTACTTCAGGTATCTCACCGATTGTATGTGGCAGGGAGAACCCACAACACAGATTTTGCTCAGCCTGTGGTCAACGACAGCAGCCCGCAACTCTTTCAGCACCGGCACCACGCCGTACTTGGTGCCGGCTGCACGGATAATCTCGTCCCTGGTCTTAGCAATACAGGCTACGGGTGTCCAGGCGTCTCTTCCAACTACCAGCGCCCCGTCAATGAGGCCGCTGTCCAGTGCATAGAGTAACAACGTGGTTACGACCCCACCATCCTGGCAGGTTCTTTCAATTTCTGTGTCTTTTGTTCTTGCCGTCACGACGCGCCTGTATAGTCCCATGCTTTCCTTTTTTCCCCAGCCAATGGTTCTGTCCTCTATATCCTTAATGAGGTCGTGCCTGAGCATATAGCAGGCATCGTAACAGGTGCTGCATCCCACGCAATCCATGGTACGCTTGGGCCGTTTTGGCCTGTTTTCAATAAACTTGATGTGAGAGTCGGGGCAAGCTGTGATACACGCCCCGCATACCGTGCACTCTCCTGTGTCTATTATCTTAGCCTCTAAGTCCTCATAGCTCGGCATCTGTCTATACCCCGCTCGGAGAACAGCAAATCAGGCTATTTTACCAGACACACTCTCGGGATGTCAGACTCACCCTAGCTTGGATTGTAAGTAGGCGATTTTGATGGGTCGCAAGCACATGTTTGATAGGTACAATAGAACAAGCCCCAGGTATCTCGCGTTCTCAGATGCTACACCACACAATACGAATCCTGAAGGTTATTCACGGACCAAGGGTACACATATAGACCACCCCACATACTAGACACCAAAACCTATCGGCTCTACTTCAGCTCCCTACCGGCTTTCATCTTAGCTATCTCTTCTTCCCTCAATTGCCTCTTGAATAACTTCAAGGTAACGGTAAGAGGTAGCTCCTCCCTGAACTCAATGAATTTGGGCACAGCATAAGCCGGCAGTTTTTCCCGGCAGTGATTTATTATCTCTTCTGCTGTCACTTTACCTCGAGCTTCGTTTTTCAGTCTGATGAAAGCTTTTATCCTTTCACTCCCCGGGCGCTCCGGGTCAGGAATCCCAATCGCCACCGCATCACCAACCGTCGGGTGCTCATATAGAACATCATCAACCAACCTGGTATAGACCTTGAGCCCAGAGATATTGGCCATATCCTTAATGCGGTCTGTGATGTAAAAATAGCCATCCTCTTCCATTTTGACCACGTCACCGGTGGGCAACCAGCCGTCAACAAGCCCTTTGCCCACCTCAGGCCAGTAGCCAATCATTATTTGCGGCCCACGAACCCATAGCTCGCCTTCTTGTCCCGGGGCAGCCTCCTCGCCAGTGTCCAGGTTCATGATTTTCACATCCGTATCCGGCACTGGTATTCCTATCGAGCCGAACTTCTCGAAAGGCATGAAGCCAGTGATTTTGGAGAAGGATGAAAGGTTCAGGTGTGTGCCGCCACCGGTTTCGGTGAGACCATAGGCCTCAGTTATGGGCACTCCGGTTTCCTTCCTGAATTTCTGGGCAATCTCGGGGGCCAGAGCCGCCGTGGTGGACACAAACATCGTGGTAATCCTGCCCAGTCCGGCAGCTACCAGCCGCGAGTATTGAGTGGGCACACAGGCACAGAAAAAGGGACGATACTTCATCAGCATCTGCACCAGGGTGTCAATGTCTCTGGGGTCCGGAAGCAAGTATCCTTTGAGCCCCCAGTAAACGCCGAACTGCATTATCAAGTGCCCGTAGGCGTGAAAAAGCGGAATGGGTATCATGGCCGAAACCTTTCCCCTGATTCCGACCTTCAAGGGCTCATACGCCCATGCCATCTGCATCACTGCCACAACACGATTATAATGTGTTAGCATCACTCCCTTTGGTATCCCCGTGGCACCGCCGGTGAACGGCAATACAGCCAGGTCCTTCATTGGGTCAATGTCGATGTCGGGAGGATTGGGCTCATGGCTTGCTATCAAATCACGAAACTGGTAGGCACCCGGCAACCGCTGCAATGCCGGCTCTTCAGATGAATAGTCCACCATGGAGGTGACTATTATGTTCTTTATTCGAGTCTTGTCCTTTATTGAATTTACCGTCTCCAGGGACATCTCCGTGCAGATGACTGTCTCAGCTCCTGATTCGCCGATCTCGTATGTCAGGTCAGCGGCCTTGTGCATAACGCTGCAGGGGACATGGGCTGCCCCAGTCTTCATAATGCCGAAGTCGCTTATCATAAACTGCGGGCAATTTGGCAGAACGGTGGCTACTTTGTCGCCTTTCTTAACGCCCAAGCCAGCCAGTGCCGCAGCCAGCCTGTCGCTAAGAAGCTTCATCTCGCCATAAGGGATTTCCTTCCCCAAATAGAAGCAGGCAGCTTTGTCAGGAAATTCGTCCGCTGTGGCATCGAGGAGACTGTGGACAGTCATCTTAGGATACGGCTCCTTTGTGTGAGGAAGCTTGTACGGCCCCATCTTATATTGCTTTAGCCAGGGTTTTTCAGCCACAGTGGCCATGATTTCACCACCTATATCTCATCGATTACGTAATCCAGATTCAGGTCTCTGAGCTTCTCCGGCGTCGGCTTTCCCGTCTTTTTGTCCCAACCGCGCAACTCATAATATACATCCAGCGACTGGTCAAGTCTCTTAACAGTATGTCCCTCCGCAGCGCCCTCGGGCAATGGTTCCTCAAGCAATCGCTTCGGTAGAGTATCATCGGCTCTGGTCAGGCCATCCCTGACGTTAAAAGCTCTGGCCAGGTTATAGACTCTCTCGCCAATCTTTCTGAAATCGCTGACACTGAACTCTCCGCCAACGCAGTTGGCTATCATATCAACCCAGTCTTCGGCAGCCAGTGCCATGCCCATGAACTTGCATGTCCCCATGCAATCAAAGACCGTAAGGGCATCTTCGAGGTCTTTGACCACCTTAGCTTCGGCAGGATTCTCTACTATCCAGTCTTCGATTTTGCTATCTTCAACACATAGGAAAGGTGTGTCTACAAAGGCTGGCCCTTCAACGTAAGCAGTGATATGGTCGCCGCCACGGTTAGCCGTGACAAATGCCAGACCGCATATCTTGGCTGCCCTGGGGTCATAAGCCGGCAACTCCAGTCCCTTGACGTGCATGGCGAATCTTTCCGCGCCTTTGTCCAGCTTCGCCGCCACTCTCCTGGTCCCCTCAGCCAACAGGTCACCAATGCCTTCCCTTTTGGCTATCTTGTGTATGAGTTGCATGACAACATCTGGGTCACCGAATTTCAGCTCCAGTCCATCGGTGTCAGCCTTGGTCAATATCTCCTTTTCGTAGCACTCTATGGCAAAGGCTATGGTACTCCCGGTAGAGACTACGTCCAGCCCGTAGTCATCGCACAGGTTGTGCGCCAATGCCACTGCCTCAAGGTTGTCCAGAGCACACATGCCACCGAAAGCGCCGATTGTTTCATATTCCGGCCCTTCACCCTTACAGGAATAAGGCCCGCTCTTGACCACACTTACCCGGCAGCAGCTAATAGGACAGGCATAGCAATGCTTCCTGTCCACCAATAGTGTGCTTTCCAGCGTGACTCCACTTATCTTGTCTATATCCGGAACAACGCCGGTCTGCCAGTTCCTGGTGGGAAACCCTCCCCTGACGTTTACCAAATCGGTAACCATGGACGTCCCGTAGGTCTCAAGGGTAATCTTCAGCAGGCTCTCATTAACCAGGTCATAATTCCTCTTCGAGATTTGGTTGAAAGCATCTTTGTTGGCTATTCCAATCTCCTGTGTCCCCCCGGCAGCCACTGCCTTCAGATGCTTCGACCCCATTACTGTCCCAATACCACATCTCCCGGCAGGTCGGTGAACATCGTTGAAAATACCGGCATATCTGACCAAGTTCTCACCGGCTATACCGATGCAGGCAATATTGAAGTCCTCGCCCAGTTCTTCCCTAATTAGCCTGTATGTTTCACCAACGCCTTTGCCCCAGAGGTGCTCGGCATCTTTGAGTTCGGCTTTGCCGTCATCTATTACCAGGTAGACCGGCTTGGGTGATATGCCTTCGAAGATAATCCCATCGAAGCCTGAGTTTTTCAGATAGACTCCCCAGCTGCCTCCCGAGTTCCCCTCTCCCCAGAAACCGGTTAGAGGCGACTTGGTAACTACACAATATCTTCCAGCGCTCGGTGATTCTGTGCCGGTCAGAGGGCCAGTCATAAAAATAAGCTTATTATCGGGTCCAAGTGGATTAGTGCCTTTGGGCACTTCGTCGAAAAGGTATTTTGTTGCCAGCCCGCTCCCTCCCAGAAACATCTTGCAGTCATCCTCTTTAAGAGGCTCTTCTGATACCCTGCCATTTGTCAAATCAACCCTGAGTATTTGCCCCATGTAACCGAACATGGTTGCACCTCCTTTTGTTTGTTCGCACGTGCCCGAAAATGGGCTTAATCACTTCTCAAATTTTGCCTTGACAGCATCCATTCGCCGTACACGGTGGATCGTATCAAACGGCGTCTGCGTCAGGTTAAGAACCCGTTTCAATACCTTCTCATCAGGTGCTTCCCACTCACAGAAGTGTTTGTTTCCAGCGAAATCGCAGTAGCTGCACCTCCAGGAGACGCCTTTGGGAACGTAATTCGGGGCGGCCTTAGCGCGCGCAATCAATTCTTCCTCAGTGAACGGTGCCTTATGGACAACTATGAAACGTGGCATCTTTCTTACCTCCTTATGATTCCCACGAAATCTCTTGAAGTTAGCACAGTGACCCCCAGTAAAGCTAAAAATCTATGTTTTTCCCCTCGTATGTGTAGTTGAAGAACCTCTCAGTTTCTGCAACATTAGGTATTCTGGCAGAAACAATCAGCGAGCCGTCAGCCATGACATTGTCTATTAGCTTCTCCATCGCCTTGTTGAAGCTATCCAATGAAATACCCGTTTCTTTGATACTCAGCGGTTGATCAATTTCACGAGCTAACCCTCGTGTAGCTTTCGCCAGGACTGTTGCTGCCCTTTTCCCTTTTGGTACTTCCAGCTTGATAGTGTAAGCTATCTCTGACCAGAGCTCTTCGCGAGCTTCACCGATGAACTCGATGGTGTAAGGTAGAAATAGCCCCACCGCTCTGCCATGGGGAACGTGGAATAGGGCGCCCAGGGAATGACCTGCAGCATGAGCCATAGATGACAGTGCGTTGATAAAACCAATTCCTGCGATACAGCCTGCATTGTGCATCTTTTCCCGGGCTTCCATGTCATTCCCATCCTTCACCGCTCTACGAAGATATTGGAAAACAAGCTGTATAGCTTTGATACAGAGCCCGTCGGTGAAGTCGTTCTTCCAGGCACAGGTATATCCTTCGACTGCGTGAGTGAGTGCGTCCATGCCTGTGTCTGCCGTGATTTGCGGAGGCATTGCCCGTGCCAGTTCCGGGTCTACAATAGCAATATCAGGGACAATTTCGCGGTTAATAAGGCTCAGCTTTCTCTGGTCGGCTGTATCGGTGAGTACTACTGCGAAAGTTGCCTCGGCACCTGTGCCCGAAGTCGTAGCAATGCAGACAAGCTTGCACCTGGCACCTAGACCCAAATCCGAAATAAATGGGTTTATCTCTTCCGGCTTTATGTCCGGCCTTTCATATTGCACCCTCATCGCCTTAGCCGCGTCCATGACAGAGCCCCCACCCACACCAATAACCAAGTCCGGTCCATACTGGTTCATCAGGGCCACACCCTTCTGTACCGTCTGCAGCGATGGGTCGGGCTCAACCTCATCAAAGACAGCGGCTTGTATCCCCGCTTGGGAAAGCTGTTCTTTGACTTTGTCAACGAAACCCAGACTCACAATGTTCTTATCGGTAACGATGAACGCCGATTCCCCCTTCAATTCAGCCAGGTGGCTCAGTGCATCTTGTCCAAAAACTACTTCAGGAACCACGAAGTACCACATAGCCAGCTCCTCTCCATAAAGTGGTTATATTTCTATAATAAGATTACGTCAACAGACAGTTACTATCAGCCTATTTGTGGCTTCACCCTATATGAATGTCTAATCGGGGAATACGGTCTCAAATGCAGTCATGCAGTTGACCAGTTCCACGGCTGCCCTGGGCATCTTCATGATCTGGGCCATATCACCTTTGACCTTGATCTTGCCGGTCATCATAGATTGGACTGGATCAACCTTTTTATCCAGTATCTGCTTCATATTGGTGAACGGGCCAAATATGCGGTATTTCGGAGACCTCTCATTTTCGTCCGTAATCACGCCAGTCTCACGGCATTCGCCATGCCACAGGTCAAGATACAAGATGTGCCTGTTTTTGTACGATGCATCGGGCTCCACGATGATGTATAAGTCTCCTTCCCAGTTCTTGGCTGCCTCTTTGTATGCCTGGCTGGTCTCCAGCGCCTTCTTCAGTGCATCCACCCACTCTTGTGACCCAAACAAGATAGCCATTTTAACCTCCTCCTGGCAAATTTCTGCTCTCAATTATACCATTTCTACTTGGTCAGAATATGTTATATGGACGCTGTCACCCCCTCCAGGAGAATTCTTCACTCATATCCAGCAGTCAGTGATGATGCAGACTGTCTATTGCATCACTATTATCTTCGAAATCTTCAGCAATAGCAAAGGATTGCCCCGGGACTTCAGCTTGCCTGTAAGTATAGCCACCACGGGGCTGAGTTGGCCAGAGCTGATATGTGCCAGATTCTCGAACCCGGCTTCCATGTACGCCGTCGGCTTGGCTATGGCATCATTCTGTAACTCCAGTCTGCCTTGGTCGAGATACATTGTAACGGCTACGCCTGACGTCGACTCCTTAATGACCACGCTTCCTTTCACCTTCTCAACACTCTTATACTTCTTGCCGTCCTTGAGGTTTGTGTCCATGATTTCCTTGAGCATTACACCCAGACCATTCAGCTCTTCCCCTTCCTTCACGTCGATTTCAGTCATCTTCAATATAGCTCCCGTCAAGGATGTCTCCTCAAAGCTTCTTCACCGATTTATCCCTTCGCGGTGTATTATATTATAATTATCGTGACAATTGTGAAGGTATTCCTGTGGAAAGTAAGACAGCCGACAAGAATATCCGCCGAGACATCGCCCAATCGGCGGAGTCACATGTTGCTCCGGATGGCAGGACCTATCTGATTATCAGCTTGAAGACGACGGCTTCAATTTCCAGTTCTCAAGGAATATCGGCCAAAGAGGTGGAGATAACAGCATTGAAGCAGGGGATTATCCCCCGTCGATATCTCCGCAACATAGGCACAATTGGTCTGAACGGGCAAATCAAGCTACTGCAATCAACCGTGGCTGTGGTAGGGGCGGGAGGATTGGGTAGCAACGTTATCGAGTTATTGGCCAGACAAGGAATAGGGCATCTGATTATTATTGATAACGACCGCTTCACGGAGCAGAATTTGAACAGGCAAGTTATGTCCACAGAAGGAAATCTGGGCGAATACAAAGTCATCGCGGCCGCAAAAAGGGTCAAGGAGATAAACTCAGCAACCACAGTCAGCACATTTCTGGAAAGGTTGACAAAGGAAAACGCTCAGAGTTTCCTTATCGGCGCCCGGTTGGTAGTTGATGGGCTCGATAACCTGTCATCTCGGCTGGTGGTCGAGCAGGCTTGCCGTCAACTGGTGATACCCTATGTTTATGCCTCGATCGCTGGCTTCAACGGACAACTCATGACGATTTTCCCTGGAGACGTGGGACTGTCTTCGCTTTATGGGTCATCTTCCGATACCATGCCCGAACAGGGTATAGAGACTAGAATCGGTAACCCTGCAACCACGGCAGCCATGATTGCTGCATTGCAGGTTCAAGAGGCAGTCAAAATCATCACCGGAGTCGGTACACCTATACGCAACCAGATCCTACTGGTGGATGCCAGGGAATGTGCTATTAACAGAATTGAACTTGGAAGGTAGAGAAATGGCGTTAATTACGGTGCGTTTCTATAGTTTGTGGCGCTCTTATCTCGGCATAGATAGCACCACTTTGCAAGCTGACCACATACAAGACGCACTAGCTCAGATCGAAGAGAAATTTGGTCTCCGGCTCCGGGAAAAGCTGGAGACTGCCGGGATTCATTTAGATGGGAAGATGCAGGACTATTCGCTCATTCTGCTGAACGGTATTGCCTTGCGCAATCTGAAGACTACTAACCTGAAAGAAGGGGACGTGCTGCACATCTTCCCGCCCGCCATCGGTGGGTGACAGCCCAATTTCTGTAGTTGCCTGATTTATCAGGCTTTGCCCTGCAACAAGCCCAGGATGAGCTCAGCTGAACAGCCCCATTGTCCAATCGATTTTCCCCCAACCATGCGGGCAAACCGAATTGGCAACTCAGTTCTGGAAAGGCGAGGATAAACCACGTTACTACGTTCACTCGGCAATCGTGAAGGAAGGGCTCCCTTCACAACCCACACCGGTCAACAAGACTGCTTCGATTGATTTCATCAATCCCGCAATTACAGATAAGATTCTATAGTAACCTCGACAATTTACCGAAGAGCAAAGAAGCTCTCTACTTATGTAAATATATAGAGAACAGTCATATACGCGTCGACAAGAAGAGTGAAATGGGACAGCTTAACAACGGTTACCCCGCAAGAGAAATGCTCGTAGGATCAGACTATTCCCACCGGGTCGACATCTATAGTCCAGCCCCCCGGCAAAGCCAGCTGAGATAAGACCGGAGATGAGTCAGGGCCGCGGAGGAAGAGTTGCCAGCGATACCTGCCTCTCGCTCTGAAGGCAAAAGTAGGCACAGGACCAATCACATTGAAATCAGTCATGCGCTTACTTGACTTCTCACCAAGAATCAGACGATAGACTCGCTCCGCCTCACGGCGACATGACTCCTCATTGGCGTGACTATAAACCAGGCGGACCAATTGGCTAAAAGGGGGATAATTGTACCGGCGGCGATAGTCTATTTCTTTATGATAAAACCCCAAATAGTCATGCTTGGCAGCAGCATCAATGATGTAGTTGTCGGGGGAGTAAGTCTGGATGATAACCTTTCCGGCTTTAACTCCACGCCCGGCCCTGCCACCTACCTGACATAGAAGCTGGAAAGTGCGTTCACCACTACGGAAATCAGGAAAATTAAGACCAGTATCGGCATTGATTACCCCAGCCAGAGTCACCTGAGGCAGATCCAGTCCCTTGGCTATCATCTGGGTGCCAATAAGCACGTCTGCCTTGTGGTCACGAAAACTCCCCAATAACTCCTCATGACCATATCTCCTGGTAATCACATCTTTGTCCCAGCGAAGCAATCTGGCTTCGGGCAAGAAATGCTTCATCTCGTCTTCTATCCTCTGAGTGCCGATGCCCAGAAACCTGAGGTTGTGCCGGGAACATCGGGGGCAACTCTGAGCGACCGGAACAGAATAACGACAGCGATGGCAAATCAGCCTTTTCTCCGCTGAATGGTAATTAAGGGCTACGGAGCAGCGGGGACAGCGAAAGACAAAGCCGCAGCTCCGACAGCGAACAAAGGTAGCTGTGCCCCGACGGTTAAGAAAGAGGATTATCTGCTCGCCCTGGGCCAGAGCATCTTCCATGGCAGCTAATAAGGAACGACTGAACAAGCTTGTGTTTCCGGCTTTGAGTTCCTCCCTTAAATCCACTACGGTGACTTCAGGGAGAGGGGAATAACCACGAGGAGTAATTCTCTCCTTTAGCTCCACAAGCTGATATTCGCCCTGCTGTGCTTTATGAAAACTGCCGATATCAGGGGTAGCGCTGCCCAAGATAACAATAGCATCACTCAGTCGAGCCAATTTAATAGCCACGTCTCGGGCATGATAGCGAGGCGACTTATCTTCTTGTTTGTATGTCCATTCATGTTCTTCATCGATAATGATAAGGCCGAGGTTAGGCAGGGGAGCAAATAAAGCGCTCCTCGGCCCGATGATAACATCGCAGTTTCCTTCCCGTATCCATTGCCATTCGTCGAACTGCTCTCCCAAGGACAGACCACTGTGCAATACTGCCACACGGCCGGAGAAGCGATTAGCGAATCTTTCTACTGTCTGCTGGGTCAAGGCGATTTCCGGGATAAGACAGATGCCTCTCTTGCCGGCGGCAATGACCTGGGCTAAGGCTCGCAGGTAAATTTCAGTCTTGCCGCTGCCTGTAACGCCAAAAAGGAGAAAAATTGGTGGACGGCTGGATGGACTAGCTTTCCCCACAATGACATCATGAATCAATTCCGAGGCAGCTCGTTGAGATGAGGTAAGAACCGGAGGTGGCGAAGGCTTGAAGCTAAGATGAGCCAGGGGGTCACGTCTTACCCTGAGTCTTTCCACTGAGACTAAATGGTGGCTTTCCAAGGCTTTGATAATGGGAGGACAGCAATTGAGACGTTTCCTCAGTTCGCTAATTGAAATAGGTTGAGTCTGCCCACTCAAAAATTCTAAGAGCTCTGCCTGTTTGCAGGCTCTAGACTTGTCCAGACGAGCCTTCGCTATTTCAATTTCCTGTCTATCGGCCGTTAGCTTAATATAAGGAAGCGTTTTGGGCTTTGTCCTTGCTTTTTCCAATTCCAGAGTTTGCGTAATTAGCTGACGATCTAGCAACTGGTCGGTGATTTGCCCGGCTTTTCTTCTGCCAATTGCTTTCTCCAGCTCAGGCAAGCTTGTCTTCATCCTCCCTCTCATAATATGAAGGACCTGACTTTGTTCCCGTGTTAGGGGCAAAGTTACTTGGGAATCCGTCAGCTGAAAAAAAGTAATAGTCGGCCTTCTAAATCCCGGAGGCAGCATTAAAGCCAGGGCATCGAAAGGAGGAGCAAAATAGTATTCGCTTATCCACTGGGCAAGCTGCATTTGCATCGGGGAAAGCAAAGGGAAATCAGCAACAATGTCAGCTATTTCCTTAGTTTCTTCAACCGCTGGCTTGTCTGACAATCGGAGCACAATCCCTTGAATGACCCGGGAGCCAAAGGGCACCAATACTGTTTGCCCGACATTAATATTAAGCCCCGGCGGTATGGCATAGGAGAAAGTTGACCGGCTCCCCGGCGAATTTACTGCCACCTCGGCGTAGTTCATTCAGAGGACTGTTCTTCTTTTGGAGGTTCTTCCTCTTGAGGCATGGCTTGCTCCAGTGCCCTCTCTCGCCTTTCCTTAAGTCGAGCCTGTTTAACGCTGAGCCTGCGCATATAATAAAGCTTAGCTCGGCGCACCTGTCCACGTCTGAGCACCACCACATTTTGCACAGCAGGGGATTGGAAGGGGAAAGTACGTTCCACTCCAATACCGTAAGACACCCTCCTCACCGTAAAGCTTCCACCAGCAACGCTCTTCCTCATTTTAATCACCATTCCCTGGAAGTGTTGCAGTCGCTCTTTATCCCCTTCCATAGCCTTCAAACTAACCTTGACCGTATCGCCAGGGGCAATTTGAGGAATATTGGGGTTCACTTTGGGCTTAACAAATTCTCTAACATCCATTTTCTTTCCTCTTCGCAGATATTGCCGTCCTCCAAAAGGTCAGGGCGTCGCCTTGCCGTTCGCAAGAGAGCCTGACGGCGTCGCCATTGAGCAATTTCCCCGTGATTTCCCGAAAGCAAGACCGATGGTACTGACCACCCTCGATATACCTGAGGCCTGGTATATTGGGGATATTCTAGCAGCCCGTTGCTATGAGAATCACTGCTTGCGGAATCCTGTGAGCCGAGTACCCCCGGTATGAGCCTAACGATAGCATCCACCACAACCAGGGCAGCCAATTCGCCCCCACTAAGCACATAATCCCCAATGCTGATTTGATCAGTAGCTAAGTGCTCACACACTCTCTCGTCTAAACCTTCATAGTGACCACAAACTAGCATCAGATGAGGGTGGAGGGCTAGTTCTTGAGCCACAGATTGAGAAAAAAGCCTGCCCTGAGGGGTGAGTAATATGATAGGAACTTCGCTTACCCCAACTTGCTGTTTTATCGCCTCGGCTGCCTCAAAGACGGGCTCAGGCTTGAGTACCATACCAGGTCCACCGCCGTAAGGATAATCATCCGCAGTATGATGTTTATCACGGGTGTAGTCGCGAATATCATGAATCACGATGTTCACCAATCCTTGCCCCCGAGCACGCTTAATGATGCTCTGATTGAGTGGAGAGTCAAACGTTTCAGGGAACAGACATAAAATATCGATACGCATGGAATCCCTCAACAAAAACCTTCAAAATCCATATTTTACCATGTGGGCGGCGGTAAAACAAAGTCTGGAGTTTCTCAGTGACTCTAGCTCTCAGGGAGAACTGTATCCCCCAGTTGGTATTTAGCACTACTTCATTCTGAATCTGTAAGACAGAAATTGTTCAAAAATTCCAGAAAAAGCGCCGAAAGGTATTGACAAAATAGAGATAGGGTTTATAATAGGATTGTGGGGAAAAGTGGGGAAAAGGGTGGACAGGTGTATGACAGATAAGGTAAGCGAGGCAAGACTGTGGAGAGTTGTGGGGTACCTGGAGGAATGATATGTTCAATGGTGAGTATCAGTACAAGGTTGATGAAAAAGGAAGAGTCCCTCTGCCGCCAAAATTCAGACGACAGCTGAAGGAGGGCGTGGTGTTGGCCAAGGGGTTGGGCGAAAAGTGCATCGCTGTTTATCCAATAAGAGAATGGAAGAGAGTATCCGACAAGCTTGCTGAGACAGCACTGACTGGAGCTAAGCTGAGGAGGCTGACTCGGCTTACTCATGGCTCCGCCTTCGACACCTCATATGACGGGCAAGGTCGGATTAAGTTGCCAGATACTTTGCGCGCGTACGCTGAGATTGGCGATACGGCTATTGTTGTCGGTGCCAATGCTCGCGTTGAACTCTGGAGCGAGGAGGGGTGGAAGGCTGAACAAACAGCGGCCGAAGAACAAGGATCACAGATAATCGAGGGCGGAGTATGAGTGAATGAGCGTGACCATGTCCGTGCCCGTCCATGTGCCTGTTCTACTTGACGAAGTCGTAGCAGGGTTACAGCCTCGGCCAGGAGGGCGCTTTGTTGATTGCACCGTCGGTCTGGGAGGACACGCAGCAGCCATACTGAAAGAAATTTCGCCCTCAGGAAGGCTCTTGGGCATTGATGCTGACCCCGATGCCATCAAGATAAGCAAAGATAAACTCAGCGACTATAGTGAAACAGTTACTTTGGTTAACGACACCTTCATTAACCTTGAGGCTATCTGCGAAAGATACCATATTCATCCAGTTGATGGTATTCTGTTCGACCTTGGTATTTCTTCTCTGCAACTGGATACAGCCGAACGCGGCTTCAGCTTCCACCTCGATGCTCCTCTAGACATGAGGTTCAATCCCGAGCAAGGGTTGACCGCATCAGACATCGTCAACCGTTTCTCTGAGCAAGAGTTGGCCAAGCTCATAGAAAGATACGGTGAAGAGCGTCGCAGCCGGCGGATAGCGCGGTACATCGTCCAAAATCGTCCTGTGGCTACCACCGCGGAGCTCGCACAATTGGCAGGGCAAGCTTTAGTCGGCTCGACACGTCGAGGCAAAATTCACCCAGCTACAAGGACCTTCATGGCGATTCGCATCGCGGTCAACAATGAACTGCAGAATCTGGAGCTGGCTCTAAAACAAACCCTCAACCTCCTTTGCCCCGGCGGGAGACTAGCAGTCATCAGTTATCATTCTCTGGAAGACCGTATAGTTAAGCAATTCATGCGGTACGCAGCCAGCAGCTGCCTATGTCCCCCGGGAATAGTCATATGTCGCTGTGGGCATGTGCCCACCTTGAAGCTCATTTCACGGAAGGTCATCAAACCTACCTCGTTGGAGATAGAATCCAACCCACGCGGCCGCAGCGCTAGACTAAGGATAGCTGAGCGACTCAACTAGGCGGTATTCTCAAGCAAAAAAGGAGGTGCAAATGGCAAAGAAAATCATTTCGGCTATTGATGTGGGCACAACTAAAGTAGCGACACTCGTGGCCAATGTCAAAGCAGAAGATGACATTGAAGTCTTAGGAGTGGGAGTCGTTCCCTCTCATGGTCTACATAAAGGCATCGTAGTCAATATGGATGAAGCCAAACAGTCCATTGCCACATCGGTAAAGGAAGCTCAAAGAGTCAGTGGCATACGTATAGATTCCGCCTATGTTGGGGTTACCGGCAGACATATAACTAGTCTGAACAACAAAGGGGTAATAGCTATCCCGCGGGACGACCGATTGGTGCGCCCTCAAGATCTTAAGCGGGCGCTGTCTGCGGCTCGTAATGTCACCGTCGCCGAAGGAAAGAGAGTGCTCCATGCCATTCCTCGATACTATGCCCTGGACGGACAAGAAGGAGTGAGACAGCCGGTAGGCATGCATGCGTCCAGATTAGACGTGGAAACCCACATCATCACTGCTTCAGTGACTTCGATACAAAACCTGGCTAAGTGCGTCCGCAGTATCGGTGTTGACGTTGAGGATCTCATCCTTGAGCCCCTGGCTAGCGGAGAAGCAGTATTGACTGCGGAGGAAAGAGACACAGGGGTTATCATGGCTGACATGGGGGGCGGCACCACGGACATAGCGGTATTTAAGAATGGCAGCATCTATCACACCGCTATCATTCCGGTAGCCGGTTATCAGGTAACTAGTGATATCTCCATAGGCCTGGGCTTGCCGTTCAATATTGCGGAAAAGATGAAGAAGAGATATGGCAACGTCACTCCTACTTTGGAGCTTGACGAGACCGTCCAAGTGGGTATCGAAAATGGTCATAGCGCCTCTTACAAAGACCTCTGCAATATCATCCGGGCCCGCATGGAGGAGTTGCTCCAACTGACATTAATGGAGATGCCTACCAGCGATTACCATACTTTGGCGCCTTGCGGGTTAGTGCTAACAGGTGGCACAGCTAACGTACCCGGCCTTGACGAGTTGGGACAATCGCTTCTGCGAATTCCGGTACGCAAAGGCCGACCTTTGAGCGCGGGCATCTACGGCATTTCCGATATCCTTCACGACCCGTCTTACGCCACCACCCTGGGATTAGTCCTGTGGCCGGTGCGAGGCAAAGATGGCTCAGCTTTCCAGGCAAAGAGCGCTGGTGTCCTTGGCAGCTTTGTAAGCTTCTTCAGAAGGCTGTTCCGTGCCTGATTTGTGAAAGGAGGTTAGAATGGCAAAACAAATTTTTACTCCGAGTCCAGCAAGAATTAAAGCTATAGGCATTGGTGGCGGCGGCTCCAATGCCATTACTCGTATGGTCCGCGAAGGCATAAAGGGCGTTGACTTCATCGCCATGAATACTGATGGACAAGCCCTGGCTCTAGCCGAGGCTCCTACCAGAATCCAACTGGGTGAAAAATTGACCAGGGGTTTGGGGGCCGGTGGTGACCACAAAGTTGGAGCCAAGGCAGCGCAAGAAAGCTGCGACATAGTTGAAGAGCTCATTCAAGGCGCTGATATGGTGTTTATTGCCGCTGGCATGGGCGGTGGCACAGGCACGGGTGGCATCCCCGTAGTGGCTGACATAGCCAAAAAGACTGGCGCTCTCACAATCGCAGTGGTGACCAAGCCCTTTACTTTCGAGGGGATGCATAGAAAAGAGGTGGCCGAGGAAGGACTGCTCGAGCTGACCAGCAAGGTTGACACACTCATCATCATACCCAATGACCGCCTTCTTCAGCTTTGTGATGCTAAGACGACTGTGGACAACGCCTTCAGACTGGCTGACGATGCTCTTCGTCTGGGAGTTCAGGCTATCTCCGAAGTAGTTACCGTCCCGGGACTGATCAATCTGGACTTCGCTGATATCAAATCGGTAATGAAAGACGCTGGCCCAGCCTGGATGTCTGTGGGTAAAGCCGGCGGGCAAAGTCGCGCTGCTGAAGCGGCTAAGGCTGCTATGGCCAGCCCGTTGCTCGATGTATCCATAAACGGAGCCACAGGGGTGCTATTCAATATTACTGGTGGCCCAAGTCTCACTCTGTTTGAGTGTAATGAGGCCGCTCAAATAATTGGCCAAGCAGTTGGCCCGGATGCCAACATAGTCTTTGGCGTGGTCTTTGACTCCAAGATGGACAGCGAAGTTCGAATCACCGTTATCGCCACTGGCTTCGCCAAAACAGCTGGCGGAGGAGTACGGAGCGCCGAGGAGCTTCGTCGCCTGATAAAAGGCGGCAGCGATGCTCTCGACATGCCCTCTTTCATGCGCCGCAGTCCTCGTTTTCCAGTTTCCCGGCTGGAAAACAAGTCTCAGGCTCCGGCAGCGGTCACCCCGGAGCCAACCAGAATCTATCGACAGTAAACCTAAGCCTCATATAAGGGGAAAGGGGTAGCTACCGCTACCCCTCTCCCCTCCATCGGTCTAACAAATCCCCCAGCACTCACAGCGCCGGATGCCGGGTTGCATTATTCTTATGATTGTGCCATAATACATAAGGCCTTTAAATCAGTCCAGTGAGGCTGGTAAGGGGAAACATGGCTAGGCAGACCTCAAGAGAAGCATCAGGCGATACCTCTTGCCAGTTTGAAGGCAGGAGGTTTTTTGATGCCTGAAAAGATTCTCCTGACCTCGAGGGAGATAGAGCGGGCCCTGGCTCGTATTGGCCACGAGATCGTAGAGAAGAGTAAGGGTGCGGAAGACGTTGTGCTCGTAGGCATGCGAACTCGGGGAGTGCCTTTAGCCAAGCGCATAGCCGACGTAATCGAAGACTTCGAAGGAATCCCGATTCCTGTGGGCGCCCTGGATATTAGCCTTCATCGCGATGATATTCCGCCTTCGGAATCAAACCCAGCAAACCCCAGCCTCACTGACATCCCTAGCGGTATCACCAACAGGCGAGTAATCCTGGTTGATGATGTTCTCTATACTGGACGAAGCATTCGTGCCGCTATGGATGCCCTGATGGAATTGGGGCGTCCGAGAACCATTCAATTAGCTGTACTTATCGACCGTGGCCATCGAGAACTTCCCATTCGAGCCGATTACGTCGGTAAGAATATACCAAGCTCCAAAGACGAGGAGATACAAGTTCAACTTCAGGAGGTTGACGGTGTAGATAAAGTGGTGATCGAGAGTCTAGTGAACAAGCAGCTAGTACCGGGTAATTGAGGGGGTGCAGAAATCATGAGTCTAACAAATAGAAGTCTGCTGACGATAGACGATTTATCTGACGGGGAGATCGAAGCACTGTTCTCCTTGGCGGACGAAATGGCGGACTCTCCAAAGGACCAGGGCGGACTATGCCACGGGAAGATCATGGCTAGCTTGTTTTTTGAGCCAAGCACCAGAACGAGGCTGTCTTTTGAAGCTGGGATGCTCAGACTCGGGGGTCGCGTCATAACTGCCGTGGACATAGGCGCAAGCTCCCTGGCCAAAGGTGAAAGTATTGCTGATATGGCCAAAGTGGTTGGAAGCTATGCCGATATAATTGTCATCAGGCATCCCTGGGAAGGAGCAGCCAGGGTGGTCGCCGATTACGCTGGCGTTCCTGTGATAAATGCCGGTGACGGCAGCCACGAACATCCCACGCAGACTTTGTGCGATCTCTACACCATCAGAAAAGAAAGACGGACTATTAAGGGACTCAGAATTGCTCTGTGGGGAGACTTGAAACACGGGCGGACTGTGCATTCTCTGATCTACGCCTTGGCCAGGTTCGGTGCCACTATTCTTTTCTGCCCCGGCCCCGGCCTTGAGATGCCCGAGCATGTCCTGAGGAGGCTGAGCTCAGAATATAAAGGGGAATTGAAAAAATGCAGGAATCCTAACCAAGAACTGGACAGGAAGCTCTTCCCTATCGATGCCATATACATCACTCCCAGTAGCCCCCACCAACTTACCATGCTGCCTGATATAAGCATCGGGGTGGAACTGGAGGCAGGAGTTGATGCCCTTTACGTCACCAGGCTTCAAAAGGAAAGACAAGCGCCCACAGTAGAGGTGCAAGAGTTGAAGAAAGGCTACCCGGTGGTAGACAAAAAACTCCTTAAAGGAAAGGAGTTTGAGAAAACACTGGTTATGCATCCGCTGCCTCGTGTTGACGAGTTGACCCATGAAGTGGATGCTGACCCCCGGAGCATGTATTTCAAGCAGGCGGCATATGGGATGCCCGTCAGAATGGCGCTCTTGGCTCTTTTATTGGATGCCAAGGAAGTCCCAATGCTTAAAGAGAAGGGTTCCTTTGTCCAGAAGGTAGATTATCCCGTTTATAAGCGCGATTCCGGAGTCAAGTGCCCTAATACAAACTGTGTCTCAAACCAGGAAACGGAAGTAAGGTACATAAAACCTGAGTTCAAAATAGTGAGTCGCCAGCCTCTAACGTTGCGGTGCATCTATTGCGACCATGAGCTTCATCCCCAATATGTCGCCAGTTCGGAGTGGCATCAAAGGAAGTTGGAAAACAAGAAATATCACAGCGCTGATAGCCATTTTGCCCAGAAGATTAAACCCGAGAATCTGATTATTTTCGCTTCACAAGAAGAAGCTCGGGTCAAAGGATTCAAACCCAGCACCTATGTGGACAATGAGTAAGGAAATCATCTCTCTGTTCATCCATGGCGGCCGCATAATTGACCCCAGCCAGGGCATAGACCAAGTTGGTGACTTGCTTATTGCCGAAGGCAAGATTGTGCACTTGGGAGGCAAAATGCCGACTGTCATTGCGAGCGAAGCGAAGCAATCTCCAGTAGTTGATGCCACAGGATTAGTCATTTGCCCCGGCTTTATAGACCTCCACTGTCACCTGCGTGAGCCAGGTTTTGAGAATAGCGAGACAATCGCCACAGGGACAAAAGCAGCCGCCATAGGCGGCTTCGCCAGTGTGTGTTGCATGGCAAACACGGAACCACCTTTGGATAATGCAGCAGTCGTAGATTGGGTTAGACAAAAAGCGAGCAAAGATAGCTTGATTGGCGTTCTCCCCATAGGTTGCATCACCAAAGGTAGGAAGGGCGAAGAATTAACCGATATGGCTGGGCTGGCTGAAGCCGGGGTGGTCGCTTTTAGCGACGATGGCAACCCTGTGGCAAGCTCACAGCTTATGCGTCATGCTATGGATTACAGCCGTGACCTGGGCTTGCCAATCATCGACCATTGTGAGGATAAAGGGCTGAGCGACAACGGAATCATAAACGAAGGGGAGATGTCTGCTAAGTTTAGATTAAGAGGAATTCCGGCCGCCGCTGAAGAGGTTATGGTAGCCCGTGACCTGATTCTGGCAAAGTTGACCAAGGCCAGACTTCACATTGCCCATGTCAGCACCAACGGCTCTGTGAAACTCATTCGCCGTGCCAAGGAAGAAGGGGCTTCGGTAACCGCCGAGGTCACGCCCCACCACCTGACGCTGACCGAAGAGAGAATTGTGAGGGAGCCCCCAAACAAACCCTTTGATACCAATGCCAAAGTAAATCCGCCCCTGCGCACCAGAGATGACATCCAAGCCCTAATCAAGGGGCTTGAAGACGGGGTAATCGATGCCATCGCCACCGACCATGCACCACATACCCTGGCGGATAAAAACTGTGGGCTAGAGCTAGCTGCTTTTGGCATCAGCGGCTTTGAAACCGCTTTTGGCTGTCTCATGAGCTTGGTGCATCAAGGAGAAATAAGCCTTGCTCGGCTGATTTCTAAGCTAACTTGTGAGCCAGCAAAAGTCATCGGCAAAAATGGTAAACTGGGCACCTTAAAGACAGGCGTTACAGCTAATATCACCATACTCGACCCCCACCGGGAATGGGTAGTGAATAGCCGCAATTTTGCCTCCAAAGGCAAAAATACCCCTTATGATGGCTATCAGTTCAAGGGCAAGGTAATGGCGACCATAGCAAGCGGCAAGATAGTCTACGGAGACCACTCCCTTGTCATTGCGAGGAACGAAGTGACGAAGCAATCTCATGTCTAAAAAAGCGATTCTAATTCTCGAAGATGGCTCGGTCTACGAAGGTCATTCCTTCGGTGCCAGGAGCGCTACCTATGGTGAGGTCGTTTTCGACACCAGCATGACCGGCTATCAGGAAATGCTCACCGACCCATCCTTCGCTGGCCAAATCCTGATCCCCACCTATCCTTTGATTGGCAATTACGGCATCAACGAATCCGATTCTGAATCCAGGCAAATTCAAGTCAGAGGATTAGCTGTTCGAGAATATTGCCTTCGCCCCAGCCACTGGCAGAGTACCCGAACTTTGCACGAGTTCCTGCTGGCTTACGGCATCCCAGGCATCAGCGGCATAGATACCCGTGCCCTGACTCGTCACTTACGTGTGGAAGGAGCCATGATGGGAATGGTCACTTCGGAAATGACAGCCGAGGAGGCATTAGAAGAGCTAAAAACCTTGCCCAAATATGATGTTACTGATTTTGTTCGTCAGGTTAGCACCGAGAAGGCATATGAGTGGCAATCCAATGTGCCTGCCACTGCGACCATGCCTTGCCTGTCATTGCGAGGAGCGTCAGCGACGAAGCAATCTCTTAGAATTCTGGTTATCGACTATGGCTTGAAATACAACACACTGCGCATCTTAAGCCAGCTTGGCTGCCGGGCAGCGGCTATCCCGTGCACCGCTTCAGCAGAAGACGTCCTAGCCTTGAACCCGGACGGTATTGTTCTCTCGCCCGGCCCAAGCAATCCTATTCTCCTTGATAACATAACGGACACAGTAAGACAGCTTATCGGCCGAAAGCCAATAATGGGCATATGCCTGGGGCACCAGCTTATAGGCAAAGCTTTGGGAGCCAAGACGTTCAAGCTCAAATTCGGGCATCGTGGCGGCAACCACCCCGTCCGGGACTTGGCTACCGACAGCGTCTATATCACTGCTCAGAACCATGGCTATGCCCTGGACGGTGATACTCTGAAAGGGGGGCTTGAGGTCAGCCACACAAACCTGAATGACGGCACGGTGGAGGGGATTCGCCACCGGGACTTGCCTATCATTTCCATCCAGTACCATTCCGAAGCTTCCCCCGGCCCGCTGGACAATATGTACCTATTTGAGAGATTTCTGCATATGGTGAGGGACTAGAATAGAGAAGAGGAGATATGTCCAAGCCATCTAAGGTTTTAGTGATCGGTTCAGGGCCGATAATCATCGGGCAGGCGGCGGAGTTCGATTATTCCGGGACTCAGGCATGCCGGTCGCTTCGGGAAGAAGGTGTTACCACGGTCCTGGTGAACTCGAACCCGGCAACCATCATGACCGACGAGGGCATTGCTGATATCGTTTATATCGAGCCGCTCACTGTGGAAGTTTTAGTTCGCATAATCGAGAGGGAACGCCCTGATGGCTTATTACCGACCCTGGGTGGGCAAACAGGGCTTAACCTGGCGGTGGAGTTAGCCGATGCCGGCGTACTCGATAAGTACAATGTGCGGTCTCTGGGCACACCCATAGAAACGATAAAGAAGGCTGAGGAAAGGTCTTTGTTCAAGCAGCTTCTTCTTGATATCGGTGAGCCTGTGCCTAAGAGTGCCACGGTGAAGTCAGTTAAGGAAGCGCAAGAACTGACAAAGTCAATTGGCTTGCCTCTCATCGTCCGCCCCTCCTATACGCTAGGAGGCACCGGCGGAGGCATCGCACACACTATGAAAGAGTTGGAACAGATTGCTACTAATGGCCTGGATTCCAGTATAAGCCATGAGGTCCTGGTGGAGCAATGCGTGTTAGGCTGGAAAGAAATTGAATTTGAAGTCATGCGAGATGCTGCCGACAACTGCATTGCCGTCTGCATCATGGAGAACATCGACCCTATGGGTATACATACCGGGGATAGCATCGTGGTGGCCCCCAGCCAGACTCTCACCGATAAAGAATACCAGATGCTCAGGTCAGCCAGCCTGAGAATCATAAGAGCGTTGAAAATCGAGGGTGGTTGCAATATACAGTTTGCCCTCACTCCACATCCCATAGTTGCGGAAAAATGGGCTCCCGACCAGAAGGGAGTCGCCAGAAGCCAATACCACGTAATCGAAGTCAACCCGCGTGTCAGCCGTAGTTCGGCTCTAGCCAGTAAAGCCACTGGCTATCCTATTGCCCGGGTGGCTGCCAAAATAGCCATAGGCAAGCGGCTCGATGCGATTTCCAATCGGGTCACAGGCAAAACGCTGGCGTCCTTCGAACCAGCCGTGGATTACTGCGTAGTCAAGATTCCCCGATGGCCTTTTGATAAATTTGCTTTGGGTGACCGAAAACTTGGCAGCCAGATGAAAGCCACCGGTGAAGTAATGGCCATTGCCCGGTGTTTTGAGGCCGCTCTACAAAAGGCGGTGCGCTCCCTGGAATTCGGCAGACGCACCCTGCTCTGGGAGGACCCCACTTGGAGTAAAGGGGAAGGGCTTAATTCATACCCACTTCACCCTAACGACTTAAGGCTATGGGCGATTATGGCGGCGCTGAGAAGGGAAGCCACGCCTGAAGAGCTTTGCCAGGTCACTGGCATAGACCCTTGGTTTATGTACAAGTTCCAGAATATCGTGGATATGGAGAGGAAGCTCCTCTCCGAACCGTTGACACCGGACCTGTTACGAGAGGCAAAGAGGCTGGGCTTTTCCGATGAGCAGGTAGGCACTTTAGCCGATAGGTTGCCGGAGCAGGTAAGACAGGCTCGCCACCAATGGCAAATCCGCCCGGTGTACAAGATGGTGGATACCTGTGCCGCTGAATTCGATGCTGAGACCCCCTATTTCTACAGCACTTATGAGAAGGAGAATGAAGCCGAGCCTTTGGCAGAGAAGAAAGCTGTGGTCATCAGCAGCGGACCCATACGCATCGGGCAGGGAATTGAGTTCGATTATTGCTGCGTTCATTCAGCCTGGGCGCTTCAAGAGATAGGCATGAAGAGCATCCTGGTCAATTCCAATCCTGAGACGGTTTCCACCGATTTTGACACCAGTGATCGCCTCTATTTCGAAGCATTGGACGAGGAAAGTATCCGAAATATACTTGAGAATGAGAGTAACAACGGTTCCGCTCCACCTTCCATCGTCCAGCTTGGTGGACAAACACCTATTAATTTGGTCGGCGTCTTAGCTCACAACAATTTACCCATACTTGGCTCGAGTGCTGATGCTATAGACATCGCTGAAGACCGCCGACGCTTTGAAGATTTCCTAGACAGATTGGGGATTCCCCAGCCGCCGGGGGCTGGAGTGACATCTGTTGAAGAGGCATTAAACGTAGCCAAGACTTTAGGCTATCCGGTATTGGTGCGCCCCAGCTATGTCCTGGGAGGCCGGGCTATGGAAATCGTGTATAACGAACCCGAGTTAATCCGCTACCTGACGCTGGCTCTGGAGATGGATAGCCAGCATCCTGTGCTTATCGATAAATATTTCCACGGCATAGAAGTTGAAGTAGATGCCATTTGCGACGGGGAAAAGGTTCTTATTCCCGGCGTAATGGAGCATATTGAAAGAGCGGGCGTACATAGCGGTGATGCCTTGTCTATCTACCCGGGAATCAATCTCACTCAAGACGAAGTAAATGCCATGGTGGACTACACCCTTAGAATTGGACCGGCCCTGGGAATTAAAGGGTTGATGAACGTCCAGATGGTAATCATGAGGGAAAATGGTCGCTCGACGGTATATGTTTTCGAGGTAAATCCCCGCGCTAGCCGAACCGTGCCTTTTATTTCCAAGGTAACCGACGTGCCCATGGTAAGAATTGCCACCAAGGTCATGGCTGGGATTAGCCTCAAGGAGCAGGGCTATGAAGGTGGGCTGTGGAAGAGACAAAAGTTGGTAGGTATAAAGGCTCCTGTTTTCTCTATGTCCAAATTGACTGGAGTAGATAGCTACCTCGGTCCAGAGATGAAATCTACAGGCGAGGTTATGGGGATTGATTACAGCTTTGAGGCAGCCCTGGTTAAGGCCCTTTTAGCTGCTGGATTGATGCTGCCTCAAGGAGGTAGTCTGCTGCTCAGCATTGCCGACAAGGACAAAGCTGAAGCCGAGCCTCTTATTAAGCAATTGCATTCCCTTCACCACGAACTCTACGCCACGGAGGGAACCGCAGAGACAATTGAATCTATGGGGCTCCCCGTAAAAATGGTGACCAAGAAGCTAAGTGAGGGACACCCTAACGTTGTTGATGTTATTCAAGATAATTCTGTGGCTGGAGTGATTAATACTATCACCGGAGGACGCATTCCCCTGAAGGACGGGTTAGCTATCAGGCGTGCCGCCGCAGAAAAGAGGATACCATGCTTCACCTCATTAGACACTGCCCGGGTAGCCATAGAAGCACTAGCGAGCAGCAGCCAAATCTTTAACGTTCAACCACTCAGAGAGTATCTAAAGAGGAAAAAATAAAAATGGAAAATGCAAAGATACAAAGCAAAAATCAAAAATGGGCAGTAAGCAAACCTCAGATTTTTACATTTTAATTTGTCACTTTGACTTTTGATATTCTATTTTTGATTTTGTTCAGGTTCTAGCATGAAACAAGCCTTGTGCTCCATAACTTCTAACGTGGAGGTCATGCCCGGCATACACCTCATGTGGATTGAGGCGCCAGATATAGCAGTGGCGGCTCAGCCGGGGCAATTCATCACAGTACGGTGTGGGGATTTCACATTGCGTCGCCCTTTCAGTATTCACCAAGTTGGGAATAGTAATGTCATTGCGAGTCCCGCTGCAATCGGGACGAAGCAATCCCAACTTGCCATTCTATTCAAGTCAACAGGCAAAGGCACCCTTTGGCTGTCACAGCGAAAAGCAGGCCAGAAAATAGACATCCTTGGCCCTTTAGGTAAAGGGTTTAGCATCGAACCAAGACCGAAGAAATTGCTGCTGGTGGCTGGGGGAATTGGCCTCGCTCCACTAATTTTCCTCATGCAGCAAGCTTTGTCACAGCACCAGATAACTTTAATCCACGGGGCGAGCACGGCTGCTCAGCTTTACCCTGATAGCTGTCAGCTGTCAGCTATCAGCTATCAGACAGTCCAATTTATTCCCGTCACCGAGGATGGCAGCACCGGTCAGAAAGGCAAGGCCACGGATGTTTTGCCTGACTCCTTAGACTGGGCTGACCAGGTATATGCCTGTGGTCCTGTAGACATGTATAAGGCCATGGCCCTCTCCCTTAATCCCTCTCCCTTGAAGGGAGAGGGAAAAACCATCGTAGGGGAGGGTCTTGTACCCTCCCACAATCTCAAACTAAAGAAATCTCAGGTTTCCCTGGAGGTAAGGATGGGATGTGGTTTTGGAGCTTGCTATGGCTGCACCATAAATACTAAGAAGGGTTTAAGACACGTATGCCGCGATGGACCTGTGTTCGAGTTGGACGATATCATATGGAAGGAGGTAAGAATATGACCGTGCTAACCAACGAAATCACCCTTCAATCAAGAGGCAATTGCGACATGATCGACATAACCTCTCAGGTGGCCAAGAACGTCGAGAAATCCGGGATTAACAATGGAACAGTCATCTTGTTCGTAGTCGGTTCCACGGCCGGAATAACCACCATAGAATATGAACCAAATCTAGTTTCCGATTTCAAGGATATGTGGGATAGGGTGATACCCCAGAACATCCCTTATGAGCACAATAAGACCTGGGGGGACGGCAATGGCCATTCCCATGTCCGCGCTTCCACGCTCGGCGCTTCCCTAACAGTACCTTTTGTGAATAAGAGGTTAACCCTGGGCACCTGGCAGCAGATAATCTTCGTGGATTTCGATAATCGCCCCAGGTCCAGAAAGATTGCTATTCAGATATTGGGCGAGTAGGAAAAATTATGGAATCAGATTCTCATTGTCGTAAACTAATAGACGGCGATGTGGTAATAATCTGAGTGCACATTCTGGCCGACCATTAACCCTTGCCTTTTCGATTGCCTTAGTTGTCAGTGTGAGTCAAAACTGCTAGATTTATGTCAATGACTTACCGTCGTATAGTGGCTAAATTCGGCACAAGTCTCCTTACCTCGGGCACTGACCATGTAGACTTGCAAGTTATGTCAAGTTTGGTGGAGCAGATAGCCCGACTCCACAGTCAGGGGAAGGAGATAGTCATAATCTCTTCCGGAGCTATTGCCTCGGGGAGACAGAAGCTCAAAAACGTTGCGGAACGCAAGAATACTCCTTTCAAACAAGTCCTGGCTTCTGTGGGCCAAAGCCACCTCATGTATACCTACGAACAATTTTTCAGCCAGTACGACATGACCGTAGCACAGGCATTACTTACAAAGGAAGACCTCTGTGACCGCAGTGGTTATCTTAATGCTCGCAATACTCTACTGGCCCTAATCGAGCTGGGCATAATCTGCATTGTTAATGAAAATGACGTTGTCGCCATTGATGAGATTGAAGAGCTCAAATTCGGGGATAACGATAATCTTTCCGCCATGGTGGCTAACCTGGTTGATGCTGACCTTCTAGCAGTGCTCACTGACATCGGCGGCTTATACACTGCCGACCCACACTACAATCCCCAAGCCCAACTTATCCGCCGGGTGGACAAGATTGATGCCGAAATCGAACGCATGGCTTGTGATACTGCCGGTCGCCAGGGAACTGGTGGCATGGCGATCAAGATTGAAGCAGCTAAGCTAGCTACCTCTTCCGGAGTAAACGTAATCATTGCCGATGGGCGACAACCTGACATACTGGTGAAGATTAGCCAGGGAGAAGATATAGGCACTCTCTTCCCTGCTCAGGTGAATAAGATGGAGAGCAGAAAGAGGTGGATGCTCAGCGGGCTGGCTTCCAAAGGCAAGGTCACGGTGGACAAAGGCGCTGTCTCAGCCCTCAGGGAACATAACAAGAGCCTGCTCCCTGCGGGAGTTGTGAGAACAGAGGGCAAGTTTCAGCGCGGCGACATCGTGGATATCCTCGACGATAAGGGCAAACACATTGGCTATGGTATTGCTAACTATAGCTCTTCTGATCTAGCTATTATCGAGGGGAGGCACTCCGATGAAATCGGAAGCCTCCTCGGCTACGACTATGGTGACGAGGTAATTCACAGGAATAATATGGTAGTATCGTGAATGCCAAGGAGTAAGAACGGTGAAATCATCTGCAAAAGAACTGGAAGAAAAAGGAAACGCAGCTAAGGCAGCGTCGAGGAAGCTGGCGTTTCTTTCTACGGAAACCAAGAATAAGGCTTTGCTCAATATTGCCGAGGCTCTTATTGATAAGCTGAATGAAATCCTGATTGCCAACAAGATTGACTATGAGAAGGCGAAGGCTTCGGGGATGAGTGAGGCTATGCTGGACAGGCTTATGCTGTCGCCATCCCGCCTTGAGGGCATAGCCCAGGACACAAAAACGGTGGCGGCGCTGCCTGACCCGGTGGGCGAAGTGTTCGAGATGCGGACCTTGTCCAATGGTTTACAGATAAGCAAGAAGCGAGTCCCTCTGGGGGTCATTGGTGCAATATATGAGAGCCGCCCCAATGTCACCATAGACATATCAAGCCTGTGCCTCAAATCGGGCAATGCCGTCATCCTCCGAGGCGGCAAAGAGGCGATAAATTCCAATCGCGCTTTAGCTAAGGTGGCGCAAGAGGCCTGCAACCAGGCTGGCGTGCCAGACGGAGCCATTCAACTTATTGAGTCCACGGAACGGGCTTTGGTCAGCCACATGCTCAAGATGAAGGGAATAATTGACTTGATGATTCCCCGTGGTGGCGCTGAATTAATAAAGCTCGTGTCAGAAAATGCCGCTATGCCGGTAGTCACCGGCGGCATCGGCGTTTGCCATACCTATGTGGATAAGAGCGCTGACCTGAATAAGGCGGTAGCCCTCGCCTACAACGCCAAAGTCCAGCGCCCCACTGTATGCAATGCTCTGGATTGCATCCTGGTCCATAGTCAGATTGCTCAAGCTTACCTGCCGGCCATTGCCAAAGAGTGGGCTCAGGCTGGGGTGGAAATGCACTGCGACAAGCGAGCCATGGATATACTTAAGCAATGTCATTGCGAGCGAAGCGAAGCAACCTCCCCATCCCTGAAGCTAGTCCCAGCTGTTGATGAGGACTGGGGCAAGGAATACCTGTCGTTGAAGGCTGCCATCAAGGTGGTCCACTCTCTAGATGAAGCTTTAGAGTACATTGAGAAATACGGCTCGGGGCACTCCGAAGCTATCGTCACCGAAGACCACTCCACAGCAACGCGCTTTCTCAACGAAGTGGATGCTGCCTGCGTCTATGCCAACGCCAGCACTCGCTTCACCGATGGAGCACAGTTTGGCTTAGGCGCCGAGATAGGCATAAGCACCCAGAAATTTCATGCCCGCGGTCCTATGGCTTTGAAAGAGTTGACCAGCTACAAGTGGATTATCTGGGGCAGCGGACAAATCCGGCCTTAGTTTCCTTGCTATTGCAAGGGGCCGAAGAATCTTCTAACAGTACCTCCAGTTAGGAAGTGACTTAGCTCGAAAGAGGGAATCATCAATTATTCTGGAGAAACCAGGTCAATCTCAAAGAGTTTGGGCCACAACTTTCCCGTCACGAACAAGCGATCGGCCTCTGCAGCATACGCAATGCCGTTAAGAACGTCTACAGGCTCACTATGGTCTTCTGCGGTTAGGAGTCCTGTCAGATCTACCCACCCAATCACTCGACCCGTATCAGGTGCAATCCTTGCGATCCGGTCTGTTTGCCAGATATTGGCATAGATTTCTCCTTGTATGTATTCCAATTCATTGAGTCTGGTTACGGGACCATCGTTGTCAAATACCGCAAGATGACTGATTTCCTCAAAGGTCTGCGGATCTAAGAAATGCAATGTTGACGTACCATCGCTCATGATTAAGTGCTCTCCGTCGTGCGTAATGCCCCAGCCTTCAGTTGAATAATTGAACTCTTGTAGTAACTCAAAACTGTTTTTGTCATAGACAAACCCGATATTGGATTGCCAGGTCAACTGGATGATCTTGTTCCCATAAATGGTTATGCCTTCACCGAAAAACTGATCTGGTAGTTCACGAATCTGTAGAATAGCTCCGGTTTCTAGTTCCACTCTACGTAGCGTGGAGTGTCCCAAAAGACCCGTTCCCTCATATAGAACGCCATTTTCAAAGACTAACCCTTGGGTGAAAGCATCGCGGTCATGAGGGTAGGCATTGACTATGTTATAAGAATAGACTGGAACATCATCCGAATCGCCAAAAATTGAGCATCCCAGAAAGCTTGAGCACGAGAAAACAAGAACTGCTCCTAGCAAAGCAAAGAACGTCGCGATGAATATCCTGGATAGACGCCTCATAAAGATCACCTTACTCCCGACCTCCCCAATATTACACAGATGGCGCTACTTCTTAGGACAATGTTCTAGAATCTTGTCTCTGTATTCTGAATAGCTTGTCCATTTCCGTCTGAGACTAATCCTTCTTCTTAGGAGAATCTGGTAACGGATTGCCAAAATACACTTTGGTATGGGGCCAGGGTATTTCTATACCTTCGGCATCGAAAGCTTTCTTGAGGCGAAGCCTCAACTCCCCCATCACTGCCCACTGCTCTATAGGTTTAACATCGCCCAAAATCTTGATATCTATTCCGGAGTCGCCCAGATTATCAACCCTCAGCACCTGGGGAGGACTTTTGATTACTTCCCGCCATTTTTCATCCTCAGCGAGTGCTTTGCCTACGCGATTTATCACGCTTATGGCATGGTCGAGGTCAGTGTCATATGCTACCGAGACATTGAGATTGACCCTACCAAAGTGTCTGGTGAAATTGCTGGCTACTCTTATCTCACCATTGGGTACATGGTGGACTATGCCATCCAGGTCACGGAGCACAGTCTTTCTCAAAGTTACTTCCTCCACCAGCCCAGCGACATCGGCTACCCTGGCTACATCACCCACCCTGTACTGGTTTTCCATGATAATGAACATGCCAGCGATGAGGTCTCTTATCAAGTACTGAGCGCCGAAGCCGATGGCTAGGCCGGCGATGCCGAAGCCAGCCAAAACTGGCGTAATGTTTACTCCCACCTCATCCAGGACCATCATTATGACAACTATGACAATGAATACCCGCCCCACCCCAGTCAGGACACCTACAAGCGTGTCTCTCCTTTTCTTGATGCCTTCCTTGCTTTCACCCTTGGTCGTCACCATGAGACGGCCCACAATAAGCGGGAGAAACTTATTTAAGGCGAACCATAGCACAGCTCCTACTGCTACTATGATAAGGATGCGGATGCCATGGTCTATCAACCAGCTAACTACGGTGGCCCAACTCAATTCCGGCATTTGCTACCTCCGCTGTTCTACACTTTCTGCACAGACTAACTCTGTATTATTTTAAACACAATGGAGCCCGCTGTATAGCTGCTGTGCTTTTATCAAGGCTGGTTCAGCGATATACTTCCCGCCGATGACCTACTTGGAAAAAGCAGATTTGTTTCCCGGGCAGGGGGAAATCCGAACTTCCTGCGATTTTCGATTTACCCTAATCCTCCAAGTGCAAGATTTAGAAGGCAGTCTTTCCTGTTCTCAAAGACACAGGATAGCTTATAGTAGTTCGGAAAACTCTTCAGGACTTATTGCTGCTTGCTTTAAGATGGAACGCAATGTCTTCAAGGCAAGCTCTCGCCGATGGTAAGGGATTGTTACCCTCTGATTTGTTTCAGGATTCTTAAGAATATAATGGCTTCCTCGGATACGATGTATCTCGAAACTTGCCCGCAGAAGTGCCTCTATAGTTTGCTTCCCGCTTACCCGAGGAAGCCTCACACTGGAACCTCTATAACAGCTTCTTCGGTAGCTTCTTCACTAGGAATTGGTTCGCCATCTGCTTGAAGGCTTTCTATATAGAGTTCTATAGCTTCCCTGATGTTAGCTAAGGCTTCATCCCTGGTATCACCCTCACTGATGCATCCAGGTAACGAAGGGACTGTCACGGTATACCCACCCAGCTCATTAGGCTCAAGAATTACCCGAAACTTTCTTACCATAATTCCTCTTCCTCTTGAACTCAGAAATTCATCCTTACCCGAGGCAGCCTCTCCCAGATTGCCCTACATAGAGATTATAACACACAAGTAATCGGGGGAAAATCCGAACTTCATTTGAAATATGCTTTCTACTGAAATTCCACAGAGACAATAGGAAAATTTATGAAATAAGCTTTCCAAGACAACCTCTCTGGAGGGTCCACGTGCATCTTAATTCTAAAATCCAACTGTTCTCTAATCATCCACTTCTTATCTTCGTCTTCAAGTTCGGTGCCATCCCCTACCACCAGGGTTCCACTGAACCATTTCCCCGAACCCTTACGCGGGTAGAAGCCCATTGACTTGATGCCGGGATAAATGTAGCGATACTCGCCGTTTGGATAATCTCCTATCACTTTAACCGTAGGTATTTCTCTGTAAGTAATGACTTCATGGTGGTCGTGCTCTTTCGTATAGAGTGCAAAAACAATGGGTTTCTTTAGGCTTCCCTGTTTCAGTCTGGTCTCTACAATTTGCCGTATCTCCTCCCAAAGGATATGTGGCATTTGTATTGGTTCTGCCATTCTCGTTCCTCCTCTCACTATGTTAAGCCCAGTTCGGATCATTTTGTATCTGTCAGCTTCGGAAGAATCAGATTTGCTTCCCTCGCTGGGGGAAAATCCGAACTTTTGTCGATTTCTAGCTCATTATAGCTTTGACCAACAGCAGGACGCAGACTAGGCATCATTCGGGTTCACCGTTTATCCACTTCAGACTTCCCACGTTATCTGGCACCATCTGGGGCACGCCGGCAAACAAATCCGAACTTAGGAATCTCAGGGCGAAGGGGTTGTGGTAGATGTGCGCCACCTGAACGTGGGTATTCTGAAGCCACTTGAACCGATAAAAAAGCACTGCTGATACGTGTTTGTGATGACGTTTTCCTTCCCGCACAGAGGTGAAGAACCCGTTGGGCTTTCGCCCCTCTGTGACCTCACCGCTTGAGTGCACGTTCCAAACCCTGTCACCAAAGAGGGCATCAAATTCGTCCCTGGTCTGAACCGGGAACTCTCCCGCCCCATAGACAGCTATAACGAAGGGCATATCTATGGAGCCATACTTGCCGGCCTTCTCTTCAAGGGCATCACGAATCCGCTTGCCAATATTAAGCGCGTGAACACCTGAGACTATCCCACCAACACCTCCTCGTTTAGTCGAGTAACCTCCAGGAAGGATGACGATTTTGAGTGTAAATGGAGACCCCTTGTGCACATCCGAGAAGTCGAACTCTACTACCTCATCTGCCTGGGTCTTTACACGTTGCTCGATTTGAGCCTTGATTCTCCCGGCGGGGAGACTCGTCGGCGGTAAGTCAGATAGCGGCTCGATGATGACGTCTCTTGATAACCTGCCGCTTAGATTATTGGCCACCTGCCTCAATCTCTTCGTCTCTTGCGTGATGGTCTGCGCGTCGAGGATAGCCTTCGCTTCCACAAGGATCGTATCTGTGCCACGCATGACCCGGAAATCAGGCTTGTTCAGGCTTCCAAGCATTTCCGGTTCAATGTCGACAGCCCAACCTTCGCTTTTGAAGTAGTGATGAAGGTATAGCTCAAGCCGCACAGACAGGTGTGGATCGTCCAGGGCGCTCTCGAGCCTTCCTCTCCATTTGCTCTGCCAAGGCTCTGGGACTTCTGTAAGCCACGATTGAAACTCCTGTCTCGCCGCTACGAGTGGCGGATCATCGTGTACCGTCAGTCTGTTCCATCCTCTTATGTCCCACATTTCCGCCTCTCCACTGGAGTTGTCTACACATTGTTTTTGCAGCTTTGGTGCCAGGTTCGGGCAATTCTGTATCTGTCAGATTCACAAATAGTAGATTTGCTCCAGAGCAGGATTTGGAATCAACTCAACCCTTTTACCCTTCGATAACCTCTTTGGTGCTGGGGACTCTGCCCAGGATTCGCTCGTCAATCTGGGCAGCTGAGTCCAGGGCGCGGGCCAGGGCTTTGAACAGGGCTTCGGCTTTGTGGTGGTCGTTGATGCCGCTGAGCACTTTGGCATGGAGGTTAATTTTAGCCTCGGAGGCGAGGGACACCATGAAATGGCGGACTAAATCAGCGTTCAGGTCGCCTATATTGGCTTCGTTGAAGTCTGCCTCGATTGTGCTGTAGACCCTACCCCCGATATCTACCGCCACTGCTGCCAGAGCTTCATCCATAGGCACGATAGCATGTGCCATACGAACAATGCCCTGCTTTTTCCCAAGTGCCTGGTTAAAAGCTTTGCCAAGGGAGATAGCCACATCCTCCACTACGTGGTGCTGGTCGGGACCCGAGGCTGAGATCTTCATATCGAATACTCCGTGCTGGGCCAGCTGGCTAAGGAGGTGGTCGAACATCCTTATGCCGGTGGTGATTTGGAATTGTCCGCTGCCGTCAATGTTGAGCTCTACTCTGACATTTGTCTCGGCAGTCTCACGAGTTACTTTTGCTTTTCTTTCAGCCATGTTTGACCTCCAATGTGTTATTTCCCCTTCACCCTCACCTTAGTCCTCTCCCTTCAAGGGAGAGGGGAATGGTTGAGATTGCTTCGCTTCCCTCGCGATGACAGGGAGGGTTCTGAGTGCCTTAATTAAGGCATCCGTATCCTGTGGTCGGCCCACGCTAATTCGCAGGCAATATCTTAGCCCCACAGTATCGAAATAGCGAACAAAGATGCCTTTCTTCCGCAGTTGTTGCCCGATTTCTTTGGCAAGAGATTGATTCGCTTCGCTCGCAATGACAGCGGGCGCGTGCTCTGGGCCGTCGCTCAGGGAGCACAGAATGAAATTGGCCTGGGAGGGATAAGGCTTCAGCCAACCCAGTCCCTTCAGTTTCCCGAATAGTCGCTCCCGTTCCGTAACTATTTTGGCAACATTAGCACTAAGATACTCTATATCAGCCAAGGAAGCCAGCACCGCAGCCTGGGCTGCAGCATTAGCATTATAAGGCTGTTTAATCTTCATCAGATAATTGGCAATGTCTACGGGGAAAAAGCCGTAGCCTATCCTTAGGCCGGCCAGCCCCGCCCATTTGCTGAAGGTGCGCAAGACTATCAAGTTAGAGTAAGATGGTACTAAGTTAGCCATAGTCACATTATTACTGAATTCAAAATAGGCTTCGTCCACGACAACAATCTTCCCCGTGTCAACAAGCTCCATAATTTCCTTCCCTGGAGCAGTGTTGCCTGTGGGATTATTGGGCGAGGCAACAAAGATGACTTTTGCTTTCCTGGTCAAGGCTTTCTTGATATCAGCCATATCAAGGACAAAATCCTCAGTCCGGGGCACATCAACCAGCCGACCTCCACAAACACCTGTGCTAAAGGGATACATGCCGAACGTCGGTGGACAATTGATAACCTCGTCACCGGGCTTGAGGAAAAGCCTGAGGATAAGGTCAATAAGGTCATCGCTGCCCATGCCGCAGACAATGTGCTGGCGTCCCAACCCTGTATATTCTTCCAAAGCCTTCCGTAGCTCCCTTTGCTCAGGGTCGGGGTAATTATGATAATAAGGATAGGTGGCTAGGGCTTGGTAGACTTTGGGAGAGCAGCCATAGGGATTCTCGTTGCCATCGAGCTTTACTATTCTGCCCGCAGCCAAGTCGGTTCGTCGGCCCAAGACTTCTGTCGGCTCAATAGGGGTGTAACTCTTCATGGTCACGAGCTCAGGTCTGACAAGCTTCTTTATGTCCATTTCAACCTGAATCAAAGGTTAAGAACAAAAAATCAAAATGACAAATTAGAATGTAAATACTTTTGCTCTGTATTTTTGCCTTTTGCATTTTAATCTTTCATTTAGCTCTCGTCCTTCTTTCTATCGCCTGGGCGTGGGCATCAAGCCCTTCAGCTTTGGCTATCTTCACAGCAGGCTCGCTCAGTTTTCGCATGGCAGGCTTATCTAAGGCGACGATATTGGTAACCTTCAGGAAGTCGGCAACACCAAGAGGAGAACCGAAGCGAGCACTGCCTCCGGTTGGCAAGACATGGCTGGGACCAGCAACATAGTCGCCGAGGACGACAGGTGAATTCTCGCCTACGAAAATACAGCCGGCATTGTGAATTTTGCGGGCCAAAGCCGAGGCGTCGGATGTCACGATGGAGAGATGCTCAGGAGCGAAGAGATTGACCAACCGTACCGCTTGAGACATGTCATCAACAAGCACAAGCATCCCTGCATCAATAGCTTTCTTAATAGTAGAGCGCCGCTTTAATTTCCCCAGTTGCATCTCAATTTGCTTGTCTACTCGCTTAGCCAGGTCGGCCGAGGTGGTGATTAAGACTACTGAAGCCAGGGGGTCATGTTCGGCCTGCGCCAGGAGGTCCGCAGCACAAAGGGCAGGTTTGGCTTTCTCGTCGGCGACAATTACTATCTCGCTGGGACCTTCAAGACCATCAATATCCACCGTGCCGTAAACCATTTTCTTAGCCAGGGTCACGAAAATGTTCCCGGGACCGCAAATCTTATCCACTCTGGGTATTGATTCGGTACCAAAAGCCAGCGCGGCAATTGCCTGAGCACCGCCAACCTTAAAAATGCGGTTGACCTTGGCAATATCGGCGGCAACCAGCGTTGGGGCGGGAATTCTGCCATCCTTACCAGGCGGCGAGACCATAATGATATCCTCAACACCGGCCACTCTGGCTGGTATGGCCATCATCAAAACCGTAGATGGGTAGGCAGCACTGCCGCCAGGCACATACAAGCCAACCCTTTGTAAGGGCAGAATCTGTTGCCCTAGGTGTCCGTCGATAGGAATTAGGCCAGTTTTATGTTCACAGGCAGCATGGAAGTCCCGTATTCTGCCGGCTGCGAACTCGAGAGCGGACATCACCTCCTTATTTATTCTGCTATGAGCGGCGACAACTTCCCGTCTATCTACTTCCAGGGAGTCCAGTCGCACTCCATCCAGTTTTTCGGTGTAATCAAAGAGGGCTTTATCACCTTCATCCCGAACATCACCGATAATACGGTCAACCGCCTTTTGAACTGACAGAAAGACTCGCTTTGTTTGCGGTGCTAGCCCTTGTGAGGTGGTGAAAGGTTCCCAGAAGTTTTCCCTGGCCAGTAACTTTCTTGCCCTATTGAATCCTTTGACCCTTTTCATATCAACTAAAACCAAAAGTCAAAAATAAAAAATCAAAATGACAAATCGAAATGCAAAACTTTTTATTTTTTCTCTGTATCTTTGCCTTTTACATTTTAATTTTTTATCTACTCTAGCCCCGCTCGTAGTTTTTGCGTCAGTAACTTGATTTTCTCTTTTTTATGGGAAGATGCCAGACTATTCTTGTTGGCAATCAGGCAAGCCGAGGATTGGAAGAGCACATCAAGAATTTTTAGTTTATGCTGCTGAAGAGTCTTCCCTGTCTGAGTGTTATCAATAAGCATGTCGGCATCCTCGGGCAAAAAAGCCTCGCTCGCCCCCCAGGTTGGAATCAGTTTGTATGGGTTAATGCGATTGTCGCGGATGTACCTGTCAGCAACATTTATATATTCCGAGGCCACTTTTGGAGGAGCAAGCTTGCCGCTCTGAACAAGCAGCCTCAAGTCATCAACATTATCCGCGGGCGTGTCCTGGCTCACGGCAGCGACGATTTCGACGGTCCCAAATCCGAGACCAAACAGTTTCTTCAACGGGCTTGAGGGAAAGCGATAGAGGTGTTCTCGCAGCCAATCCTCACCGGTTATGGCCAGGTCGAAATTGCCGTTCGCCACCTGCAGAGGCATATCCTGGGGCCTGATTACCTTAATGCCCAGCCAATCCAAATCAGCAGAAGGACGACGATTCACTAGCTCTTCAGAATATCCCTGAAGTGCCAGCCCGGCTTGCTTCAGAAACTGCGCAGCAGGTACCTGCTGGTGGCCATCGGGCAAAGCCAGGTTGATTTCCCTTGCCGGCCACGAGGGACAAGGCATCTTCAGATCCTTACAGATATCAAGGTCTTGTTCGATTGATGTTTGCGGCTCAGTGCCAAGCTGGGAGTCAAAACACGTCAATATCTGGCTCAAATCCTTGTTCTCCAGGCTTTCCCGATTAGCTACTAGAAAGGCCGCAACAGGGAGCAACCTCTCGAGGGAAATTAACCCTTGAGCTGCCATATGCGCCCTGCTTCTTCCCAACAGCACTGCCAGGTCGGCATTCTCTGGGGGATAAACCTCGGCGGCTCCCCACACCGGGAAAATCCTGAACCTCTTCACCCTAAGATCTAGAGCAAAAGCCTCAGACAGATTAGGATACTCACTTACTATGCGACAGTCACTTCTTCGGGCTGATAGTTCATTGAGGCTGGTTATCCCCCCTTGAGCACTGGCAACCACATGAATGTCGCCTTCGCCATAATTCAGGCTCGCTATTTTTACCAGAGCCCCTGCGGGATATTTCACCAGATATTCCTCAATCCAATCCGAACCACAAATACCCAGGTCGTAATTTCCGACGGCCACCTGTATGGGAATATCCTTTTCCTGAAGTATTTTAGCGGCAAGGCTGGGAAACCTAGTCGAGCGAATCCGATATTGTTTTGTTTTGGCGCTATAACCTTCGAATCCCAGATCTATCTCATCAAGTAAGCTAGCTGTCGGCGATAGAAACCTGCCTTTAGGGAGCGCAAATTTGATGTGGCCGTCTCGGTAGTCCTTCATCCTTCACTTACCACTTTAAGAATCTCTGCCACAGAAGCTACCTCTCGTCGCCGCTTCTGTATGTGATCCTTGAGCACAAACCGAGAGGGTTTCTTAGCCGAGACCAAGATGACCCACCGGAAACTAGATTCTTCTCGATCTGTGAAGTCAATCTCTGTTGGGTATCCGGCGTCACGAAGCGATTCTGCCACAGTAAAGCACGTTTCTGCTATTTCCGGAGTAAATCCCTTACCCTTAACCGAGATTCCAGATTTGCCCTTTTTCTCCTTCTCCAATGACAGTAGTTGCATCATAGGGTCCACATATAGAGCGAATCCGCAGGCGGGGATGTCTCCTCCATTCATAAGGGGCACAAGCTTATCATATCTTCCGCCACCGCCTATCTTTTCCCCAGCAGCCAGTAACTGAAAACAGATTCCAGTATAATACTCAAAACCATGCATTGCTGCGATATCGATTTCATAGCTGCAACCCAGGTTATCGAGTAACGTGGTGATGCTTATGAAGTCCTCCAGGCTGGACTTGAAGTCGGGCGGAGCTTTCGGGAATGAAGCTCTTACATTGCGTAGAAAGCTGCTTGATTTCCCTTTGAGGCTCAATAATGTAGCCATGAGCCTGTCGATTTCGGGGCGGGTGGATTTCACCCCGGTTAATGCCTCCCAATCTCCCTCCAAAATGCGGTCCGTTATCTTGGCTTCCTCAGCGCGGCCGAGCTTAAATTCTTTGAGCAACGCCCTCACCAAGCCAGCATGAGATAGTTGCAGCTTGGCATTTTTTATGCCAAGCTTGCTGATAATGTCTTCAGCAAGCAGAATTATCTCCACGTCCGGAGCAAATTCGGCACCCCCGAAGAACTCCGAGCCGCATTGCCACCGCTCCCTGTTCTCTTTCCCCGTTCCCTCAAAAGCGAATATGTTAGTCACGTAGAAAAGCCTGACTGATTCCTGTCCACTTAGATTGTCTATGTAGAGCCTGGCTACAGGAATAGTGCCGTCTGGTCTCAAGACAACCCGCTCGCCACTCCAGCCATCCCAATCGAGAAAAGAATATACCTTGCTTAACATGCCCGGAGTGAGTGTCCCTGTAGCTGTAAACAGATAGAGATACTCCAAGGTTGGCGTCCTAACTTCCTGGTAGCCCCAGTTACGACAACAAGTCCGGAAGATATCTTCAATACGGCGAAAGCGGGGCATGTCCCCGGGGAGCAAGTCTTGCATTCCCTTACATTTCTGATTCTTCATACTTGGGGTATTCTACACTAAGCTGTATCTAGCTTCAATGGTGTGTACTCGTCCAATATCTTAGTGTTACACCGCCTTTCATAGTTTTATGCCATTGTAATGTTATATATGAATGTAGGGGCGACCACAGAAAGATAGGCAGATTTCTCTCCAGTGTTATACATATAAGCCCGAATTCGGTTGCAGTTGGGGACAAATTTGTTCAATAGCACTACAGATGAGCTGATATTCTTGGTGTAAGGGTTGTTCATTCTTAAAGTGCTGTTAAAAGAATCTTTCAAAACGTATTAAGGGCTGGGAGGAGGAAGTAAAAATGGCTACCGCAACAGAAAAAGCTCCGATGATGGTAAGAATGGATGGTAAAGATGGCATGCTATTGTCCAGGATTTCCCATTTCACCCCGCTCAACTCAGGATACCCATCTGAAGACCAGTTATGCCTACTTTCCGCTTTGCCTTGGATTTCCCGGTACCTTTGCGCCAACAACATCTTTGGTCTGGATTTTCAGGGGTCTGGATTTCGTCCAGAAGAAACCGCGTTCGTATCTCTCAAAATCAAGCCTGAGCACAAATTCAATCTTACTTATTGCGGAGCATAAGACCCACATCAGTCCGCAGAAAGGATGGCGAAGAAGGCTCGACATGATCGTTCGCCACAGACCGGGAACACTCATATCCCTGCCTATCAATTCTTTGCCGAAGTATTGATGCGATTTATTGGTGTAGAAGAAGTACCTGCTCCACTGGTGACTGAAGTCTGCAATCGACTCGGGCGGCCCATAGTAGAATATAGCATCGTCAGCCCATACAAACTTGCAACCCTGTTGAATGCAGGAATAGAAGATAAACTGGTCATCGGCGAGAGAGAGTGGCAAAACAAGCTGTTGGTAAAAGTCTCTTGATAGGGCCATTACCCGCCCATCTATGCTCCACCAGGAGATAGCTTTTGTGCCTCTGATCTTGTCTACTAGGATCCAGTCAAAATATGCCGCCTGCTTCGCCGGATTGAGGATAGAGCTAGGGCAGGGGCGGACAAGGCCACCCTGAGCCAGTGCAGCCTTACCATCACGAAGGTGTTGTACCAGCTTGGCTATGCTATGTTCGTTCGCTAACCGGACATCGGCATCAATAAAAACAATAAGTTCGGCGTTGGTGATTGAGAAGGCCAAGTTTATCGAGTCCTGCTTGCCCTTCCTTTCCGCTTTAGTGATTAGCTTTACCCTTCGGTCTCTGGCAGCTATTTGTTGCACGATGTCATCCGTTTGATCCGTCGATGCATCCGAAATCACGTAGATATTCTGGATTTGAAACCAGTCATGCTGCATTGTCATCATCACATCATGCAGCAAGCGTTCAATACAGCTTTCTTCATTGAACGCAGGAATGACTACATCAATGGTTATCTCTGCCCGCAGGGGCTTCTCCCTAGTCATATCCGGGGGGAAAAGTTCTAGCGCCTGTGATGTGCTCCCATATGCCATGTGTGCCTCCTTCTCGCTATCTTGGTTTGCTGATACTCCCATGGTTGAAATGCTAGTGCAAATGCCAGGAGTAAGAGCCCAACCAGTTTCCTAACGGAAACTCCACTTCCTTTTGATCTAGTTCCGTCTGCTTAGATAATGCACCGATGCATGCGTCATCCAAGACTGGTTTCTCCGCCGCGAGGAAGTAATTAGTAGTGGGCCAAGTGTGGTTCCGTCGTAATCTTGATTTTACCCAGATTTTTTAGGTTTCTTTCCACTGTGCCGGTCGCTCCAAAAATGGGGCTCCTCTTAACCACATCTCAAACATTTCCCACTGTTTCCTGTATAGCTATAATTCTCTCCTTGATAGTGGATAATTCACCCTTGATATCTGTTCGGAACGCTCGCAAACCAAAGAATATGGCAACAGCTATTCCTATGAAACCAAGAAATATCCCAATAGCTATTGCGATGTATCCCATAAAGATAAAATCCATTACCTAATCCCTCTAAGCCCTTTCATCAGTCCCGCCACTAAATTTCTGCTTTCCAACTAACATTGTAGCACTTATTGAAACCTTTAGTGTAGCTTGGGATACAGAATTCTGGGAACAGTAATGGAGCTATGTAGAATCAGCTTTGGGAAGAGTTTCGCATATCCCTATGATCCCTAAGTTTGTTGCTTTCAATTGCTTAGTTTATAATTAACTTGAGGATAATGTGAGATGCTTAGAACTGGACTGAGGGTTTTCTTCATCGCGTGGCTTGTGATGCCCTTGGTTGCGGGTTTAGGAGGCAGCCTGATCGCTGCCGCCGGCCCTACTACTGTGGAAATCCTGACCGTGGATGGCACAATTGTGCCCGTGATAGCTGACTATATTGACCGGGGTATCAGCCAGGCGGAGGAGCGCGGCGCTAGTGTCTGCGTAATTGAGCTAGATACCCCTGGCGGGCTTCTGGACTCAACCGAGAAGATAGTCCAGAGGATTATGAATGCCAAGGTGCCCATCGTGGTTTACGTCTCACCCAAAGGCGCCTGGGCTGCCTCAGCGGGAACCTTCATTACTCTATCCGCTCATATAGCGGCTATGACGCCGGGCACGACTATCGGCGCTGCCCATCCTGTAGCTGCCGGGGGAGAGGAAATACCAGAAGACCAAATGCAAAAGATAGTCGAGTTCTCGGCTAAGTGGATGGAGACTATTGCCGAGGAGCGTGGCCGCAATATTGAAGAAGCCGGGCTAGCAGTTACACAAAGCAAATCATTCACGGATGTTGATGCGCTGGGAAATAACCTTATCGACCTGCGAGCTGAGAGTCTGGCAGACCTTATTTCCCAAATCAATGGCTGGAATGTCACTTTAGCTGGTGGCGAGGAAATTATTCTTGATACTACGAGCTACGGTTCAACCAGAAATGAAATGAATGCCGTTGAGAAGTTTCTGCAAACCCTCAGCGACCCCAATATTGCCTATATCCTGTTTACCCTGGCTACCATAGGGTTAATTACTGAGATTTCCAACCCGGGGATGGTTTTTCCCGGCGTCGCTGGCGGCATCAGCTTGCTGCTGGCGTTTTACTCCCTGGGCGTGCTTAATGCTTACTGGGGAGGCATAGCACTTATCTTACTCGCCGTGGGACTTTTTATCGCCGAGTATCTCACCACTAGCTTTGGGCTGTTAACTGTTGGAGGTATAATTTCGCTGGTTGTAGGTTCGCTGATTCTGTTCAGCCACAGCCCGGGGGTGGAGGTAGATAAGGGATTAATTGTCGGGGTCACGGTTGGCGTTACCGCTTTCGCTATCTTTGTCATCGGCGCTATTGTCCGCGGGCAAAGACGACGCAAGGCGACCGGGGCTGAGGGAATGGTAGGGGAAATAGCCATAGCCAAAACACCTCTTGACCCCACGGGCACAGTTCGTGCCGAAGGGGAATTATGGATGGCGTCATCGGAAGGCGGCAAAGTAGCACCAGGTGAGGAGGTGATAATAACCAAAGTGGAAGCATTGAAATTATGGGTGACAAAGAAATCAAAGGAATAGGAAGGTAACATTTATGGATTTTACGGATTTCGAAATGACTGGCCCAATTATCATAGCCATAGTTTTTGCCGTCGCTTTTATCATTTTCGTTATTTATGCCATCGTAAAAGGCCAGAGGCGAAAACTCTCGGCTGGCGTAGAAGATATGATAGGGAAGGAAGCCGTCGTGCAAACTACCCTCGACCCCAAGGGCACGGTTCTCGCCGAAGGAGAGTTATGGACAGCCATAGCCGAAGGTAGTAAAATAGAACCCGGAGAGGAGGTGACAATAACCAAAGTAGGAGGATTGAAATTGTGGGTGACCAAAAAACCTAAAGAAAAGGAGGAAGAATGAACGTTTTTGTTTATGTTATTATCGCAGTAGCAGTAGTAATACTACTGTCGGCAGCTCTCAAAGTCGTCCGGGAATATGAAAGAGGGGGCGTTTTCCGACTGGGTAGATTCGTGGGCCTTAGAGGACCGGGCCTGGTCGTGATTATACCGTTCATTGAAATTATGCGGAAAATTGACCTTCGAGTAATCACCATGGACGTTCCCCAGCAAGAGTGCATCACCCTGGACAATGTTACCGTCAGGGTTGATGCCGTAATTTACTTCCGGGTGGTTGATGCCGGAGATGCTATTCTCAAGGTGCTCGACTATATCAAGGCAACCTCGCTGCTTGCCGCTACCACCTTAAGAAATGTTGTCGGACAATCTACGCTGGATGAGCTATTAGGCCAGCGGGACAGGCTCAACGAAAAGATACAGTCGGTGGTTGATGAAGGCACTAATCCCTGGGGGATAAAAGTGAGCATGGTGGAGGTTAAGGATGTACAACTGCCGCAAACAATGCAGAGGGCTATGGCAGCCCAAGCTGAGGCTGAGCGAGATAGGAGAGCCAAGGTGGTTCATGCCGAGGGTGAAGCCCAGGCGGCAGAGAAATTGGCCGAGGCTGCCAAAGTTATTTCCAGTCAGCCTTCAGCTCTACAGCTCCGCTATTTGCAGACATTGGCAAGCATTGCCACAGAGAGAAGCAACGTCATTCTGTTTCCTTTGCCCATGGATATACTGGCTCCCCTTCTGGGCAAGATTAGTGGGTCAGAGAAAAGTAAATAGTACGACACAATCCGTGTCAATAGCCCATAGCAAGAGTGCTTAGTAATGTCACTCTGGAAGTCCAGATGAAGTTGGACGACGAAAAAGCTCTTGACACTGTCCTGAGCCGTGCAAAGGGCTCAGAATGAGCGATCATTCTGTCAGTGCGAGGCACGATAGTGCTGAAGCAATCTCAGTGGGGCAGAGGATGGCCATGCACCTTTCAGGTGCTCGCAATGACAAACGGTAATGCCTGAACCCAAGAGACTCCATTGGGCAAACTTTCTTAACTCAGGGGGTAGCTATGGCTAACAAGACTAAGCAAGAATGGCGTGAAATCATATTAACTCCGGCTTTAAAGCGGGCTGCTGGGCGCCAGGAGAAGTTTGAAACCAGTTCCGGTATGGAGATCGAGACTGTCTACACACCGGAGGACCTGCCAGATTTTGACTACGCTCGAGATTTGGGCTACCCCGGAGAGTATCCCTTTACCCGGGGTGTCCAGCCAAACATGTATCGCGGCAGAATGTGGACAATACGCCAGTACTCCGGCTTCGGCACTGCTGAGGAAACCAATCAGAGGTACCGCTATCTCCTGGAGCAAGGCCAGACCGGCTTGAGCGTAGCCTTCGACCTGCCGACACAGATTGGCTACGACTCCGACCACCCCTTGGCTAGAGGCGAGGTGGGCAAGGTCGGTGTTGCCATAGACAGCCTGCGAGATATGGAGATTCTGTTCCAGGATATACCTTTGGATAAGGTAAGCACCTCCATGACCATAAATGCCAGTGCCCCGATTCTCCTGGCCATGTACATTGCCCTGGGTAGGAAACACGGAGTTGAGCCCACTGAATTAAACGGCACTACCCAAAATGACATACTCAAGGAGTACATTGCCCGGGGCACCCATATTTTCCCGCCCCGTCCTTCCATGAGGTTGGCCACCGACATATTCGCCTATTGTGCCAAGAATGTCCCTCGCTGGAATACCATCAGCATCAGTGGATACCATATACGAGAAGCCGGCTCCACCGCCGCCCAAGAAATTGGCTTCACCCTGGCTAACGGTATCGCCTATGTTCAGGCAGCTATTGATGCCGGGCTCAATGTAGATGCATTCGCTCCCAGGCTATCATTCTTCTTCAATAGCCACATCAACTTCCTTGAGGAAATTGCCAAGTTCAGAGCAGCACGACGCCTGTGGGCGAAGATTATGAGAGAGAGGTTTGGGGCTGAAGACTCACGCTCCTGGATGCTCCGCTTCCACACTCAGACTGCGGGATGCAGCCTCGCTGCACAGCAGCCGCACAATAATATTGTGCGGACAGCCTTAGAAGCCCTCGCTGCAACCTTAGGAGGTACTCAATCACTGCACACTAACTCTTTCGACGAAGCCTATGCTCCGCCTTCTGAAGAAGCAGTCACCATAGCTGTACGGACGCAGCAAATATTGGGCTACGAGAGTGACATTGCCAGTGTTGTTGACCCACTTGGCGGCTCTTACTACATAGAGCATCTAACCGACACCCTGGAAAAGGAAGCCGCTGAGTATATCGCCAAAATCGATAGCCTTGGTGGTGCCGTAGCTGCCATAGAGCAAGGATATCCACAGAGGGAAATTCAGGACTCCTCTTACCGGTATCAGAAAGAAATTGAAAGTGAAAAACGCACCGTGGTAGGGGTGAACAAATTCGTCTCCCCCTATCCTAAGATAGTGGGGCTGCTTCGAGTCAAGCCCGAAGTGGAGAAAAAACAGAGGGAGAGGACTGCTCAGGTCAGGAAAGACAGGGACAACGGCAAAGTCAAGCGGGCGCTTAGGCAATTGGAGGATGTCGCCCGAAGCAAGGATAATACCATGCCAGCTTTTCTTGAATGTGTGGATGCTTACGCCACCGAGGGTGAGATATGTGATGTATTGCGCAAGGTTTTTGGCACCCAGAAAGAATTCCTGGTCTTTTGAGAGACAGCCTTCCAGATTTATGGCGCTAGCTTTAAAGGAGGTGAAATGGCCAAGAAAGTTGACCACATCGGGATTTTAGTCAGCAACCTCGATGAAGCGATAAGACTTTACAAGGATTGTTTCGGCGCTGAGGTTGACAAGATTGAAACCCTCCCGGAGCGAGGAGTAAAGGCAGCCATTCTTTCCTTAGGGCAAGGTGCTAACCTGGAGCTTTTGGAACCACTTCCCGACAGCAATATGGCCAAAATCCTGGAGAAAAGAGGCGAAGGACTTCACCATATAACGTTTGAAGTGGACGATGTAGATAAGGAGCTTAGCCACCTTTCCGAAAGGGGGATAGAATTGCTTGACAAGAAGGCTCGCCCTGGATTCGAGGGCATGGTGGCTTTCATTCACCCCAAATCGGTTAAAGGGGTGCTGGTTGAGCTTTGTCAGAAAGCCTAGAGGGAGCAGCCTATGAACAAAGGTAAGATTCGTGTTCTGCTAGCCAAGCCTGGTTTAGATGGGCATGACCGGGGTGCCAAAGCGGTAGCTAGAGCTTTGCGGGATGCTGGCATGGAGGTAATCTATACTGGTATCCGACAGACTCCCGAGATGATTGTCGAGGCAGCTATTCAGGAGGATGTAGATGTTGTGGGGTTGAGCATCTTGTCAGGAGCTCATTTAGAGCTCTTCCCAGCAATCATAGATGGACTAAGAAAAAAAGGTAGAGAAGATGCCCTGGTGATCGCTGGAGGCATAATACCTGAGGACGATATCCCCGCTTTACAACAAATGGGCGTAAAAGCTGTTTTTGGCCCGGGCACTTCCACAGAGGACATCATTCGCTTCATCCAGAAGGAAGTAAGCCGGCGCTCAGTCCCCTGAGTGCCGGGCAGCACCAATAAGGTCTGTAATATTCTCCACCCCTTTGTCCAGCATAAAATTCTTTATCCCCTCCAGTATAGTGAGACAGATGTCAGGACTAGTCAGGCAGGCTGTGCCAATCTGTATGGCAGTAGCTCCAGCCATAATAAATTCCAGGCCATCCTCAGCACAAGCAATGCCGCCGCATCCTATCACTGGAATATGAACCACTTTGGCTGCCTCGAACACCATGTAAAGAGCCACGGATTTGATCACAGAACCAGAGATTCCACCTACAATATTTCCCAGGCAAGGCTTCCTTCGGTCTATGTCGATTGCCATGCCCTTTAATGTGTTAATCAGGCATATGGCGTCAGCTCCGGCTTCTTCCACGGCTAACGCGATTTCCCTAATGTCGGTTACATTAGGACTCAACTTGACGATAACCGGCAAACTGGTGACAGTTCTAACTGCTGAAGTCACCTGAGCGGCGAGCTTGGAGTCGACACCAAATTCCATCCCGCCTGCGGAGATATTGGGGCAGCTAATATTTAACTCAATGCCGCTGACGCCGGGCACGCCTTCCAATTTCCGGCTCACAGCCACATATTCGTCTATTGTTTCCCCGGCAACATTAACGATAACCGGAACTTGCCACCCCGCCCACACGGGCGCTTTTTCTCTAATCAGGGCATCGATACCGATATTCTCCAAGCCCACAGAATTAAGGACACCAC
>JBATUN010000032.1:0-1911 GCA_049671165.1 Dehalococcoidia bacterium | reverse complement strand
TTGTCGGGGCGTGGGGACCCGGCGGGCTTCCAAAGTGAGGATAAACCTCGTTCCTTCATTGGCCTGAACGGACGGAGATGAACTGTGTCACTCGGTCGCACGCATGAAGAAACGCTGATTTGGCGGGGCCTTCATGGCTCAACCTGGAATTATCAGGGGAGGGCACAAGGCCCTCCCCTACAATAGCCTCGAAGCTGATTGCTGACTGCGCTAGTCAATCTCCCAGGACTCAATCCTCAGCCCGGTTACCAACTCGCGTTGCGGGTGGCCCCAGGAGCAACGGTGTAAACCACAACTTACTCTCGATACGACCGCGGAACTCAGGTCCTTCGTTTGACTATGGATTAATGATGTAGGTCTTGATTTTCGCTCCATATGTCACTGGGGCGAAAAATCCAAACGAGCTAGCTTTCGGGACGAAGGTGAAGGAGCCGTCTTTATCCGCTTGTATCGATGCCCCGACGACAGATCCAACCACCGTCATGTCCTTATCCATAGTGATGGGACCGTTAGGAGCATATATCATGGCCTCTACGCTGCCTTCTTTTTTGAAATTGATTGCACCATAGAGAGACATGATAATAGAGTCACCCGCGGCACCGAAACCCGATACCTTTCTCAAGTCGATATCGAGTTCGGCGATCAAGGAACCCGATCCTGCGAGGTTATAGTTGTCCACTCCCTTTTTCACCGAAACACTGTCTCTGACGTAGACTATCCCGTCGATGGTGAGCGCAACATCGGCTGTGATATGAAGGTCTCCAGCGATATATGTCGAATTCAAGCTGGTATCAGAGTCTATAATCATGGTGCCATTGTAGGTCCCTCCAGCCATCGCCAGAACCTTCAGCTCTCCGGCAAAATCCCGGATTTCCTCTTCGGTAGGAAATGCGTCCGCTGGAACTCGTATCGTTTCCCCGCCAGTAGGCTCAAAATCCTCTGGTGTGATTTCTGTGACGTAATAGACATCGCCTTCCACTGTGGTGTCCTTTTTCAACCGTATGTCACTCATACTGACAAGAGCGCCAGCAAAGAGATCAAAGACCAGAGGTTCTATGTGTGCCTCGACTGTGGTACTGCTGCCAATAGCAGCAGTACCACCGCCCTCGTCGGTGGCGGCGGTCGAGAGAATCCGATACGTGAAGTTTTCTCCACAGGTTGGATCTAGGTCCTCTCTGTATATTTCGACGGTCACGCTCTTGTCATTCACAGTCAGGGGCTCCGGATACGAATGGTTACCCCCATCGAACGTAAGGCTGTTGGTCTGAATCCTCCATATCGCATCCTCCACCCCGGCATCGGCGGCATAAAGCTCGTCTGTTTTCCTTTCATACACCTGCCCGGAGATGAGGCCCGTGCTCATCAGGCCCAGCAAGGGCGTCAGGACAAGCCCGCCGACGACAAGTAGAATGAGGGCCATAGCCAGGGCTGCCCCCTTCTCATCTTTTATTGCTCTCCTCACGACAGTTTTCATTCTTTCAGCCCCCCAATAGTACCCGGTTGTGGTACATTAGTACTAGTATAGCTGCAGTGCTCTCTCCTGTCAATTGGCACGTTGGCCCTGCCGTTGGCCGCCTCTTTTTTTGTCATTGCGAGCCCTTTGCCTTTGTCATTGCGAGCACTTGAAAGGTGCGTGGCAATCCCCATTGCCCCTGCCGAGATTGCTTCGTCGCTCCGCTCCTCGCAATGACGGAAGGGAGAACGTGCCTCGCAATGACAGGCAGGAGGCGTGATTGCGAGCCGAGTATCCTCTCGCTCGGAGGGAGGGGATTCAAGGTGAGGGTGAACTTGTGTCTTCCTCCGGTTCTCGGCGATTAAAGGGGTATACCAGATTCGTGGATTTGTCGGGGCGTGGGGACCCGGCGGGCTTCCAAAGTGAGGATAAACCTCGTTCCTTCATTGGCCTGAACG
>JBATUN010000031.1:0-7971 GCA_049671165.1 Dehalococcoidia bacterium | reverse complement strand
ACGTCACAGTTGGCAACATCACCTATGACGCCGCTGACTACGTCTACGGGCCGTTGAGAGCAACGTACCTAATCAACGGTTACGGCGAGATAACAACGGCTACATGTAACGCCACCGGTCAGTGGGGCAGCGGCATTGAATGGGACCTCGATCACCTCAACTGGGCACCGGCCTCATAATGCCGAATTTCGTGTCTGAAACTGAAGACTGGCGGCGGAGGTGATTTCGCCGCCAGTCTCTATTTTCTGCAAGGCTTGCCTTGCTTCATCGATTCAAATCGCGCAGAATATCAAAGCCCGAGTCTCTGGAAAATGTCAAATCAAAGAAGCAGTAGGTTTGGCATTTAGGCATTTGGATTTCAATTGTCATTTGGGCTTTGACATTTGGATTTTGGTGAATGGGATTGCCACGCCCCGACAAGTCGGGCCTCGCAATGACAACCATCTGCGTCGTTCCGAGCGTGGGCATTCTTCGGTTGGACTTCGAACAGTTTCTTTTGACAATACTCGCTGGGCTATACTACAATTTAGATAGAGGGTAGTCATGCTAACGCAGTATATCGAGGCAGCCATGAGGAAGGCGAAATATGAGATCCTCAGTGACGATCATACATTCTACGGATATATCCCCGGGTTTGACGGTGTTTATGCCAATACCGAGGACTTGGAAACATGCCGCAGCGAATTAAAGGAAGTCCTTGAGGAATGGATCATGCTTGGCATATCTCGCCATCTGTCGCTGCCGATTGTCGACGGAATTGAATTGGTGGTAGAGGAAGCGGTTTAGTGCCCCGCCTTGGACCTATAGAAAGAGCTGAGCTAATCAGATATCTGCAGACTCTAGGTTTTGAAGGTCCTTATTCTGGTGGGAAACACCAATTCATGCTGAAGGGCGTGGTTCGATTGCGCCTTCCTAATCCGCACAAGAGCGACGTTGGAAGGGAGCTGCTCTCGAGGATCCTCAAGCAGGCAGGAATAGACAAGGATAGCTGGGAGAGACTATAGGCCAGGCTTGTGATATTGAGGAGCGAGATTCCTCGCTTACGCTTCGGAACAAGCTCCGCAATCTCGGAGGCGTTGCCATGCCGAGTTTACCCTGACCAGAGAAAAGATTCTTCGCTCCGACAAGTCGGGGCTTAGAATGACACACTCTTCTTGTCTTTGCGAGGCACAACAGTGCCGAAGCAATCTCCTGGGGTGCAAGAGATTGCCACGCTTCCCCTTCGCTATGCTCAGGGCTTTGGCTCACCGCAATGACACTCCTTCCTTGTCTTTGCGAGGCACGGGCTTGTTCGCTTACGCTCGGAACAGGCTCCGCAATCCCTGGTAAACTAGGGCTGGTGAGCAAGCAATACTATGTTTACATAATGACCAACAGCAGGAACACCGTGCTTTACGCAGGTGTCACCAATGACTTGATAAGAAGAGTGTACGAGCACAAGGAAAAGCTGGCAGACGGATTCACCAGAAAATATAACATCATCAAGCTTGTATATTACGAAGTTTTTGAGGAGATAGAGAATGCCATTCTAAGGGAGAAGCAGATAAAGGCTGGCTCCAGGCAAAAGAAGGTCCATCTAATAAACGGCATGAACAGAGAATGGCATGACTTGTATGATGAACTATGAGATTGCCACGCACCTTTCAGGTGCTCGCAATGACACGTGGTTTTTGTCTTTGCGAGGCACAACAGTGCCGAAGCAATCTCGCGGGGTGCAAGAGATTGCCATGCTTCCCCTTCGCTATGCTCAGGGCTCTGGCTCACCGCAATGACACTCCTTCCTTGTCTTTGCAGGGCACGACAGTGCCGAAGCAATCTCGGTAGGGCGGTGAGATTGCGGCGCACCTTTCAGGTGCTCGCAATGACACACTATGTCTGGCTTTTGATATTTGGGCTTTGTCTGGACTTTGGATTTTGTAATTTGAACTTTGTCTGTGGCTACACTCTTATCTTGCCCACCATCTTCTCGACTTCCGCGCGGTCGTTGCAGAACTCGAGCAGGCTTTGGCCGGTGATAATCCCCTTGACATAGAGGCTGACCAGCGCTTCGTCAACCGTGATCATCCCTATGTCGTGGTGTGTGCGGATGACATTGGGCAACATGAAGATTTTCCCATCGCGGATGAGTGCCTTCACCGGCGGATTGCCGATCATGATTTCCACGGCGGCTATCCTGCCCGACCCATCAGCCCGGGGTATAAGTGTCTGGCACACGACGCCGATCAGCAAAGAAGCCAGCCGTGATTGAGCCAGGTGGCGTTGATGAGGCGGGAACAAGTCAATTATTCTCTCTATTGTCTGAGACGCACTGGGGGCGTGACCGGTAGTCAATATAAAGTGCCCGGTCTCAGCTACAGTGAGGACAGCATCCGCAGTATCCGGATCTCGCATCTCACCGACGAGAATCACATCCGGGTCCTGCCTCAAGATATGCTTTAGAGCATTAGCAAATGATAGGGTATCCGCGCCCAGCTCGCGCTGGGTGATAGCACATTTGATGCTAGGGTAGACATATTCAATAGGATCTTCGATGGTCACCACATGACGGGTCATTTGAGTATTCAAGTGGTGAATCATAGCTGCTATGGTAGTAGTCTTACCGCTGCCGGTCGGCCCGGTAACGACTAGCAATCCTCTGGGCTTCAAAGCAAGCTCTTTGAATATCTGGGGCAGCTCCAGTTCGTCTATGGTGGGGATCTTGGGTGGCAGGAGACGCACGGCCAGGCTGATAGAACCGCGCTGTTGAGCGGCATTGCAGCGCAGACGGCCAACACCCGGCAATGTATAGCCAAAATCAAGCTCCAGGTGGCGATGGAAGTTCTCCCTCTCCTCAGGCGTGGTTAGCTGGATGAAAGCTTCGTTTATGTCCTCAGGAGTCAGCGCAGCTGTGCCATCTGCCGGTGTCAGAGCGCCATCGATGCGGAATGTGGCCGGGCTGCCCACAACCATATGCAGATCGCTGGCCCGTCTTGAGTTGCCTGTCCGAAGCAATGCAAAGACATCCATTTCTCTTTCCCTCTTATGATCCTTTCGCTTTCGTCATTCCCAGTCTTTTCTTTCTTGTCATTGCGAGCACCTGAAAGGTGCGCGGCAATCTCTGTTGTCCCTACCGAGATTGCTTCGGCCGACGAAGCCAGCCTCGGAATGGCAGACTAGCGTATCATTCTCAGGTGCCACCTTCCCTCATTCATACTATATTCAAGTATATTTACACTCTAGTGTAAGCCTTCTTAATAGTCACTGTCAATATACCATTGGTACTAGGAAGAAAGTATCGACCGCCGCCTCCGACCCACCACACCGAAATGCCAAATGCCAAAATCCAAATGACAAACCAAATCCAAATATCAAAGTCCAAATGACAAAGCTTAAATGACAAACGCGGTCTGAATGACGAATGGAATCGAAATGCTTGGGTGCCGGGACTACTTCCTGGACAGAAGAATTGAAGAGAATATCAAACTAAGTTCTGGGCCTCCTTCGACAATTGCTGGCACTCATCTCGCCTCGCTGGATTTGCCTTGGCGATCATTCTGAGCCAATGCTTCGTCTCTTTTGCCTCTTTTTTGCAGATGGAGACCTTATGGCGAAAGTCCTTCTTGGATTCTGCCCCGTCTGCCTCCATGTAATTTGCGCCGACACTGGTTGCTGCTCTTACTATTTGACTGACAAGCGGATTGTTGATAGGGTCTTGAAGGAGAGTCTTTACAAGTTCAATGACTGCTTCGCCAAATTGAGCAGTTCGTTCTTCGAGGTCGTACCTCTTTTTGTCATTGGGATTTTGAGCTTTGTTTGGTATTTGAGCTTTGTCATTTGGGATTTATTTGTCCCTTGGATTTTGGCATTTGGATTTCACTTGTCCTTTGGGCTTTGTCCTTTGTCATTATTCGGGGGTCAAGATTGGGGATTTAGCAGCTACTGTTAATAGCTCTATTTTGTTAGCGCGAAGGTAAACGCCCTGCCGGCGCTGGTGATAGAGGAAATCCAGACGCTCGAGAACCTGAGGTCATTTGCCACTTCTTCTGACTCTCTCAAAGCTCGCGCGTAACGGAAGATATAATCAACATCCGGAGTAGCGCCATTCAGTGTTATCGCGCTGCCCACATGGCTAACGGTTCCCAGGCTCACGCTCTCTCCGGCGAGTCTGTCAATTTCGCGCAAATCGTCGAGAATCACTGCCCGCCCTCGCTCAATAGTGATAACTGTGTTACCAAGCACGTCGGCGGCACCTTTTGCCGACGCAATCTGAGTGTTTAGTGTGGTTATGTCGCTCTGCAGCTGGGTAACCCTGGTCTCAGCCGAAGCCACCTCGGGCCTTAACGCGGCAATATTGGCACGACTATTCAGGATCAAGATTACGACGAGCACAATCAACCCGATGCCGATGACAGTGACAACGGAGATCAGGACCCGGACCACGGAGAAGCTCGGCGGTACATAGGCTTCGGGGAGGGCATTGAAATTCACTATCGAGAAGTTAGCCCCTTCCTTGTCTTCCAGCAGTTCCCTGAGAGCGAGCCCGATATTGACCATGAATTGGTTCGTGCTGAAGCCCTCGGGGACTTCCACGGGCGATGGCAACGCTGATACCGTGTAAGCTGCTCCGCCCACCACGGATGGCCACATGTCCGGGGTTTCTGCCAGGTCGCCGGAGACAAACACGGGCACTTTGGCATCCAGCGGGCGTTCCGTGTGACTGGAGTTATAGAAGGACACAGTCCTGTTGAACTCTTCAGCGATAAGAGGCAGCCTTTCTTCCAGAGATTCAGCCTCGCCGGGCAGGGCTAACCTGCGGATGACCTGGGGAAGCCTGCCGGCCAGAACTATAACGTCCAGGTGGTCCAACCGGGCATTGACAATGATTGCTCTGGGCTCGTTCGGAATTCGGGACAGCGCCAAGGGAGCCAGGTCCATAACATGTGCCTTGACGCCGGCCTGGCGCAATGTTCTGACCAGGGCATCAACCAGATTGCGGGGAAAAGTGGCCAGGAAGACACAATTTTCTCCCGTGGTCTGCACTGGAAGGTGCTGGTATGAGAAGTAGACCTCTTCCAGAGGTGTCGGTATTGTTCTCTGTGCCTCGCGCCTTACCGCCTCAGGAAGCACGGCTTCGGGCAGCTCGGGCAGCGTTATGATACGGTATAGAGAATCGTGCCCGCTTAAGGCGATGGTAACCTTGTCTGTTTTCGCCCCTGTCTCTTTAAATATCTGCTTTACCCTGTCAGCTACCTGGGCTTCATCGACGATGAGCCCCTGGCTGACCAGGCCGGGCTCCAGCGGAGAGCTAGCCCACTTCTCTATCTGGTTGCCCTTCATGACCAGCAGGTTGATGCTGGTGTCTCTAATAAATAAGGTGGTAACTGTTTTCGCCATGTTTATTTAACCTCTGTAGCCGTAGATATCCACGGCGATCGTTGCGCTGCCGCCGGCGACGTTCAAATTCACCGAATTCACCCGGGTGCTGGCAAACCTGGGATCCGTCTTTATGGTATCAATGAACTTAAATATGTTTTCCAGCGCACCACTAACCGGTAGTGTGAGAGAGACAACCCTATACGTAACAGAGCCCTGTTTCACGCCGGCCGGTCTGGGAAAGCTGAGGGTAGATAATTGCAGGTTACAGTCCTCGACAATCTCGAATATGTACTCACCGTATTCGATACTATGTATTTCCTGCGGGAATTGTGCCTGACTAGTGTCAAGTGATGATTGAGCAGAAGCCAGCTGGTTTTCCAGGTCACTCTTGCTGTCAGTAAGCTGGGACTGGAGCGTTTGGGCCCTATCCCGCCTCTCGGTCAAGTCGTCCCGCTCCGCGGCTTGCCGTGAGTACACCGTGTACAGGCCGGCAACGGCAGCCACGAGAACAACTATGATTACAACCAGCCAGACTTTGCTACTCAGCTTCATAAACTACTCAGCTTCCTCGTAATATACCATTGTCTAAAAAGCCTGTCTAGTGCTTTCCCAAAAATGTTCCCCTTTTCCATATTTTCAAGCGGAATCTATATGCCGGCCCTGTACCTAAAGCCCAAATCCCAAAATCCAAATGCTTAAATGCCAAACCTACTTCTTCGCGTTTGGCCTTTGAACTTTGTCATTGATTTGACATTTGGGCTTTGTAATTTGGCACTGGTTTGTTATCTGGGCTTTGTCATTTGCCATTGGTTTGGTATTTGAGCTTTGTTATTTGTCATTATTCGAAGGTACGGGTCCTATGCCGGATTGACCTCCCACGTAGCAATGCTGCAAAGTGAGCCAATTCCAGCAACATAAGGGAAGTTGAGCCCACCACCGGAGGGGTCAACCCAGTTAGCCGTACCATTTTGGATATAAACTTCAGCGAGCCCTGCTAGAGTACCGTAAAAATCACCGTTGGGCTGCATATGCGTTACCCCTCGTACAGACAGCACAAAAATATAATCGGTAGGGGTACAGTCCAAATTCGGCTTAAACTCAATACCACCAACGGCAATAACGCATCCCGAGCCTGTCAGAGTGCATTTGGTCCCAATACGCAGAGCATACTGGTTTTCTGCGGGATTGCAGAGGTCGTCTTCCGGAGCGGCTCCGGTATCGTCTTCAACAAATATTGTCTGCCCGTTAAGATCGAGGGTGAAATCCTGGTTGGTCATTCCAATCAAGGTTTCACCGGTGATATATATGGTCCCATTAAGTGTCACTGTCAAACCTGCGGTTCCACTGTTTATTATGTCGAGCGTTCCATCTCTATAGAGCGGGCCAAACCCAGCAGGGTAGTCTTTGACATCCAAAATAGCAAGATTATAAGGGATTTCATCCTCTACATCCTCCCAATACGCGTCGGAGAGCACCTCGGGTGTAGGCCAGTCGCCGGTGTAGTTTCCCACCGGGCCGTGTTCCTCTCCTTCCGGGGGATTAACTTGAGATGGACCCTGTAGGGTATAATCACATGGACTGGTTATTACGTTATCTCCGATGCCAGAATAATCAGCAGTTATGATGGTACGCGTAACATAAGCCTCTACCTGAGTTCCACTGCCCTCGGCAGTAGCTATTGATTCGACTTGATAGGTCAGATTAGTGACATATGTTATGGTAACGCTCACGCTTTTGCCGTTGACGTCAGACATATTGTATGACCAGGACTCCGGGTCTCCCCCTCCACAGGGGGGCCCCGGCAATTCTTCTACCTGATCATTTATCTTCCAAATAGCATCCTCCACACCGGCATCGGCGGCATAAAGCTCGTCCGTCTTCGTTTCGTAGACCTGCCCGGCCAGCAAGCCGGTGCTCATCAGGCCCAGCATGGGGGTCAGGATCAGCCCGCCCACGGTGAGCAGAATCAGAACAAGCTCCATTGCTCGCCCCTTTTCATCTCTTATTATTCTCTTGATGGTTTCCTTCATGAACCTGCCTCCCCGTTGTATTACTTACCAGTATATCGCAATCGTCGTGTACGTCAATCACCCATCAGTAATAGGAAAATAGTTTCGGCCCACCATCCTAGCTACTTGAAGCCCATCCACCTAAATCCAAATGTCAAAGCTCAAATGACAAATGAAATCTAAATGCCAAAGTCCAAATGACAAACAAATCCCAATTGCTAAGTTCAAAACGGTTCGGATTGAGGCGGTTGTCATTGCGGTGAGCCGAAGCCCTGAGCATAGCGAAGGGGAAGCGTGGCAATCTCCATTGTGATCAAGTTCACTGACGTCGCTTCGCCTGGCGTAGCCCGCGTCGCAATGACGCAGTGGGGAGTCGCGCGGAGATTGCTTCGGCACTCTCGTGCCTCGCAATGACAGGCAGGAGGCGTGATTCCGAGCCGAGTATCCTCTCGCTCGAAGGGAGGGGATTAAGGTGAGGGCGAACTTGTGTCTTCCTCCGGTTCTCGGCGATTAAAGGGGTATACCAGATTCGTGGATTTGTCGGGGCGTGGGGACCCGGCGGGCTTCCAAAGTGAGGATAAACCTCGTTCCTTCATTGGCCTGAACG
>JBATUN010000030.1:0-70887 GCA_049671165.1 Dehalococcoidia bacterium | reverse complement strand
CCCGTTTTGAAGGATGCCACACTGGGAGGCATATTTGGGCAGCGGATAATAATGCATTCTCCCGATGAAGTTGGGGGACTTCTAGTAGCTGGGCTTGTGCTTCTGGGCATTATTTTTATCATTCCTGGGAAGTGTTGGAGCGCTGCCAAGGATGGCTTGCGTCTTCTGACCAAAGCTTTTCGACGCGCGTCTAATTTCATCTTCCGCAAGCGAGCTCCTACTACAGCTACTGCGCTCGAAGCTACTTCCACTGAAGTGGGGGTAGTTGATGAAATGGAGGCAACGAGCACCCGACGCCGTGAGCGCTCGGCTCCTCCCGTGTGGCAATCGGAACACGAACCGATTCTCACCCCCGGAGGATGGCATCTTCCGCCGATTGATGTCCTGGATAAGCCAGCTGAGGTGAAATTGGATAAGGACGCCATTGACCAGCGAGCCCGGTTGATTGAGGAAGCTCTAACGAGCTACGGTGTAGAAGCCAAGGTTGTGCAGGTAAACATAGGCCCTACCGTGACACAGTTTGGTGTTGAGCCTGGCTGGGATAAAAAATATAGAGAAGTAAGAGAAAAAGGGAGGAATGGCAGCTACGAAACGAAGGTGGAAGAGGTGTCTAGAACCAGGGTAAGGGTAGACCGCATTACGTCTTTGGCCAATGATTTGGCTTTGGCGCTGGCTGCGCCCAGCATAAGGATTGAGGCTCCCGTGCCCGGGGCGCCGGTGGTGGGCATCGAGGTTCCTAACACTGTGTTTGGCTCAGTTGCCCTGCGCGGTGCGATAGAGAGCGCTGCTTTTCAGAAGATCAAAGCCCGCTCTAAGTTAGCTATTGCTCTGGGTAAAGGTGCTGGTGGTGAGGCAGTAGCAGCCGACCTGACTAGGATGCCACATCTGCTTATTGCCGGGGCTACAGGTAGTGGCAAAACTGTCTGTCTGAATTCTATTATTTGTTGCTTACTTTTGCACAATAGCCCCGACGACATTCGGTTCATCATGATCGACCCTAAGAGAGTAGAGTTGGTGACTTTCAATGGGGTGCCTCAGCTGCTTGCCCCAGTCGTTGTGGACACTGATAAGGCGATAAGAGCTTTGAGATGGCTTAATCAGGAGATGGATAGTAGATATCGTGAGTTTGCCAAGGCAGGAGCACGCAATATCGAGGGCTATAACAAGGATCGCGCACCTGGAGAAGCGTTGCCATATTTGGTGCTTCTCATCGACGAGCTGGCTGATTTAATGATGACAGCTTCCGATGAAGTAGAACAGACGCTTTGTCGGCTAGCTCAATTAGCTCGGGCTACAGGAGTTCATCTCGTTGTAGCCACACAACGCCCTTCAGTAGATGTGGTTACGGGGCTTATTAAGGCGAACTTCCCCAGCCGCATTAGCTTCGCTGTTACTTCTCACGTGGATTCCCGGACTATACTTGACATGGTGGGGGCTGAGAAATTGCTGGGTAGAGGGGATATGCTCTATATGCCTACTGAAGCCGGCAAACCTAAACGTCTTCAAGGAAGCTTTGTTTCCGATGCTGAGATTGAGAGATTGGTCTATTTCTGGGGGAACCAGCAGCAGATTAAGGTGAGCTCTGTTGACTTTGACGAGGTGGCTGAGCGTTCCGCAGGTGCACTACGGACTTTCGCGGCTCCTCCCGACCCTCTTCTTGATGAAGCAAGGCGCCTGGCGCAAGAATATAGACATATCTCCACCTCGTTCTTACAGCGCCGTCTTCGTATTGGTTATCCCAGAGCTGCCCGCCTTATGGAAAACTTGCAGCAGGCAGGTTTGGCGCAGGAGTCTCCGCCCGAACGAGAAAGCTAAGCTGGACTGGCAAATCCTGAACAGTCCCGACAAGTCAGGACACAGTTCTAAACCCCAAACAAATCCGGAGATCCAAATACTTGAATACTAAGACTCACTTTGGTCATTCACATATGACCTTCATCTTCGTTCCCTGGCAATCATCGAAGTCACCAGACCCGTCAACACACCCTCCCTAATTCCGCCATATGTCCCCCATAGCTTCAACAACCCGAATAATGGGGTCAACCACGAGCTCCCTGACAAGAGTCCTCGAAAGGTTACTTCTTGCTATGAAATCCGCGATAGGAGGGCTAAGCCGGTAGTACAGGGCAACAAAGTGAGAACCTACGGCGCTTTCCAGCAATACCACATCTCGGAACTCTCGTAACACATCAATCCGTTCGGCGGTGGGAGTTCCGTAGGCTGCGGTAGCAATAAAACAAAAACCTATGCCGGCCCCTGGGGCGGTGGTAAATGGCCGGGTCGCACCTTCAATCACGGTACCGTCATACCTAAGCTGGGCGTTGTACTCATAGTTCGTCTTCGAAGCGAGCCCTGTGAGCTTCTCAGTATACGTGCCGTTTCCTGTTGTGGACACCCAGGTAGTATAAAACGAGGCCTGGTCAGAGGCCCTCTTGCAGGCAAAACGCACTTCCACCGAGCTGAGGCTCCCTGCAGTGTAGCCCATATTCACGATGGCTGAGTAGGAAGTGATGTTAGCGGCCGCTTCTGTAGTCACAGTCGGTACTTCGGACGTGAGGAAACTGAGTGTATTACCCTCAATCAAAGTTTCGTTATACTCAAGCTGGCCTTTGAACTGATACTCGGTGTCGGAATCAAGGTCAGTAAACGTCTGGGCGTGGGTGTCATCTGCTGTTTTGGACACCCAGTCAGTATAAGTCCACACCGTGCCAGCGGACTTCTTATAGGCGAACCGTATTTGCGCAGGGCCGTAGCAGCTCCCCACAGTGTAGTTCATATTCAGGGTCGCCGAGTAGACACGGACCTCACTGGCAGGCTGAGTGGCAACGGTCGGAGGAGCCACCCAGGGGGTGAAAACAACTTTGTCACTGACATCGTCGCCCTTGCCGTCGGGGTTAATTGTCGGGTGATGTGGCCCGCTGGCATCCCCCCACCAGTTGCAGGTGGCGTTAAGACTGCCAGTGCCGCCATTATAGAGGCCGAAGACATCGTTGCCGGAGATGTTATTGTTGTTGGCGTAGCTACTAGCAGCGTCAACCCGTGTTCCATTCAGGCGTATGCCATACTCCCACCCCGAGATGGTGTTGTTAGTGATGATGGCGATTATACTGCCGTCTGCACCTTCGATTCCAATGCTGATGCCATCGGCAGATGTCGCTCCGCCGCCAGTGAGGTGATTACCCTCAATGGTAAGCTCAAGCATCGCGCCAGAATCATAGGTATTAGCACCAATCGCCGCATTCTCATAACTGCCCGTGTCCCTTATGCCGCTCACTGTATTGGCCACAAACAAGGCCGTCCAGTCGTCGGCAGCATCGGGCTCGGCATATATGCCAATCAGCCCCACCGTTCCTCCATTCACTATGTTGCCGGCGGCCGAAGCGTTGGCGTTATTAAAGATGATGCCTATTTGACAGTTGGTTATGGTGTTGCTATTAGCTGTGGCGCTCTTGCCCGTTGGTGAGACGTAATGGTAGAAAATGATTCCCGCCGCCCACGATGTTTTCGGCGCATATATAAGGCTGCTAATCACGTTGTAATTCACCGTGGCTACCGCGTCCCTGCCGACATTAACGCCATTCTGAACTTCGTCGGTGATAGACCCTCGCCCGGTAATCGTGTTGTGATTGATGTTGGCAGTGAGCTTGTTCCCCATCACCTCTATGGCGTTTGCATCAACGTTGGTAATTGTGGAACCTGTTATTTCCACAGAGACAGTATTGGTGCCGGCTGACAGGTATATACCGTAAGCCCTGTCCGAACTACTCCAAGCGCCAGTTCCAGCGACGGTGACCGTGTCAACTACCCCGCCGGTCTCGCGGTAGAAGACTCCGGCAAGGCAATCCGCTCCCGCCGGCTTGGCGGTAACAAGGCTTTCGTCAACTTTAAGATTTTCTATGGTTACACTGCTGCCGCCGAGAACATTAGCTACAACAATACCAGCTATGTTCTTCGTACCGCCAGACCAGAACAAGCCAGTGAACACCTGGGTGAGATTGGCGGCCGAAGGCCTTATAACGGTGCTGACGCCGGCACCTTGGAGGGTCAGCGGTTTCTCTATTACCACTTGCTCGTCATATGTCCCGGCCGCCACGTGTACAGTGCCCCCACTGGCGACAGCAGCAACACCGTCCTGAATTACGGCAAAGCGAGTTACGTTCCAGCCAGGTGTACCGGAGTCGAAGTCATCATCTACCCAGACATCACCGGGTGGCTGGGCCATCACAGGCGTCCCTGTGGCCAGTCCCAAGCCCAGCACCAGGACCGCGGCAAGCAACAAACTGAATGTCTTTTTCATTCTGCTGTCGGTACTTTCGTCCCTTAATCCCCCAGCAACACAGAGGCTAAAACTCAGGGAAAATATCTCATGGTCCCTTTTACTCAGTAGTTAGTATACTGGCTGAGAGGGTTTTTGTCCAGGATCTGTCCTGACTGACCACATGGGTAACACTGAGAGGCATATTCTAGCGAGTTGTTTTTGAATATACTCTACGGGGGCAGGATCGCCAGGAGATTGGTGCGGATGGCGGATTGCACTCAATAAGCCGTTCGGTTAGCCGGGGATTGAGCTTTTCAGAATGTAAAGGTAGATTAAAGTCGTAAAGCGATTTATACTCTAAGGTCTCGTTGAACCGCTCTATCTCAGGGTTATCCTTGGAGGTTTTGACTCTGAAGAGGCATTTGTATATACCTAGTTTGCGGGATAACCCTTTCAAGTCGTAGAGCGAATTCACTTCCGTTATTTGTACGAAATCCTAAACCCTAAACGAATCCGAAATCGGAGAGTTGAATACCAGGACTGATTTTGTGCTAGATTCTGGTCATTGACGTGTAACATTCATCTTCGTTTCCTGGCAATCATCGGGATCACTGGATTCGGCAGCAGGCTCTCCCTAATTCCATCCTGTGCCCGCCCTAGCTTCAACTATCCAAACTAGTGGGTCAACCAGGAGCTCCCTGATAAGGGTCCTCAAGAGATCACGGCTTGCTATGAAATCCGCTACGGGAGGGCTGAGCCGGTAGTACAGGGCAACAAACCGGGAGCCCGCTACGCTTTGCAGTAGCACGGCATCCCGGAACTCTCGCAACACATGGAGCCGTTCAGCGGTCGGAGCTCCGTACGCTGCGGTAGCAACAGGACAAAACAAATCACCTAAACCGGTGCCGGCCCCTCTGGCTGTGAGGAATCGACAGGTAGCACCTTCAATCACGGTGCCGTTCCTGAGCTGGGCTTTGAACTCGTACTCCGTCTGTGAAGCGAGCCCTGCGAGCACCTCAGTATAGTTGCCATCTGCTGTTCTAGACACCCAATCAGTATAAAACCAGGCAGGGTCGGTGGACCTCTTGCAGGCAAAACGTACCTCCACCGAGCTGAGATTCCCCACAGTGTAGCTCATGTGCACGCTGGCTAAATAAGAGGTGACGTCGGTGGCGGCGTGTGTGGTAACCGTCGGTACTGGCACCTCCTCGAAGCTAGCGGTGACGGTTACAGATTGAGTTGGCATTGTGAAGGTAGTCTCGTTTGAGGCCTCATCACTGAAGCTACCCGCTGGCGCGTTCCACCCGACGAACTGATAGCCTGCCTCAGCTTCTGCCAGGAGGTGGACCTGTGCCCCGGCGTAATAGGGGAACACCCCTTGGCCAGGGATGGTTACAGAACCTCCGGTGGTGCTGGAGATAGTGAGCTCATATTGCACTGGCGGTGCCGGCTCTTTATGAATTGTCAGGTTAAGTTCTTGCACCTTGCCCGACTCCCAGGTAGCATCCTCATCCGCCTCGATGTCGCCAACATGGAATGTCACCGTGGCACCAGCGGTGCCCGATACCCTGAATATCGGATTGTAGCCATACCTCCCCTCACCATCCACGGTGGTCTCCGCCTCTTTGACGTCGTCCACGAAAGCCTCCACCAGAGTCCCTTCGTCCACGGGGTCACCGTCGAAACTTACAGTGCCGTAGAACTGGTGTGGCATTTCCGGTGGTGGTTCGGTGGCATAGGCTGGCATGACGCCGCCAGCGATGAGGCAGAGGGCTAACATGAAGGCAAGGGCTCCTGCTAGGCTACCAGCGGTTCGTCCTGCTAATTGATTTATCGTTGTCCACGCCTCCATAATTCACACTGCCACACTTGCGGACAAACTGTTCCTGGCTCTGTGAATGCCACCCAGTAGCTGAGGCCTGGCTTCATGGGGTCATCATAAGCCGACCTGGAATGAGGAACTAGGCGCCATTCTTAAAATAGTATATCCTAACGTATTCTGTGCCAGCTAGGTAATGTTCAGCCGTCACATTAGTAGCGGTGGACTTGAAGCCGACCATGTTCCAGCCGACTACCACGTCGTAAGCTAGCGGCAGTTCTGGAGAGTCCACAATCACAACACGCATCGAGTTCGGGCGGGCTTCTTCCGTTCTAATCCACTAGACTGTATCATCCTGAGGATCGTGAACGTGCCAAAGCCTGCCTAGGTCCGCCATGTGTCCCCGGTAGCTTCAACAAGCCAGACAATGGGGTCAACCAGGAGCTCCCTGACCAGAGTTCTCAAAACCTCGTTTCCTGCTACGAACTCCGCTATGGGAGGGCTAAGTTTGTAGTACAGGGCAACAAATCGGGAGCCTACCCTGCTTTTCAGCAACACCACATCCCGGAACTCTCGCAACACAAGTATCTGTTCAGCGCCGGGAGTTCCATAGGCCGCGGTTGCAACAAAACAACCGAAAGAACCTAACAAATCATTTAGACTCGAGCCGGACCCTGCGGCTGTAGTGAACTGAGAGATATCACCTTCAATCACAGTGCCGTTATACTTAAGCTGGGCTTTGAACTGATACTGCGTCTGTGAAACGAGCCCGGAGAGCACCTCCGTATAGTTGCCACCCGCTGTTCTAGAGACCCAAGTAGTATAAAACCAGGCCGGGTCCGTTAGCCTCTTGCAGGCAAAACGCACTTCCACCGGGATGAAGTAACCCACCGTATAGCTCATATGGATGGTGCCTGCATAGGAAGAGATGCTGGTGGCGCCCAATGTGGTAACCGTGGGAACCTCGGGAGGCGGCAACGCCTCCTCGAAGTGGGCGGTGACGGTTAGAGCTTGAGCCAGCATGGTGAAGGTGGTCTCCGTGGCGGTTATGCTACCGAATGTGACCGTCGCATCTGCCGTCCAGTTACCAAAAGCGTAGCCTGGATTGGCTACTGCTCTTATCCTGACCGTGGCACCTGCTGCATAAGCACCTTTGTTGGCCACATCAATCGCATTCCCGCCTCCGACGGGATCTGCTGCCATGGTGAGGTTGTAGGCGACGCCGAAGTGGGCGATGACGGTTACGGCGTAAGCAGGCATTACTAAGGTGGTCTCCTGTGCAGTCGCATCCTGGAATGTGACTGACCCATCTGCAGTCCAGTTCACAAACCCGTAGCCCGATGCAGGTTCCGCTCTTATGCTGATCGTTGCGCCAGCTACGTAAGCGCCTTCGGCAGCCACGTCAATCGCTTCCCCACCCGCGACGGGGTCTGCTGCCATGTCAAGTTCGTAGGTCACGCCGAAGTGGGCGACGATGGTTACGGGTTGAGACGGCATTGTGAAGGTAGTCTCGGCGGCGCTCGCATCACCGAACGCAACCGTTGGGTTTGCCGTCCAGTTGACAAACCCGTACCCTGTCTCAGCTTCTGCCACGAGATGAACCAGTGTCCCGGCGTAGTAGGGGAATACCCCTTCGCCAGGGGTGGTTACGGAACCTCCGCTGGTGCTGGAGATAGTGAGCTCATATTGTACCGGCGGCTGCCCCCCTTCATGAATTGTCAGGTTGAGTTGTTGCACCTCGCCCGACTCCCAGGTGGCATCCTCATCTGCCTCGACGCCGCCAACGTGGAATGTCACGGTGGTACCAGCCGTGCCCGATACCCTGAATATTGGGTTGTAGCCGTACCTCCCCTCAGCATCCACGGTGGTCTCTGCCTGTTTGACGTCGTCCACGAACGCCTCCACCAGGGTTCCTTGCTGCACCGGGTTGCCGTCGAGACTTACTGTGCCATAGAACTGGTGGGGCATCGGTGGTGGTTCGTCGGCATAGGCCGGCATGACGCCGCCAGCCATGAGGCACAGGGCCAACAGGAGCGCGAGGGCTCCTGTTGGCCTGCAAACACCTCGTCCTGCTAATCTAATTATAGTTCTCCGCCACTGCATAATTTACGCTGTCACACTTATGGATAGATTGTTCCTGGTTCTGTAAATGCCACCCAGTAGCCCAGGCCTGGCTCCATATCGTCAGTGTAGTCCGCCGGAATGAGTTCCCATTGGCCATTCTCATAATAGTAAATCCTGACGTACACCGTGCCAGCTAGGTAACTTACAGCCGTTTTATTGATAGTGGACTTGAAGCCCACCATATTCCAGCCGGCTACCACGTCGTAGGCCGGCGGCAGTTGCGTACCTTCAGGCATTTCTGTGCCGGCCAAATCCAGCGTTCGGGCTGCCTCCATGTTAATCCAGTAGGCCTTGCCGTCTGTCATCGACGTGAGATCCGATGCAGCACCGGGAGCGAAGGAGTACCAGCGTTCGGCTGCCGCATTCCAGTACCAGACGCTGATGACGTCGTCCATGATACCAGCCAGTACCACATTGATAGCTGAGTCGAGGGGGATGAGGGGCATCGAGATGAGGTTCCAGCCCTCGACAAGGTCTATGGGCTTTTGATCGAAGACTCCCTGCTCAACGGTGACTGTGTCGGGTGTAAGGGCAGCGGCGGGTATGGTTGTACCCCCGACCTTACCCGATGGAGTGACGGTTATCCTGCTAAAGCCGTCACCAGTACATTGAAGGGCCCAGGTGTAGTTCGTTGATGTAGCGTTAGAATTAAGGCTGCCGACCGTCCTGGTGGCATACTCACCTGCCTTCAGCTGGGCATAGCGGTCTATGGATATGGTCAGCTTGACATCCGTCGCGTTGAGGGAGCTGATGTTCTTTACCTTGGCGGTGACATGAAACTCGTCAGTCACATTGAACGCAGTGCCGTCAGGCGTGAAAACGGTCACCTCGAGAATCTTCTCCTGACTAATGCTTACCGTGTCAGGGTGGAGGCGACCTGGAATTATATCGTTGAGGGTACCGTCGTCCTTACCTGATGGAGTGACATTTATACTTACAGCACCCCCACCAGTGCAGACAAGAGTCCAGCTTACCGCAGCAGTCCAGTTAACGCCAAACTCTCCGGCGGCTACACTCTTGGTGGCAACCTGACCTGCCTTCAGGGTCGCATTGCCGCTTATCCCTATGGTCGCCATAACATCCCGTGCCTTCCAAGTCCCGATGTTTGTCACGTTGGCGCTGACTGTAAACTCGGTACCGCCCATAATGTCAACACCGTTCGCAGGGGTGGTGATGTTGGCCGTCAGCTCAGCATAAGGGACTTGAGCGCTAACCGGCGTGACCACCACAGTGAAGCTCAGGACCAGTGCCAGAGCCAGCAGAATGCTAAATATCTTCTTCATCATTTTCTCCTTTCATTAGTCTTCTATCGCCTTATCGCCCCTCGACCAGGGGCATCGCGACCTTTCCATGGCACAATCCTCACTTCCATAGAGCATCACCCCTTTCATGAAATGCAAAAACGACCCTCTTCAGGGACCGACCTACTTCAGGTCGGTTGCATCATTAATCATACCCGGTGACTATCCCGAGAATCAAGCGGCATCTCTCCCCTCAACTCTTCTCCCTCTGCTCTGAGCCCCCTTGTCCCTTAATCACGAGGCAGCGCAGATGGTAAGGCTCGGGACCGAACACCACGTAGTGATCTAATCCCAATACCTAGTATACCAGATGGCAGGGCCTTTGTCCAGTCGCTGTCCTGGTTCAGTACCGTAGTGACACATCACCTCCTTCACAGGGTGAAGGACCAGGCCTCCTGCGAATGAGCTATTATGTCCCCGGAGTCCGAATGTCGTATAATAGGCGCAAGCAAATCTGGCGTGAGAAATCTACGCGAGTGCAAAGTACCAGAAGGGGAGGTTACATTTATGAAAGTAGCAATCATCGGAGCAAGCGGATTTATCGGCTCATACGTTCGTGATGAAGCACTGGCGCGGGGGCATCAAGTAACTGCGATCGTGCGCCGTCCTGAGAAGATAACTGTGCAGGACCCGCGTCTTACCGTCGTGAAGGCCGACATTCTTAGAGATAAGGTCGACGAACTTGTGAAAGGCCATGATGCGGTCATAAGTGCCTACAGTGCGGGCCGGGGCGGTCCTGATATCTACAATGAGCACGTCAGGGGCGCTAAGGCGATTATCAGCGGGGTCAAGAAGTCGGGAATCAAGAGATTGCTGGTTGTCGGTGGGGCTGCAACTCTGGAAGTCGCCCCTGGTGTGCAGCTTATTGATACGATGAGTCCGGAGCAGGTTACGGACGGAATGCTGGCAACCAGAGAAACGCTTTACATGCTAAAGAAAGAGAAAGAACTTGAGTGGACATTCTTGAGCCCAGCAGCCTCGATCGCCCCCGGAGAGCGGACGGGGCATTACCGGGTGGGGAAAGACCAGCTTCTTAAGAACAAAGAGGGCGACAGCAAAATCTCCACGCAGGACTATGCCGTTGCCATGCTCGATGAACTGGAGAATCCGCAACATATTCGCGAACGATTCACTGTCGGCTACTGAACTCCAGAGGCACCACGCCGATCAGGCTACTACAAATCATGCATTATGTTCCCGGAATGTTATTACCCGTGGGACTGGAGGAAAGTGAGCACCATGTTATTGAACAATTCCGGATTTTCTTCCATCAGCAGGTGCCCCGTTTCAGGTATGACGTGAAATTCCGCTGAAGGGATTTCATCCCGCCATCGGTCAATGTTTATCTGCTTGACCCAGGTATCGTTTTGGCCCCAGAGAATCAACGTAGGAAATTGGAAATCTTCCAGAGCGAAAGTGACGGTATTTTTGGACATGTCCCTGGTCATGCCGAGCAGCGATTGTGCCCACTGGCCGGCAACAAGGCGGTTGTAATAACCATCCGCAACCTCTGCCGTCACAATATCCTGATGGGAAGCACTCTGCAGAAGCCCACCAACTCGCTCTTTTGTTACGTAGCGAGTTAGAAAGACCTCGCCAATCCTCCGGAATGGCGCGAAACTCAACAAGGCAGAGATACGAACGAATCCTCTGTCTAAACTAACAGCGCCGCTAACGCTTATCAGTCCCAGGACTTTTTCAGGGTATAAATGGGTAAAATGCAGCATGACGCTGGTGCCCATGCTGTGTCCCACAAAATAGGCCTGGTCGATCTCCAGCCTGGCGACCACCTCCGCCAGGAGCCCGGCTTGCGCCGCGTGCGAATAGTCCGATGCAAAATCCTTATAGGAAAGACCGAATCCTTTCATGTCCAGGCTGACAACCCTGTAGCCTTGACCGGCAAAGAAGGGGACATTATGGCGCCAGGAGAAGGTGGAACCTCCGAATCCGTGGACGAACACTATGGTTGCTTGCGTGGACTCTGGATTCTGTTCCTCGACATAGATGCTCGCTCCGTCGATATCAAGAAACCGGCCATGCTCACCGACCAGGTCGTCCGGGGATATTTCGGCCTGAGGCTCACCAAGGGGTACCAGGTAGGGAAGAGCGCAAAGAAGGAAAAGGAAAGCCAGTACTATCCAATATAGTATCACTAATGCGCGAAACCTGCGCCAGTACTTTCCCATGAATGCATTATACTACGTACGAAGGCTTACACTATCCGGTAGTGATAGTTGTCCATTACGGCATAATTTACAGCCGTTTGATTTGAGAAAACATTCCCAGCCAGTAACATACGGGTGATTGGACAACAGAGAAAGATGGATTGTCTCCGCCCAACGGCATAGTGTATGATTTCGTCAGCAGTTTCTCTCAGGGCGTTGGTCGTGGCCCAAATTTGTAGTATCCCAAAAAAAATCGCTGATGTGTAACAGAAACAGACTGTCCAGGGCCGACAGAGGGGCGTTACTTGTTCTGGCAACCGTCCTGGTGATTGCCTTATTCCTGGGCATTCCGGGAAACCCACGAAGCTGTGCAGGTGAAACCCAAGAGCTGTATTTCTGTATACTCCATACTAACGATATACATTCCGAGCTCATACCCCACTCACCGGCATTAGACTACCGCCCCGGAGAGGAAGACCCTGCTATAGGAGGGTTCGCTCGGCTGGCTACAGCTGTGGACGAAATCCGAGAGGACAAAAGGAAGGAAGGTGAGCCGGTCCTTCTTTTTGACGCCGGCGATTTCCTGGGAGGCGCGCCTTTCGCCTGGCTGGCCCTCGATGGCTATGCCGCAGAGCTTACCATAATGCAGGAAATAGGATACGACGCCGTGACCATCGGCAACCATGAGTATGATTATGGCCCTGATGTCCTGGCGCAATATCTCTTACAGGCAGGGTACCCCGAAGCCCATCAGAAAACACTGGTGCTGGCTTCCAATACGGAGGCGCCATCAGACCATCCGCTGGCTGCCCGCAGCCTCTACAAGAAGACCGACATGTTTGGGCTGGAAAATGGCCTGAAAGTAGGAGTCTTCGGCCTGATAGGTGAAGATGCCATTATGTCAATGGGTGAGAACGGGGACATGCAGTTCCTGGAGCAGCACGAGACAGCCCGCCAGATGGTAGATGAGCTGAAGGAACAGGGTGCCGATGTCATCGTAGCTCTAAGTCACTCCGGCGTAGATGAGGACCGGGATCTGGCACGAGAAGCCCCGGGCATTGACATAATCATAGGCGGTCATTGTCATACCGCACTGTTTGAGCCGGTGCTGCAGGGCACCACCATCATTGTCCAGGCTGGCTCCCTGGGGATGTACCTGGGGCAACTGGAACTGGCGTACAATTCTGATACCGGCGAACTGCGACTGCGCAATGAAGAAAATGGCCACCCGTTTCTTACCCCCATAGACAGCAGCTTTGCCTGCGATCCGGAAATCAATGCCCTGGTCCAGGAATATACCCTCATCTTGAACGCCCACATCGAGGAAGTGACCGACGGCGAATTCGACGATGTCATGAACACGGTAGCCAGGTCTGATTTTGTCCTGTCCAACCTTCCGGCCCTTAGCGAGACTGCGCTGGGCAACTTCGTTACCGACGCCATGCGCTTCGTCGCCCGGGAATTTACCGGCAAGAGGGTCGACATAGCAGCTCAGGCTGACGGCAACATTCGGAACAGCATCTCCCCTGGCACTGTGGAATACTCCGCAGGAAACATTTCTTTCTATGATATTGCCGAAGCCATAGGTGTGGGACGTGGACTCGATGGCTACCCGGGTTGCCCGATTGCGTCTATTTATCTCACCGGTGAGGAAGTGCGGCGTGTGCTGGAAATAACCATATTGCTGCAGGAATTCATGGGAGATTCCTATTTTTTACATTTCTCCGGCCTGCGGTACAGCTACAATCCCACCAACGCAGTGCTCCTCACCGTGCCCTTCCTAAACCTGCCCATTCCCACGACCCGTGCGGTTACCCGAGCCGAGCTTTACACAGGCGACGGAATTCAACCTGTGAAGGGGGAGGGGTACGTCCCCTTAAGGCGTGGAGACGAACAATTGTACCAACTGGTCACCGACGCCTACCTCCTGCTCTTCCTCCCGCTGGTGACAGATATCCTACCTCAGTTGGAGGTGGTGCTCAAAAACGCCGATGGAGAGCCGGTGCCGCTGGACAGAATAGACGAACTGATAATACATCATCCCGATGGAAGGGAGCTCAAAGTATGGGAAGCGGTGGTGATTTACGCCGCAGCCCAGGCATCTGGAGCGGATGGAGTACCACAGATCCCCGCTTATTATGAAGATATTGCCGGGCGCATCACCGAAGTCTGGACCTTCCCCCTGGTAGGGTGGCTTCTTTTGGTACTGGCAGCTGTTGTGGCCGGCATAATATACCTGATCCTCCGCAGGAGAAAGCGCAGAATCTCCAGGGACACCACACCAATCAAGCCTGCTGGAAATTAGGATTGTGTCCCGAAAATAGACCGGGAGCGCTGGCAAAGAAGTCTCTACGCACCCCGACGAGAGCTTCCCAAGCCTGAACGGGGCACAGGCTTCACCGTCTTCAATCAAGGGTGGGTGGGTCCGCTGGGACAGACTCCGGGACGGGCTCGGCGTCCGGCGCATTATCCCAGATGCCGCTGCGCTTCTGTCGCCGGTACTCACGGTAAAGCCAGAACCCAGCAATAGCGGTACCGAAGACGTCTGCGATGGGGATAGATAGCCAGACGCCGTTCAGCCCCAGGAAACGCGGGAGGATGAGAATTGCCGGGATGAAAAAAATCAGCTCGCGCGCTAGCGAAAGAACAATGGCTGTCCACCCTTTGGATAGTCCCTGAAAGGTGGTAATGAACATAATGGCCGGACCTATCAGAATGAGTGTTGAAACAAGAATACGCATCCCCGGCACGGCAATAGCCAGCAATTCGGGGTCATCATTGAAAATGCCGATTACCTGAGGGGCGAAGACTTCCAGAAGGACAGTGGCAACACCCATGAACACCACCAGACTAAGGGAGGCTAGTCTGACGGCTGACCACAGCCGCTTCCAGAGGCGTGCCCCCAGGCAGAAGCCAACGATCGGTAGAAGACCATGGGCAACTCCGATAATGGGCATAAACGCGAGGTCGATAATACGTATCCCGATTCCCAGAGCAGCCAGTGTTATCGAACCGAAACCAGCCACAACCCGGTTGAACAAGATGAACACAATTGTCTCCGTAAGTTCCATCAGAAGCGATGGCAGGCCCACACGGTAGATCTGTGCCGTGATAGAAAGGTTAGGTCTGAGGTGGTGCAGCTTCAACCTGTAGACGGATCTTCCACCGACCAGATAGTAAAAGCTGAGTGCGGCAGCGATTCCCCCGGTTATGGTTGTAGCCAACCCGGCCCCACCAACGCCCATCTCCGGGAAAGGCCCCCAGCCAAAGATAAAAAATGGATCGAGGACGGCATTGAGCACAGCACCAACGACAGTGAAAATCATAGGCTTAACCGCATCCCCGGCCGCGTGAAAAACATTGCGCGACATGAGTCGAAATAGAATAAATGCCATTCCCCAGCCTAGGAAGACAAGGTAATCAGTCGTCATGACTACAATGTCCGGCGTAGCCCCAAGTAGAATCGCTACAGGCCTGGCAAAGAAGACGCTGACAATGGTGAAAACAACACCAAATACAGCAGTCAGCGGAAAGATCTGGCCGGCCACCTGGTTGGTTGCCTCGATGTTTCTTTCGCCGAAACGACGTGATGCCAGGGCGTTGGCGCCGACACCTGTGCCAACGCCGACAGAGATCACGGCAATATAAAATGGAAAGGTGACGGTTACAGCGGCAATCGCCTGATAGCTAAGCTGACCCAGCCAGAATGTGTCAGCCAGGTGGTATAGGGAGATGGTTACCGCTGAGGCAATGCTGGGTGCACTCAGGCGGAGGAGCAGCTTGCTTAGCCGCTCTGTACCGAGACGTGCGGTAGTCTCATGAAGCTCATCAGGCTTATCTGGCATCATTGTCCTTACGGCTAGCTACAGCTATGCAACCCGTGACCATTCGACACAAGAGACTGGTGCAACCGAAACCCGGGCAAAAGCAAGGGCGCTTCTCAGCGCCCCGCTGTTTCCGCGTTATTTTACTCTTGCCATTGGGTCACTGCAAATCATCTGCACGCAATTCGTATTTATGCTTACTCAATTTGTTCAACTAGAGTCAAGACTACTGGCTGTGCCAAATTATGTTATAGTCATGGCTCGACGGAGCCCGAGACATACGGAAAGGAGAGCCATGAAAGTCATCGGATTAATCGGAGGCATGAGCTGGAATTCCACATTGGAGTACTATAGAATCATCAATGAATCATTCGCCCGCAGGCTGGGTGGTCTTCACTCAGCCCGCCTGGTACTTTATAACCTGGATTTCGACGAGATTCAAAGAGCTCAGCACGAAGACCGCTGGGATGATATAGCCACTATTCTTGTTGATGCGGGCAATGCCCTTAAGCGGGCCGGTGCTGACTTCCTGGTAATCTGCACAAACACTATGCACAAAGTTGCTGATGATGTGAAAGAGAGAGTTGGCTTGCCGCTACTGCATATGGTTGACGTAATTGGCACTGCCGTCAAGGAGCGGGAGATGCAGCGAATAGGCCTGCTGGGAACGCGGTTCTTGGTGCAAGGACATCTCTATCAAGACAGGCTTCGAGACCGTTTCGCCATCCAGGTGCTTGCGCCTGAGGAAGAAGACATAGATACTGTTCATCAGATTATTTATAGTGAACTCTGTGCCGGCAAAACTGAGCCATCCTCTCGTCGTGTTTGTGCCGACATTATCAGTAGATTGATGAATAAGGGTGCCGAGGGCATTGTGCTCGGCTGCACTGAACTCCCTTTGCTCATCCGGCCCGGTGATACACATGCTCCGATATTTGATACCACTCGGCTCCACGCAGAAGCAGCGGTCAACCTAGCACTTGCTGAAGGTTAGGGCTTTTGCGCATATTGATGTGCCAGTGCACATGTCTTCAGGCATTATGTCCCCAGAATAGCGCACCAGTTACAAGTCAGCGGTCGCGGCAAGTTGACAGCAGCATATCAGCCGTCTAAAGTGTAAGTCAGCAGGTTCTGCCACGTTCAGTTATGGCCTCGCGGTGTTTATGGAACCAGGATACGTTGCGCTATACCACTCTGGCGAATTGGAGCGTCGGGCAGAAGCACTTGAGGTCCGTTTAGCCTCCTGCGATATCTGCCCCAGGGAGTGCCGGGTCAATAGATTACAAAACGAGTTGGGCTATTGCCATTCCGGGCGTCTCCCCATAGTCTCGTCGGTCTGCGCTCATCACGGTGAAGAGCCAGCCATTTCAGGAACGAGAGGGTCGGGGACAGTCTTCTTTGGCAATTGTAATATGAGATGCGTCTATTGTCAGAACTACCAGGTAAGTCAGAACTGGAGGAAGCAAAAATCAAAGGAAATGGACTGCGGCACCCTGGGGGAAAGGATGCTCTACCTCCAGGATGAACTAGGCTGCCACAATATCAATTTCGTTTCGCCATCCCATTTTGTTCCACAGCTCCTGCGGGCAATTGTGGAGGCGGTGCCCAGGGGGCTGCGAGTGCCGCTGGTCTATAACAGTAGCGGCTATGATTCTGTCGCTTCTCTAAGAGAGCTGGACGGTGTCATAAGCATCTACCTGCCTGATTTGAGGTATGCCTCTGATAAGTGGGCCAGGAGGTTTTCACATGCCCGTGATTATGTGGCACGGGCTCGCCGGGCTATCAAAGAGATGTATAGGCAGGTTGGAGACCTGGTCGTAGATGAATCTGGCGCAGCACAAAAAGGACTGATAGTGCGGCATCTTATCCTGCCCAACGGTCTGGCTGGCAGTGAGGAGTCTCTAACCTGGCTCGTCAGGGAGCTTTCTCCGACGGTGACGGTCAGTGTAATGTCCCAATACATGCCGATGCACCGGGCGCCGCGAATACCACTGCTTGGGCGGAAGATCACCGTCGAGGAGCATGAAAAGGTCCTCCGGCTGCTGAACGACCTGGGAATAGAAAATGGCTGGGTGCAGGAAATGGGGGCGGCGGAAGAGTATCTCCCTGATTTTGAACGACAAGGTCACCCTTTCTCCCCGGCTCTTAAGGAGCGGGGCGAATCCCCGGGACACCATACCAGTTAGGCTTTCCAGGAGCTTCTCAGCTTTCCTTTCTTCCGCTGAGCAGTCTATGGTCTATTTGGCCTGATTCTGTCCTGGGCAGGCTGTCAACAAACTTGATTTGTTTGGGCACTTTATAATCGGATAAGCTCTGGCGGCAGAAATCGCGTATTTCCTCCACCGAAGCACTTTGTCCTTCCTTAAGCACTATGAAAGCTGTGGGTATTTGCCCTTTGTAATCATCAAGGACACCCACACAGACTGTTTCGGCTACCGCGGGGTGTCTCAGGAGGACTTCTTCAACTGCCGCGGGGAGAATCTTGACTCCTCCCGAGGGCACTATGATAGATGATGTCTTTTCTATGAACTCCAGGTAGCCGTCCTCATCCAACCTGACCAGGTCGCCAGTATGAAACCAGCCATCTTTGAGGACCTGGGCGGTGAGTTCAGGCGATTTGTAATATTCCTTCATCATCCAGGGGGCTCGAGCAACAGCTTCCCCTGTGGTACCCCGGGGTACCTCCTTGCCGTTTTTATCCAGCACTTTAAGCTCAGCCAGGGGCTTTCCGGCCGTACCCAATCTACGGTCGCGAATAGCACCTATGGTCACGATTATCAACTCCGTGAGCCCGTATATTTCGCATGCAGTTAAGTGAAACTTTTTCTCAAGCATGTCCAGAAGAAAGCCTGAGGATTTGGCCCCGGCACAAAGCACCTCCCTCAATGAACTGAAGTCATAGCTCTTCATCGTCTCTTCGTCTATCATGGCCATGGCATTAAAGCTGGCGGGGACGCCGATAAGCATGGTTGCCTTTTCCCGCTGTATAGTGTCCAGGATACTCTTGGAACTGAAATGAGGGAGGATTGCTATGGTGCATCCTCTCTTAATGGGCATGAGAACGACCAACCCAAATCCCAGAAGGTAGTTAAAGGGGAGCAGACCTAAAACAACATCGTCTCTCTCCAGTTCAAATTTCTCCACCACTATGGGCAGAATTGACAAGAACGACGAGTGAGTATGGACCACACCCTTGTTCTTGCCCAGCACACCCAGGGTGTAAAAAAGTATCGCTTCATCCTCACCCTGAATATTGACAGAAGGTGATGTGGGTGAGCTGCTGGTGACCATTCTATTGTAGGTGTCTGTACCGATTTGAAGGACCTGTTTCAGCAGAGGGATATTGGGCAAAATTGAAGACAGCATGAGAGAGAATCTTTCCTCGGTAATCAGGATTTTGGAATCGGATTCACGGAGTTGAGGCTCAAGCTCGGATCCCTTAGCGCCGGCATCGAGGAGCACAGCCGCAGCCCCAGCTTTAAGCACTCCAAAACAATTGATGACCCACTCAGGAGTACGGGACATTAGAATGGCCACGTGGTCGCCCTTCTTTGTTCCTAAATTGATAAGGGCATTGGCTATCCTGTTAGAGTTTTCGTCCAGCTCGCGATAGCTGACTCTGCGAGAGCCAAGGACGATAGCCGTTCGCTGTGGCACCTCGCTGGCAGTTTTTTCTAGCATCAGCTTGAGATTCATTGACTCCCCCCAGACATCATGAGTCTTTTGAAGTACGATTATGAGCTAATTCCCTGTTTCCTGTCAATGGAATTCCAGGAACGCCATAGCAGGCGAGCTCACCCCGCGGCTGAGGAAGCCGAGTTTTTGAAAACTCCCCTGATTGCTTTATACTATTCGATGATTGATACGGCGATGAGAGCATAGGAGACTCGGGAAGGTTAGCTTGGCCGACAGGGATTTAGAACTGCTGGAATTCCACAAGATTCGGGAAATACTGGCCGGCTTCACTTCGTTTCCCGCCAGCCGAGAGCTGGCGCTCAACCTCATTCCCCTCTCGGATGAAGAAGAGGTCCGCCTGCGGCTCAGGGAGTCAGCTGAAGCGCGCCGTTTGCTGTCACTCAGTCCTGATACCCATATCGGCGAAGTTACTGATATACGGGAAATGGTGAAGATGGCGGCACTGGGCAAGGTCCTGCCCCCGCAGTCTCTGCTGGAAATTCAGAAGACGTTGAGCGCTGCCCATCGGGTGAAGAGCCACTTGATGAACCTCTCACATGAACTCCCTCTGCTTAGCGGTCTGGCCAAAGACATTGTGGGACTGAACCAGCTTGTGAAGGACATTGATGGCTGCTTGAGCCCGACCGGCGAGCTACTGGACACCGCCTCGCCTAAACTGGCGTCCGTGAGACATAGAATGCGAGAGGTGCGCCGGGAACTGCTCACTCATCTGCAGGCCATAATCGCCTCGCCCCGAGGACGCAGAATAGTGCAGGAACCCATTATTACCGAGCGGGAAGGCCGATATGTGATTCCCGTCAAGGTAGAATCTCGCCGGCAGATAAAAGGCATTGTCCATGATGTCTCCAATACCGAGGCTACGGTATTTATCGAGCCATGGACAACTACAGACACGCAGAATGAACTGCGCCAGCTGGTTGCTGAAGAGAAGGACGAAACAGAAAGAATCCTGAGAACGCTCAGTGCTGAAGCTGGCGCATTCGAAGGCGAGATTACCCGTAACATAGAACTGATTGCTGAGATTGACCTGGCGCTGGCTAAGGCCAGATACGCCCGGGAGGCCAAAGCCACGGAGCCTGTTATCGTGGCCGCTGCCAGAAGTGCTAAGGCAGAGGGACATGAACCGGAAGGCGTGCTCAGGTTGGTGGAAGCCCGACATCCCCTGCTGAGAAAGAAGGCGGTGCCGCTGTCAGTCGAGATTGGCCGGAACTTCTCCGTCCTGGTCATTACGGGGCCCAATACCGGTGGCAAGACGGTCGCCCTCAAGACGATAGGGCTTCTGAGTTTGATGGCACAGGCCGGCTTGCCCATTCCAGCTCAGGCGGAAAGCCGTATCCCTGTTTCTGACGGCGTATATGCCGACATCGGTGATGAACAGAGCATCGAGCAGACCCTTTCTACCTTCAGCTGGCACATAGGCAACATCGTGCACATCATCAATAATGCCACGGCACAGAGCCTGGTGCTGTTAGATGAACTGGGCACCAATACTGACCCCGGCGAGGGCTCTGCTCTCGGCCGTGCCATCCTGCTCCATTTTCTGTCACAGGGAACGATGGCCGTGGCTACCACTCACTACACCGAACTAAAAGCGCTGGCCCATGCTACTCACGGCATGGAAAACGCGGCCCTGGATGTCGACCCCGTCACCATGGCGCCCACCTATCACCTGACGGTGGGTATCCCGGGTGGCAGCAATGCGCTGGTGACGGCATCCCGCCTGGGACTGCCGGAAGAGATTGTGACCCGCGCCCGATACATGCTTTCGGAAAGCACCCAGGAGATTGAGACTTTGCTTACCCATCTGGTGATCGAACAAAAGACTATCGAGTCGCTTCGCCATAGCCTGGAGAAAGAACTGAGTGAAGCGGAGCAGAGCGCTGCGGACGTGAAAAACAGGCTCCGCCAGGTGGAGGAAGATAGACAGAGAATCATCAAGCAGACACGCGACCAGATAAGTCGCGAGGCTGGCGAACTGCAGATGAAGATTCGTGAGGCGGCAGCGGAATTGCGCAAGGAAAAGTCCCGGGCAAGAATCGAGCAGGCCAAAAAGGCGCTCGCAGAGGCACAGGAGAGGTTGGATGCTGAGATATGGCAAACCAGACCGGCGGTTGGGACAGGCGAAACAGAAGCCGAGGCAGGCCCAATCACCGCCGGTGATACCGTCTGGCTGAAAGAGGCTAGCGTGCCGGCCACGGTACTTTCAGTGTCTGAGGAACGCGGGCTCGTCGAGGTCCAGGCCGGGAAAGTGAAGATGACCCTCAGGCTGGACAGCGTGGAAAAGAGGATACCACCAACTGGCGAGGTGAAGACGGGCGGCACCCTGATAAGGAGGGAGATGCACAAGCCCAGGGTCTCTCTCGAGCTTGACCTGCGGGGAAAGAGGGCTGAGGAGGTCGAGCCGTTGCTGGACGACTATCTTAACGACGCTTCTCTCGGCGGCTTGAGCCGCGTCCGCATCATTCATGGTATCGGCACGGGAACCGTGCGCCAGATTGTCAGGGAGATTCTGGCCTCTCACCCGCTGGTCACGTCTTTCCAGCCCGGGGAGCAGGGTGAGGGTGGTGACGGTGTTACCACAGTTAGCATGTAGCCAGGGTATTTCGTTTGGGCCATTGGTATTATGCTTATATCAAAGAGGTTCCGTCTCGGCAGGTCGAAGGCACTCGACTTTCTGGACGAACTGGCTTCGACTGAAGGCAAGGCGATATCAGTGTACCTCCCGCAGGGGACGCCTGAAGCCAGAGTTGAAAATCTGCTGGGAAAGGTGTTTGCCGCAACTGCCATACCGCCAGGCGTGGCTGAGGCCGCTGCCGGGTCCGGAATGGGAGCGGCGTTTTTCTGGAGCCCGCCCCAAACGTATCTGGTCCTGCCCCCATTCTCGATTGCCGAAGAATATATCACCGACGGCTATGATATTGGGCCGTTGCGTTCTATTCTCAGTCAGAACTTTCTTATCGCTCTGGTCCTGGTCCGCCTGGGAGCGTACAGCATCGGCGTCTGCCGGGGCACAGAGCTTATAGATAGTAAGACGGGGACAGGCCTGGTGCACGCCCGCCACAAGAAGGGCGGCTCCTCGCAGGCGCGCTTTGCCCGGCACCGAGAAAAACAGATAGAGCAGTTTCTGATCCGCGTCTGCGGTCACGTGAGAGAGCATATTGAGCCTCATGCCCGGTCACTCGATTATCTGGTCTACGGCGGGGCCAGGACTACCATACTTCTACTGCGCAAACGGTGCCCGTTCCTGAGCCAATTTGACGACCGCATCTTGCGGATGCTGCTTGATATACCTGACCCACGCCAGGCGGTACTGGAAAAAGCCGTGGGCACCGTCTGGTCAACGGATATTATCGAATGGTGCGAGGATGACTCTTAGCAGGCATTCCATGGACACCATGGTAAGTGGGCCTGCCAGGGATTAGGTATTGTGTTCCCTGAACATAAGGAATGGTCATGTCTCTAACAAGATTCGTCAAGGATTTGCTGAGGAAACCTGAATCAATCCCAACCCCTGGTGCCATATTCTACAATGCGACAGTGGCAAAAATTCTCCGAAAACCTGAAACAAAGATAGCTAACGACGTAGTGGCAAAGATGGGAAAGGGGACTATCCTTGATTTAGGTTCGGGAACAGGCTATTTGTCAATAGAGATTGCCAGAAGGTCACCCGGCCTGCAGGTCTATGGAATCGACCTCAGCAGGCAAATGGTCAAGATTGCCAGACGCCGTGCCAAAGGCGTTGATAATGCTCGATTTGTGTTCGGCAATGCGGCCAAACTCCCTTTCAAGGATAATTCGATAACCCTTGTGATTAGTACGGGCGCTTCGCACCATTGGAAGACACCCCGCCTGGTGTTTGATGAATGCTATCGTGTTCTAAAAACCGGCAAGGAAGCTTGGATATACGATGGGTGTCCTGAAGTTTTCCACAATCAGATTGATAGAAAAAAACTGAACAAAGAATACGGGTTCCTCATCGGCCGACTTGGCTATAGAGTCTCTTCGCTGCATGGTTTCACCTGGGAAGAATACCAGACGGTAGTCAAGGGTATGCTGGAGCAGACGGCATTCAAAACCAACTACCAGATGGCGCTAACGGATATCTGGATGAAGATGACGCTTAAGAAACCCTAGTAAATCCTGCGCCAATTCCTGGGCACCGTACTAATGAGGCCTACCACAGTTTGGGCACTATTTTCCCAGAATACTTGGCAGTCGCAGCATTAGCCAACAAAGCTGACTTCTGTGCGATTGGAGTGCTGCCAGCGCATGATCTGGCACAGGGGAGAGTAACAACAGGGCATCAGATGGAGATAACAGAAAACCGCTGTCGGGAGTAATCACTTCATGAGTGCGCGCAAGTTTCTTGGTAACACGTCTAGGTATTCCGCCATATAGCAATGATTGAGTTTGTGAGCTGTTTCAGACGGTATGTGGTCAAGCGGCACTCCGTTCAGGATTAACTCGGTCTCAGCTTCATTGAAGGTTTCTCCTTCTTCCACCCATTTGGCAAACTGCTTGTTCACCGGGCACGCAATCTGGCACTTCATGCAGCCTATAAGGCTGTTGTGCCAGGCCGGGTCTAACCATTCAGGAAACTCTTCTGGCCATTCATTAAGGAAGGTAATGCACCTCTCCGCGTGAATCAAGAAGCGGTCCGGGATAATCGCTCCGGTAGGACATGCGTTGAGACATGCCTTGCACTCATCACATTCTTTCATTGCCCGCGGTTCCAACCGGTCAGTCCCGTCACTCGGCATGTCTGAAAGAAAGGCTGCCAGTCGAACAAAGCTCCCCAGACCTTCTACGTAAGCGATATTGTTCTTCCCGTACCTTGCCAGCCCACTGCATACCGCCAACAACTTCAGCGGCAAGGCAGCCCGGTGAAGCTGGTAGCCATTAGAACTCATGATGTTCTGAAGTATGCTCTTGATGCGGTCATCTGTGTCAGCATAGTAAGTAGGCGGGATTATGACCGAACAAGTCTGCCCGTTGAAATGGAAGGTGACCCTGCGCTGAGATTGTGGAGCTGCAGTTATTATGATTGAGCGAGTCCCCGGAAGATTGGTCGTGACATCGAATTTGAAATGAGACAGGTATTTCTCATACAATCCCGCGTCTATTTCTTTCTGGTCGAGGCGTTCTTCCATTTCATGTTTGAGTTGAGCGACATGCTCGACGGACAGTACCGTACCGCGACAACCTTTTTCCTCCAGCCTGGAGCAGATGAGTCCTGCGATTTCCTCCGGAGCCATTGTTAACCTCCTATACTGAGCGATACGGAATTATATCCCTTGTCGCCCAGCATTTATAGTATCGTGGACAAAAGTGGCGGTATCATGATGTAGATAGTAGCTCATAATCACCGCACTAGATTCATCAGCTTTGTTGAACTGGCGCATATCAGCTATAATTGGGCTATACTTGGTACACGGAGGAAGTTGGCATGACAAAGGTGGCATTGGTAAGCACTAAGGGCCGAGGTAAAGGTGTCAGGCAAGCGATGGACCTTCTCCGCTTAGAATCCTTTCGCGGCAAGAGTGTGGTGCTGAAACCCAATTTCAACACGGCCGACCCGGCGCCGGGGTCGACGCACAACGACACGCTGGAGTCCCTGGTTTTGTCACTTCAGCAGATGGGGGCCAGGCAGGTCACCCTGGCTGAGCGGAGTGGGCCCGGAGATAGCACCCGCAGAACTATGGAAAAGAAGGGGACTTTCAGGCTGGCCGAAAAGCTCGGCTTCGACATCGTCAACTTGGAGGAGGTCGGTCCTGAAGGCTGGGTCAAGTTTGAGCCTGAAGAGAGTCACTGGAGCCACGGTTTTCATTTTCCCCGTATCTATCTCGAGGCGGAATCGATTGTCCAGACCTGCTGTCTCAAGACACATGCTTACGGTGGCCATTTCACACTCTCTTTGAAGAACTCAGTAGGGCTTGTTCCCCTGAAAGGCTATCCCTATATGGAGGAGCTTCACTCATCACGGTACCAGCGGCAGATGATTGCGGAGATCAATACTGCTTATTCGCCTGATTTGGTGGTTATGGACGGAGTGGAGGCTTTTGTTGACGGTGGACCGGACCGCGGCACCAAAGTAGAAGCTAAGGTTATGCTGGCTGGCACCGACCGGGTGGCCATTGACGCGGTCGGGGTAGCGATTCTGCGCCTGCTGGGGACGACGCCTGAGGTCAGCCGCGGGTCTATCTTCGAACAAGACCAGATCGCGAGGGCCGCCGAGCTGGGGCTGGGCGTATCCTCGGCAAAGCAGATTCAGCTGGTCACAGGGGATTCTGAGAGCGAGTCTTTCGCCGTGAAGGTCAGGGACATCCTGGCTCGTGACTAGTCAGTCCTTTATTGCCAATGTTGGTGGTCTCTGCTGCGAACGGGGCATTTTGTGTCGTCAATCTTGCCGGGCTCTACTCTAATCGACCGCAAGCCTGAAAAACACCATGGATCCCAAGTTACTGGCATCATACTTTGTTATAGCTGGACTTGTCGTCTCGGCCGTCATCTATTCTGGAAGTCAAGGAAAGAGTGAACTTGCCGTCTTCGTTGCTTTCTTGCCCGGGACTACCCTGATCACTCCCTGCACTATATATCTTGCCGGCGGAACAGGTGCGGCTGTTTCTTATGCCGAGAGCATGCTGGTACTGCTTCCCCATAATAATGCAACCTTTTTCTCCCATCAGCGTTTTATTAGTCATACAGGAGACGATGAAGAGAGTCCGGCAAATCCGACCGATAATCTTCATTGTAGAAGGAAGATGGAATGAGCAACAAGAAGCTGGCAGAGAATCATCCTGAGCTGGGAATCACGGGTAATACAGCATGGGATGGCACTACTGTCAGTCCCATATGGCTAATCGTGTCTCACTATCTTTTCTTCTCGGATGAATGGGAGGCCCATATATACTGGCATGTAATGGTGCCTCCGTACGACTGGGCGAAGATCGATCTTCGTCATCGGTTCAATGACCTGGCGCCGTCGTACGCTTTCGAGATTTCATCGCTGGACGCCGCCAGCGAGCCTGTACCGATAGAAGTCCCCGAGACAGTCTGGCGTTAAAATGAATTGGAGGGTATTACGATGCAAGCATTGAGCATCAGACGTTCGAGAATTGGACTCCTGGCGGGCATATCTTTGCTGGCGGTAGTCTTTACTGTGGCGTTGACCTTTGCCACATTGCAGCTCCCGCGCATACTCGGCAGCTGGCTGTCCAGCTATTTTCCCGACATTCATCCCATGGTAGAACCGGAGCGGGTAGCCGAATTTATGGCCATTGCCCGCCCTATCGGCTATGCCTGCCTGGGAATAGTAGCCGTCTTGATTGTGGCCGGTCTTGTCACGGGCAAGCGAAAGCTATCTATCTTCGGTTCCTTTGCCTTTTTCCTGCCCACCTTCGGTTACTTCTTTGCTTCCATGTTCTTCCTGGCCGGTCTGGGCATATTGAGAGTCCCGTTTATCCCCTTCTGGGACCCGAGCACAAACCTCATGGCCTTTGGAGATATCAGCTACCTGCCGTATATGGCTTTAGTCTATCCGTTCTGGCTCGGGGGAATAGATATCAGGGAGGTCCTGGCCTGGATCGCCATAGGAGTCGGTCTGTTCATATTTGTCCTGGGGACGATCACCTGGTTCTACGGTAGAGTCCAAAAAAGAAAGACCGTTGATTTCTGGATATACAGGTATTCACGGCATCCCCAGTATCTTGGCTTCATCGTCTGGAGCTACGGAGTAATGCTATTCGCCGCCCAGCAGCCGGTCGTGAGGGGTGGCTCGAATCCGGGGGCAAGTCTGCCCTGGCTGCTAACGTCCCTGGTAATAGTCTGCATCGCCCTGGCTGAGGAGAACAGAATGAGGAAGGAAGACGGCGAGCGTTATTTACAGTATACGGCCGGTGCTCCATTCATGTTCCCTATTCCAAAGTTTGTTTCTACTGCGATAACATTCCCCATGAGGCTTGTCCTCAAGAAGGACCGGCCGGAAACGGGAAAGGAGCTTGTGGCCGCGTTTGCGGTTTACGCCGCTTCACTGATTTTGCTGTCTCTTCCCTTTGGCTTGCTCGACTGGCCTCAGGGCATCGGATGGTCCGGCTGGCCGGGGTATATGCCTGGCACTTTTTGATCCTGATAGATTTGGAGAATTCCGGGGATTACCATACCGGTCAGGTATTACTTCCCCGCAATACCGCCATCCTGCTTGAAGCCTGAGGGCATCGCGTCTATCTAAACTTTTTGGATTCCAGGGACACCATCCAATTAGGTCTACTACAAATTGTCGCCCGGGCTCAAGACTCTCCGAAAGTGATTATCGAGCCGCAGAGGTAGATAGGGGCGGCCTTCTGAGCAGGCGAGAATATCATGTAACAAACTGACGCTTTGGGTAGTGCGTGAATTAGGGTATCAACTCGGAGCTTAAGGCATCTTGACAATAAGACATGGTCTATTGCTTTATGCCTCGCCGGGCAGAGGCAACATCCCTCAACCGTTGTGTCTGGGTGAGCCGTTTCTTCCTCAGCCTGATATTCTCAGGAGTCACCTCAACCAGTTCATCCTTATTGATGAAATCAATAGCTTGCTCCAGGCTCAGCTGCACAGAAGGAGTCAGCTTAATGCCAATGTCGGACGTAGAGGAGCGCATATTGGTTTTCTTCTTTTCCTTGCACACGTTGATGGCTATGTCCTGGGGCCGTGAATTCATCCCCACTGTCATGCCTTCATAGACCATCGTGCCGGGTCCAATGAAGGTGAGTCCCCGCCCCTGGGCATTATTAAGGCCATAGGTGACAGCTGTGCCTTGCCCCGAAGCTACTAGCGCTCCACTACGAGTCGAAGTCATATCTCCATGCCAGGCTTCATAACCAAGAAAAATGGTATTCATGATGCCCTCACCACGGGTGGCAGTAAGAAAAGCACTGCGGAAACCGATGAGCCCTTTTGTAGGTATATGGAATTCCAAATGCACATTATCATGGCCATCGTTGCGCATATCCGTAAGCCGGGCCTGCCTCTTGCTCAGCATCTCGGTTAGAACTCCAACGTATTCCTCTCTGGTATCAAGAGTAAGAGCCTCCATGGGTTCCATAAGTTTGCCGTCAACTACTTTGATAATAGCTTCCGGCCTGGAGACCTCGAATTCGTAGCCTTCGCGGCGCATAGTCTCGATTAGAATAGCCAGATGCAGTTCTCCTCTCCCTTTTACCAGGAAGGTGTCCGGGCTATCTGTATCTTGCACCCTGAGGCTGAGATTAGTTTCCAGTTCCTTGTAGAGTCGTGCCCGTAATTGGCGCGTGGTGCCGAAACGCCCCTCGCGGCCGGCGAACGGTGATGTGTTCACTCCGAAGGTCATTTCCACCGTCGGTTCGCCAACTTCTATGCGTGGTAGAGCTTCAGGCTGCTCCGGGCTGGCGATGGTATCTCCAATGCCGACTTTTTCGAGGCCGGTCACAGCTACTATGTCGCCCGCCCCGGCCTCTGCTACCTCCAGGCGTTTGAGACCGAGATATGTAAGTACTTCACTGATCTCATAATGTCTTAGACCCCCATCGGCACTCAGACAGACTATGGGGTCGTGGGCAGCAACCTTGCCTCTCCAGATTCTACCGATAGCTATTTTGCCTTTGTGGCTGTCATAGTCCAGGTTGGAAACCAGCATTTGAAATGGCCCACTTTCAATTTGCGGTGGTGGTACCTTTTCCAAGATGCATTCGAAGAGAGCAGCGACGTCTTTCCCCTCAGTATCAGGTTCGCTTACGGCTGTACCTTCCGTCGCACTGGCATATACTACCGGGAAGTCAAGCTGGTCAGCGCTGGTAGCTAATCTCAAGAATAAGTCCTCGGTGAGCTTAAGCACCTCTGCTATCCGCGAATTTTGTCTGTCTATTTTATTGATAACCACAATGGGCTTTAGGCCCTTTTGCAGGGCCTGGCGAAGCACAAACTTAGTCTGGGGCATGGGACCTTCTATAGAATCCACCAGAAGCAGGCAGCCGTCAGCCATGTTTATGACGCGCTCTACCTCACCGCTGAAATCAGCATGCCCGGGGGTATCGATGATATTAATCTTGACTCCCCGGTAAATCACGGCGGTATTCTTAGCCATAATGGTAATGCCTTTTTCGCGCTCCAAAGCGTTCTGGTCCATTATTAACTCGCCCACCTTTTGGCTGTCCCGGAAGACCTTGCTTTGTTTAAGCATGGCATCTACGAGAGTAGTCTTACCATGGTCGACGTGGGCGATAATAGCTATATTTCTTATGTCGCTGCGATAATTCATATATATTAGCGAAATCTTGTCCCTATCCGGTCTTATTTATGGTCCATACCCGTCACTGCGACTCTGTCGTCTTCAGTCTCCTGCGACCGGGTCAGCGTTTTTGCGCCATTGGGCAGGCCTGTATTAGCGTAGCACCTCTGTTTGGAAGCGGCGAAGGTAAACGTAATTGCCAAGACATCACATGCTATGAAAATACACGGGCCAGGTATCCCCGGCCCGTGTCTGTCCATGGTCAAACCGGCATTATCTACTCGGTCTGACTTTTTTGTAGCAATCGCTACAATAGACCGGCCTGCCATTGGTAGGCTCAAAAGGCACTTCGGTGTCTTTGCCGCACTGGGCGCATGTGGCAGAGAACATCTGCCGTGGGAGCCCGTAGCTGTTACCACGACTTCCAGGCCGGTCTGTCTTCCTTGCCTGTCGGCATGAAGGACAGCGCTTGGGCTCATTGGTATAGCCCTTGGATTGAAAGGACTCCTGTTCCTCAGCGGTGAAGCTGAAGTCGGTCCCACAATCGGCACAATGGAGCGTTTTGTCTTGAAAACTCATTGGATGACCTCCTTTTTCAAAAATTCTAGTTAGAGCCCGGGTCACCCAATACTTGATATGAATCTGGCAGAATCCTAAGAAGCTTGTAACAACCTAAACTTAAACTACTACGGATAGTATATAGCAAAACAAAGCAGTTTGCAAATAGGTGCTCTCATCATGTGATTAGGGGCACATTGTCTGTTTGCGTTGTCATTGCGAGGAGCCGCAGGCGACGTGGCAATCCCGTTAGCTGAATTCCAATCTCTAATCTCTGGTTTCCAATCACTATTCACTGACTACTGACTCCTGGCTTCTGATTTCTGACTGCTGCCTCCTGCCCCCTGCCCCCTGCCCCTGCCTTCATATCATCTGCTAGGACTTGGTAAATACGCCTCCGAAATTACTTCTAGACATGTGTGCAATGTCTGGTTGCCCCCGATCTCACCTCAAGAGTTTTGTCCCCTTTTTGCCTTATGGTTCGCTCTAGATATTAGAAACATAAAAAGGAGGAATGATGAATGAGGAACTAAAACAAGATCATCAAAAGCAATCTAAAACCGAAAAGAATAAGCAATAAAGGGGGTAATTAAGATGACAAGGCTATTGGTTAGGAATCGGAAAAGTGCAGCTACTTTAATAACAGTAGGACTGGCCCTCTCTCTAATCTTAGGCATAGCGCTGGTAACCGGTTGTCAATCTGGCTCGGTCTCAGCACAGGATATAGCTGCTGATAGTCCGGAGGTTCAGGAAGCTCTCGGTGGGGAAGTCAGGGTCCTAGCGACAGAGATCGGAGATGGAAAGGCAGTGGTGATATGTACGGATACCGAGGGTAATTCCTATGTTGTTGTCGAGATTGACCTTGCGGCTGAAAACGTTACCAGGATAAGCTACCCTGCGGTCGGCGAGCCATATCTGCCTGATCCAGAGATGGAAAGTGAGGTAATTCAGACAATCACCGACAAACTATCCTACTCACCGGGCGAAGAAGTTACCATCGAGATCGTCAATATCAGTGCTGAGACCATATCCGGTGGCGGCGTATACTTCTCGGTATACGACCTGTCTGGTAATCTACTGGCTGGCAACGGTTTATTCCTGGCATTCGAGTGGGCACCTGGAGAGGGTTTCTCTTCCTTCACCTGGGACCAGACCAATGAGAATGGCGAGCAAGTTGATCCCGGAACATATGTCATCCTGGGAAAAGCTGGTGATTATAGTGACGGTAGGCTGATCTCAATCGACTAGCTGTTTCCATATTAGTAGTTGACCTGAAGTTAAGAAACGCCCCGTTTTCCGGGGCGTTTCTTTCTTTTCCGGAATACAGAACCAGACAGAGTTGTCCCCTTTTGAGGTTCTGCTTCGCTATGTATAATGGAGGCAAGGATGGCAACCTTGGTCATGGGGAAGCCACAGACTACGGATCTCTTGCGAAGCGGTGATGGTAAGGCCTGGGAAGACCTTGTCCTTGAGTACCAACGCCCCTTGTCCCGGTACTTATATAACATGGTTAGGGATGAAGAGTTGGCACGGGATTTGACACAGGATACATTTTTGGAAGCCTATCAGACGATTTCCAGAACTCAAGGTGAGATCAAGCTCAAATCCTGGCTGTATCGCATTGCCACCAACAATGCTATCGACGCGTTGCGGCGGCGTAAGCTTGTCTCCTGGCTGCCGTGGACCGCGGAAACACCTGTACCAAGGGCGCCGGGAAGACTTGAAGATGACATCTGCCGGAGAGAATCAATCCGTGACGCTCTTAACAGACTACCCGAGAAGTACCGGACCATCCTGTTACTCCACGACTATCAGGGATTTAGGTGTTACGAGATAGGAGAAATGCTTAACATTTCTCTTGATACGGCCAAGAAACGCCTCGCCCGGGGACGAGGGATGTTCCGGGATGTTTACGAAAGGTCGGAAAGGGGGTCAGTGAAATGAACTGTAGAGACGTAAGGTGGATGCTCTCACTTTACGATAGTGGCGAGCTGAGTTCTGAGGAACAAAAGATCGCGGAAACCCATCTGGCCTCGTGCGAAAAGTGTCGACAGGAACTGGCGCGTATAAGCGGTGTTCCGGCATTGATTCAGTCTCTCCATGACGGTACCTGGTGGGCGGATGTTAGTTCATCGGTAAGGGAGCAAATAGACGCTTCCGTTAGAGAAGGTACTCCACCGGGAATAACACGAACCAGGGCCGATAAGAAGGGTGCAATGGTAGGAGTACCTGGATGGCGACCAACCCGCATCGGCTCAATAGCAGAGGCCTTTCTAGAAAGGCCTGTCTGGCAGCGAGCGCTCGTCATTGCATCGGCTGTTTTTCTAATCGCCTTAACCAGCTGGGTAGTAATCCGTCCCTGGCAATATAACAATATCTCCCGGTTAGTCCTTAATTCGGCTCAAAATAACGCACAGGTCCAGTCGATATTAGGTGAAAGCGAGACAGAGACTGATGTCGTGGTCTCGGATGGTATTGCCAGTGTCAAGTTCAGCACAGCGGACGTCATCGTCAGTACCATGGTTAATGTTGAAGATCTAAGAGTGATGTCTATTCACGTACAGGCTCTCACTTTTCTTCCCCCTGGACCGCCGCCCCTCCAGCCGGAATTGACCGAAGATGAAAAGGTGCAAGCCGCTGCAATAGCCGAAGGCGATCCCTATGTTCAGATATTCCTGAGTCACGGGTTAACACTGGGAGGACCCACTAGCTCCCATCACGTATTAGGTGAAGATACCAGGCGAGTAGCATGGTTGCCATTAGAAGAGGATATGTTGACTGATGATTATCGCGGGGTGGTTGTCAACCTGAATGATGCCGAAGACGTCACCATTGTGTGGGGAGGAGAATTGCCTGATTGGTGGCCTTTCACTCAGTGAATAATATTTGGCAGCTCTGGCATCTTCCGGTGTTTGCCGCTTTTGCTCAGTTTGTTGCCGCAACCCGCGCCGGGTAGTCACCAAAATAGCGTATTGTCGAGACATCAGGCCTCCTGGGTAGACGCGGACTACCGCAGGAGACGGGAAGGGTTGGCGGGATAACAGTTGCGGGAGAGGAATGAAAGGCCTGACACATTGACTGCTTGCGTTGTCGTTGCGAGGAGCCGCAGGCGACGTGGCAATCTCATTGGCGCTGACTCCTGACTCCTGACTCCTGACTCCCGGCTCCTGACTCCTGTCTCCTGGCTACTGTTTTGACCGTTCTTATCGAGCCGCAGAGGTGGTCACTAACTCCCCACTATATTGTGGTGAAGTGGTTTCCCAACGTCAAGTGGGCGTCTGTGTATCTGGTTGCCTATATAGACACCGGTCTGATAGACCTCTGCCGAGCTAGCGACGGCGAAGCCGGAGGGCCTGCCTCGCCGCGCAGCGGGCAGAAACGAGGACTGAGCGAGTGTGCGTTTGGCGGACGGCCTTGCGAGTTCCTACGTTGAGGTGGTGCGGTTGTGGGGTTCTCCCTCGGCCGGCAGGACTGGGCGTTCTGGAAGGCGGATTGTCTATGTCTTCTACTTGAGGTTGATTGGTGGTACAATTCAATTGCGGCAAGAGCAATGAAAGGATGATATTGGAGAGGCCGCCAAGCAGGTAGCTTCTCAAGTAGTATCCTCTGCTTCAAGATTCAATGGAGGTAATGGACTGGGTTTGTCGAAGCGATTAGTGAAAATCATCGGCATTGTGGTGGCAGTGGCTGTAGTTGGCATTGTTGTGGCTCTGCTAGGTGGAGATGGGGTTGGCCCAGGTATTCCGCAAGGTGATGGGACAGACATTTCGCAGGTGGATCTGAGCACAAACGATGGTACCGCCAGTGTCTATTTTACCGAGGATGTTTATGATCAAGGTGCCAGGTTCACGATTACTGCAAAAACACTGGATGTCAATCTGCCGGAGGGCCTGAATCTCGTTGGCAATCATATCTACGACATAACTTGCTCAACCGCGACATTCAGTGAGAGTATAGTGGTCCGCCTTCCTATTCCAGAAGGAATCAAGTCGGAGCTTTTATACGCTATCATGTCACTAGACAACAATAACTGGACGTGTATCGGTGGATCGTTAGATAAATCAGAAGACACAATTATGGCGAGAGTCGATCATCTATCAGATTTTGCCGTAGTATCAACAGAAAAGGATACAGACCCATCCGGATGTGCTTCTGATGATTCTGTTGACTGCCAGAATGTAATACCGGACTTTGAGTTTGAGAATGGCGATGTCAAAGTCTTTTCGGTTCCCTGCTCACTCGGAGAGATTGATTACGAGTCAGTTATAGTCGGTGAGGTCGGCAGCGCAATCATCAGCGCCGCTGTAGGTGGAGCTCCTGGGGGGCCTTGGGTATCAGCTGCAGCGGCAATAGCTGCTGTCTTCAGAGTGTATTTCGAAAAGAATAATCCGGTTCGCATAGCACCTTTGACTACGGAACTCACATCGATGCTAGATGGGCAGATTGATGTTGATGCGTCCGACTTGCTGGACCCGGATACAATCTATGCCATAGTATTCCTCGATCATATTGGCGTACAACAAAGTCTTTACTCAATAGAGCACTATGACGGATTGGAAGTCACCGTCCAAGATCGCGTCTTCCCTACCTATGAGATACGCCCGTTGTTGGACAAAACCGAGATGCGAAGCCTGGACCCATGCAAGACGTATATCATATATCCCAAGAAAGCTTTTGATATACCGGACAAGGCGAAGCAATCGTTTAACCAAGAAGTATTCTTGAAGGCAGAAGCATTGTATGAATATGGAATCTTCGTTGGGAGAGATAATCAAAGGATTAGGATCGACCTCGAGGAAGTCTGGATACCAACTCCAGAAGAGGTCAACCTCACCATCTCCAGCACTGCCGGAGGTTCTGTGCCTAACCCCGGCGAAGGCACTTTTCCCTGTGATGTTGGCACATCGGTTAGGTTGGTAGCGACTCCAGATAGTGGCTATCGATTTGTTGGCTGGACTGGCGATGTGGACACCATTAGTGATGTCGACTCCGCTTCACCCATCATCACCATGAACGGCGACTATTCCATCACCGCTAACTTCGAGGAGGAGGTATGTATTCTCACGATCTCCAGCACCGCTGGTGGCTCCCTAACAATCCCCCCCCGCGAGGGTGAGTTCTTCTATGAATGTGGCGATGTGGGTAGCTTGGTAGCGACTCCAGATAGTGGCTACCGGTTTACCAGCTGGACTGGCGATACAGACAGCATCGCCGATGTCAACGACCCCACAACCACCATCACCATGAACGACAACTACTCCATCACGGCTAACTTTGAGGAAGAACAGGTGATTCCACCTCACTATGCGACTGTGATCGCCGGAGGCTGGGATCACACGGTGGGGCTTGAGTCAGATGGAACCGTGGTTGCGGTGGGAGACAACGACCGCGGACAGTGCAATGTCGGGGGCTGGACAGACATAGTCCAAGTCGCCGCAGGCGGGGACCACACAGTAGGGGTCAGGGCTGACGGTAGTGTAGTAGCCGTGGGGACTAATTACGACGGCGAGTGCGATGTCAGCAGCTGGACGGATATCGTACAGGTTGCTGCAGGCACTCAGCATACGGTGGGGCTCAGGGCCGATGGCACCGTAGTCGCCGTGGGACTCAAGTCCTGCGGGCAGTGCGACGTTGGCAGCTGGACGGATATCGTACAGGTTGCTGCAGGCGCAGATCACACAGTGGGGCTTAAGGCGGATGGTACCGTTGTCGCCGTGGGTGCTGAAGGGTGCTCCTTCGTGGACCACGGGCAGTACGATGTTGAGGGTTGGACAGACATAGTCCGGATTGGTGCGGGTGGCTGGGGCACAGTGGGGCTTAAGGCAGATGGTACCGTTGTCGCCGTGGGATTGAACGACTGGGGCCAGTGCGATGTCAGCAGCTGGACGAATATCGTACAGGTTGCTGTAGGCGGATACCACACAGTAGGACTTAAGGCTGATGGTACTGCGGTAACTGTGGGGGATAACGACTATGGGCCGAGCAGTGTCGACGGTTGGGGAGACATAGTCCAGATCGCCGCAGGCTGGTTTTACACAGTGGGGGTTAAGGCGGATGGTACGGTGATGGCTGTGGGAGACAACAGTGAGGGGCAATGCAATGTGGGTGGCTGGGACCTGAACTGAACATCGCCCCGTACTTCGGCCGTACGAGTGAAAATGCTGTCATCCCGCAGTTCTTATTGGCCTTACTTTGCGTTTTCGGAGCATCGAGAAACCGAGTAAAACCGTCAGGCTTGTCGCTTCGGGTTTCAAACCATTTTAACGAATAGAAGAATATTATCTTGCTTCCATTGTATGGATCTATTGCTCATTCTATTCACTCCAATACAGATATGATGAACCTACAGAGGATATTGACAGAAGTAACACTGATTGTTACAGTTCAGCTATAGTATATTCGTAGGGTTTGTCGGGGCGCTCAATTATGGGCCGTTCATCGATGAATACTTGGAGACCCCATAGAAACTGATCGAAGTAACAGCAATTCACCATGGGAGGTAGAGATATGCGTAGACTCAGTCGAGTAATGATCTACATTCTAGTATGTGGTATGCTTCTCTTGTCGGGGTGTGGGGAGGTCACCCTGAAGGACATGATCAACGATTTGCAGGGACAAGGATGGTCCTTCGATCTCTATGAGTTACAGGAAGACACCCTTCAGTTGTGTGATGCAGTGGAGGGATATTGGATAAAAAGGGTCGGCGATGACACGGTCTATCTACTGCGTCTGAATCCGGGTGTGTATTATGGCGGACCGTTTGAGACGATGGAAGAACTCTTGGACGATTATGTAGCCGCTACCTTAATTGATTTGTACGGTCCAGAGCGAATCGCTGCATATACCACTATGAGCAATCGGGAACACCCTACGTATGATGCATTTATCCGAGATTTGAAGGAATCATACAACTCACGAGCGGGGTGACGTTAAGCTGCTAACGGGCCGGGCCATAAGGTCTGGGGCAGGGTCCTAGAATTGATGGTGTCGTACCTATCATCTCCCTGATAAGGGTCCACATAATCGTGAGCATGGTTGCTCTATCAGCCCAAAGTCATACTCTATAAAACGACGTTAAAACATTCGGGATGGGCTGGGACAAGGCGGGGCTTCACGAACAAAACGGGCTTTTGCCAGTTAGCCCAATGGTTCTGTTTTGTACATAAAGGGACACTTTGGGACATCTGGCTTGGAATATCAGGCTGGCTCAAAAGAAGCAGTGACTATCTTGTCCTTATCTACATTTGCCGATGTGGTCTGGGAATACGAGTCAGCCACATCGCCTATCCAACCAGCGAATTTGAAACCGGCTTCCGGGATTGCATTGATATGAATCACGGTTCCATAGTCATGCTCATAGGTTCCTGGTGCCGGTACAGTGGTGCCACCGTGGCTCGCCTTGACAACAATACTCAGCTTCTCCGAAGCGTGTTCCTGGGGAGGTGCGTAACCTTCCAGATTGAGGGTCCTGCTCAAGATCTCTTTCTGAGTTTTCCACTTCCTGCGAGCATCCAATAGTGATGACGTCAATCGACCATGAACGACTTTCCTCTTCATGTCCGCAATCATGACGAATCCACCGCCACTTACTGTTCCCAAGCCTGATTCGTATGGATCAGAGCTGATCATATGTGTGGCCTCTACCTCAACTTCCTCAGCTATTAGACATAAGGTAAACATGTACCCAATGCCAAATCGACTCTTGCATTGCTCGTTCATTCTGTCGTAGATTTGTTGCCAGACAGCTGCCGCCTGTCGATCGAACCTCGGCAGCATCTTCACCAACACATACCATCTCGCTACGGTTCCTCGTTTGGCAACCAAATCGAAGTCCACTCCTAGGTGCGAACCGGAACTCGATTGTTTCCAGTCAAATTTCGCTAGTTCGTTTCTTAGATGATCAAGATTCACTACCCAGCAAACCTCCGTCTACAACCTTTGGAAACTGGCGGTGACGTTCTTGTCAGCATCCATGACTATCGAGGTGTCCGTTGAATATGGATCTTTGACTTCACCGATCCAGCCGACGAATTGCCACCCTTCATCCGGCTTGGCGGCAACGTAAACGACAGCGCCTTCATCACACTCATGGCTACCACCTGCTGGCACTACCACGCCATTACCCACAACCTTTAGGCCAAGCAGATATTTCCGGTTTGCACGTGGCTCGGCCGTTGCGGCGGTATCGGTTTGGGAAGATACTGCTTCTGTACCCGCTGGGCGCTTCTGCCCACGCATATGTTGAGCGCTGTCTATCCGTTGGCGTGCTATGTCTGGCTCTGATCGTCCTCGTGTTCCCCGTACAAAACCTCCAATCGCACCTCCAACTAGGCCGAGGAATCCGTTATATAGACCTAGAACGAGGATCACGATACCAATAGCTCCGCCCAAGAATGTCCCTATGATCGGCAGATCAAATAGGCTACCAAAGAAACCAAAACCGCCAGTAACCAGAATGGCCAGGATCACAGCTCCAAGGATGCCGCTGAGAAACCCAGCCAGCGCACCTCTCCCAGGGCCACGAGCGATAACGCCCGCAACAAAACCACCCAGGATGGGCCCTAGGATCGGTATGAAATCCAAGAATATCATCGCGATGAAACCTATCAGGACACCAATGAAGAGCATAGTTACAACTCCTTCATCTCATTGATCGGGGACCAATCCATCGTCGGCATGGGTTCATCAACAGGAATGCGTTTGTCGTCGTATTACCGATGATGCAGTCCACAACGATCAGGTAGCTGAATGATAGGTCAATCGTGACCGGTATGTCAATATACTGTGCGGCTTTGCGAGCGTTTGGGTCGTCGGGTCTGGAGGTGTGGCTTGAGGACTAGGATGCCATGGTACAGGGCGTCGTCCATTTCCGTGAGCGGTCCGGAGGGTGATGTGAGTTTCGTGATGTACCTGGCGGTGGTGGCGGGTGATTGCTGGGGGCGCGGCGTCCATATCCGTGCCAACGGCCGTATGCCGACGGGCACCTACGCAGCATCGGTCTGGGAGACAGCTGCTCTAGTGCAGCCGAGATCGACTGCCCGTCTAGTTCAAGTCCAGTAACGTGGGCGGTACTTTACAATAGACAGAACCCGGACATTTGAACCAGGTTTCAGCGTATGCTGCTGAACTGGTTCGGATTCCCTCAGCCGGAGCCGGGTATCAAGAGGTATAACTCAGCCTCTTCTCGAGATCCACTTTCAAACAAATCCATTATGAATCGTTGTGAACCAAAAAGTCCTCAGGAAAAGGCCAAGGCTTCTTGTGATATATACGAACGCGTCCTTTGTCATCAGCCCCCGGTTGTAGGTCAGGCTCTGACGTCAATATGATCGCCCCGATGTGAGGACGTGGACTTAATAGCTCACCTAATGTTACCGTCAAAGGTCTAATATTAGGGCGCAGCGTTTCAAAATCATCTATTGGATCGGCGTAGTGGATAGCGATGATCCCTGCTGCACCCCCCTTTAGTTGTCTGGCGCCTTTCTCGATAGAGCTCAGCAGCGAGTTCCATGGTCTTTCCCTAAGATCAGCTTCAATTCCAACTAGAGCAATGGCATCGTAGGTATTTCCGTTGGGCGCTGGTTCACCAATAACCATGCCAACATGAAAATCAAAACTCGACAGATAATCACGAACTTTCTTTTCGGTGAATTGTCCTGATAGCGGCTGGGATCGCACTGCAAATGTTCTTCCGTTGTTTGTCACCAAGGCTGGCCCCATACCCGATCCGATGCCTCTCGAAATCTGCCTGCGAAGGAACTCAATATCTTCATTGCGAATTTTATCAGTTGACCAAATTCTAACAACCAATTTTCTTTTCTTACTTCTTGCATCCCGAGCAATAGAACCAGCTAGCGATGTGAACACTCTTTGAGATATTACCCGCCCCGAGCCGGGTAGTTTGGCCTTGCATTGGACTGGTATATCAACTCCACGCCATCGCAATGTGATTTCCTCAGGATTTGCCTCCTTCAAGAAATGTGGTTGCACTTCTGCACCTTGACGAACAAAAAAGGCAAATGTCTGTATTTCGTGGATGGCTCCCCAGAGATTCTCACTATGCTGTAGACGCTTTCGCAGGTAATTGCGAGCTTGTCGCTCTAACAACTGTCCTGCCTTTAGTTCGAGGACTGCCAAACTGCAGGCAATATTTACCAGCCATTTCGAGCCAGTAGGAATTCTGAAAGCTGGATCAGCTTTGTATATTCTTTCCCAATCTCGTGCAGCCCATATAGAGGCCGCGAGCATATTGAATCCAGGTGGAGTATGAAGGAGCGCACGTTGCAGAGAAGGATCTGAGTTCTTTAATGCCCAGGTCTCATATTTCTTCAGTTCCATGTTAAGCCAAGTTGCATCAAGGAAGCTCTCAACATAGGGGCGAAGTTTCAGCAACGCCGATTCATGGACGCCAGATTTGCGGGTTAAGCAGTGTTCAGCGATAGACCGAATTTCCTCGTTCATCATTTATCATTGTATCAGGTACGAGTTCAACCTACTGACAACTTCGGTTGGTTCTTTTGAAGCTAAATGGAGTTGGAGCATTCCAGGGACACCCTGCCAATCAGGCTTACCACAAATCAGGTATTATTTCCCCGGAATACCAGGCGTGAAAAAGGACTATAGCCGGGGACATCAGTTCAAAAATCAGGATTGGCTAGCTAACACGTGAAATTGTATGTACTGCTGCTCTGGGATCACTCCGCTAGTCGATCACAGCAATTGCATTAATTTCCAGAAGACAGCGGGGATCGGTTGCCAGCTGCATAACCTGAACAGTAGTAGTTGTTGGCTTATTCTCGCCCATGACCTCGTTCCATACCTTGTTCAGGATATCCTGCTGTGAAATATCCGTAAGGAAACGATTTGCCACCACGAGATCGGCGAATGTGGCGCCAACTGATTCAAGCCCCTTCCTCAGATTCTCCAGTGTCTCCCGTGCCTGTCCTTCCATGTCAGCCGGCATGCTGGCAAATTCTTCCGGGATATGAGGATGGCTGTGATATACCGGTGCTGCTGTGACCCCGGCGAGAAATACTTGAGTTCCCCCGGTAACTTTTATGGCAGGGGCATATGGCATCCAGACATCAGGGGCATCAGGCCAGTGAACGTGTTCCACCTTTTTTGTCATTTTCTCCTCCTTTATATTTTCCTTATTCTATTTCTATATTCGGTTCATTATCAACACCTTTTCTGTCTTAATAGCCATTTAAACTCATAAGGGGAGCTAGAACTGCTCCCCCTAACCTTACAATCTATTATTTACCAGCTGTCAATAATAAAGGCTTTGCTCGACCAATCAGCCGTTCTTGACTGCTCCATCTAATCACATTTCTTAAATATTTTTCTTGGAAAATCAATATTTCCTACTTCATGCTTCGATTCGCCATCACTTCCCCATACAGAATGCTACCCATACCCGAATTCCAGCGACACCACAGGCTACTCACTGATAATATGTAAAATAGCACCTGCTTTCTGAGCAGGGGTCACGGGTTCGAACCCCTCCGGGGATGCCACAAAGCCAGGGCAACTGCTTTTCCGAACTGGTGGGAATATGAGGTAACAATGTGGCTTTCTGTTACTCTATTATAGGCCAATATCCTATCTTAGAAATTTGCGCGTTTGGTATCATGCTGAACGAGAAACCTGGACACTGAGAGCTCAATGCGTTTGGGTTTGGGCCTAAGATTTAATTACCCCTTCTTTCCTTTTTTCTTGCTTCTCGCTCCGCCTTTTCCAGATCCCCTATTCTCATTTCTTCCCTTTCAGCTTCTTCTTTCTTTTCTCTTCTCGCTTCTTTCCCTTCCTCTGCTGCCAGGTCTTCTCTTTTATCTTGTTTCTCAGCTTCCCTTTTCTCTTCTCTTCCCATCTTTCCTCTCTCTTTTTTTCTTGCTTCTCGCCCCGCCTTTTCCAGGTCCCCTATTCTCATTCCTTCCCATCCGGCTTCTCGTCTCTTTTCTCCTCTCGCTTCTCTTCTCACGTTTTCTCCCAGTTCCACCAATTTCTCATTGTAGAACTTGGAAGCTACGTTTATTATGTCTTCGGTTCTTTCGCTCATAAATTCCTGATTTTCAATTCTTCTCCCAAGGTTAGCAGCCTGGTCGGTGAGTCCTTCTTTCTCTACCTTTTCTTTTTCTTGCTCCATCGCGTGTATGGTCTTCGACGCGAGGTTTTGGATAACTTTGATGTAGCTTTCCCTTTCCCCCGGGTTTTGAGCGGCCTCGAAAATGGCCTTATCCACTGCCGGTCTAAAATTCCCGCTTTTTTCCGCCTCCTCGGTGAGGATATCGAGATCCTCTTTGGATATGGCCGCTAACGGATTAAAATACAAATAATTACTGAGAAAATCATATAATTTTGCATCATCTGCGCACAACTCCTTCAACAAACTTTCCTCTTTCTCCTCTTTCTCCTCTTTCTTCTCCTCTCTCTTTTTCCACATAATTCAGTCTCCCTCCTTTGTTGTTCTTGCCTGCCTAATCATATGCTGACCGCGATTCCCCATATCAACTCGTAGTGAACTGACTTCGTTCCTCCCTGGTCTCGAGATCGATGATATGCCGCCTACACCCGATTGTCAATCCTGCTTAAAGACTTGTTGAGTCGGGTCCCCCAGAGGAAGAGAGGAAGATAGCCTGAACAGAAAGTGTGGCGACCCATAGCTTATCGGATATTGCCTTGCTCTCACAGTTGGTGGTCTATGTTGACCGATTACACAATCTGACGAACTGTGCGATGTGTCGAATTATCGTTGAACAAAACTGGCATTTGTGCAATCGTATAGACAGGCGAATTCCAGGGACACCATACCAATCAGACCTGCTGCAAATCAGGTATCATGTCACCAGAATGCCACGTTTGAAAATCAGGATGACAACAGTACCGGGAAAAACACCTGCCACGCTAGCAACGCCTTAGCTGTGAGACTGAGAAGAATATAGACCTTCTCACCATGCAGATAATCCCGCCAGGGACCAACTTTCTTGTACTGCAACACCATATTGATGGCAAAACAGTTAAAGAAGACGAAAAGTGATATCACAATACCATATACGAATGCAGGAGGCGAAGTATTCAACCCTGGCGCCCAGACATATATGGCAACTGCGATCCACGGAATGATGCCTGCAAAGCTGCCGAACCAGAATGGTAGCCAGCTTGGTTTGCCCGGTTCTTCATACTTTTCCTGCAAAGCACCGAAAAGTATCATACAGGCGTTTATCCCGAAGATGGCCAGTAAGGCACCAATGTCGCTGATACCGGTTATCTGAGAGATTAACACTATCATAATTGAAGAGCTGAAGAAGTACTCGATCCAGCGCCCGTAGTTGCGATTCTGTAACAGGTTGCGCCGGTACCATGGAAAGACAGGTGGAGATGCGATTATCAACAGAGCACCGGCAGAGATGGCAAGGAAAGCAAAAACACCCCAGCCAGTGTATATGTCAAACAGGTGGTGAAGCACGGGAGCGGTGCCGGGTGGCCCGCTCATAAACGTGGCTGTGACCGGAAGAGCAAAATCGTTCGTAAGCAGTGCAATCATTACAGCCTGTACCGCCAGGATCAGGCCGACAATGATATTCCAGCGGCGTAGATTTGCAAGCCGCTGTTCGGTTGATTGGTCGATAGACATACTACACCTCCTTAATGCGAGCTAATGTGTAAACTTGTCTTGCGTGAATAGATTATACGGGCTAAAGATACGCGTGTCAAAGCGCACTGAATTTGGGCATAATCCCAAGTCTGCGAGTGAGCATACCTTGCTTTGTTGCTTTCGTGAACGACAGAGTGTTCTGTAATGCCTATTGGATACAATGCCTCAGCAATTATGGAAATCGCTTTCTGACCTGTCCTCTGGACCTTACCTTCGGCCGTTAGCCAACCTTGGATTTTCCTTGTTACCTCAGTGCGGTTATCGCCGGTCACCAGGAGCATTTCGACTTCAGGATGGCGTTTGATCTCGCCGGCACCCCAGGGACGCTATGCCAATCAGGCCTGCTACAAATCAGGTATTATTTCCCCGGAATACATGGAGCCTCCGCTTCTATAAGTGGGCGCAAATGTCAGGTAACAATATGGCTTTTTGTTTACCTTCCATATTGATTGACTGGCTGGCATATCTAATCACCTCCACCTATTCCAAATGAACTATGACATTTGCAGCGTGTTGCGTTTCCATTCACAAGCAATGTGTATCCTGGAATTTGCAGAAGCCCCAAGTCATGAAAAGGGCGGATTAACTACATCGAAAGTTACGAAGATTCAGCCAGAAAGAGGTAGGACCTCAGTTACCAAGAGGTTCAGCCTGTATTCGCTCTCTTCTATCTCTTCGCCTGCTTCTGGATAAGGCTCGACGCTAAAGGTGAATTGATAAGAACCGAACTGAGCCTCTGATGGTTCTTGAGTTAGACCGGGATAAGTGAGCACTCTTTGTTGACCTGTTCCGGAATAGGTTATTTCCACAAGGCAGGCCACTTCACCCTGCCAGATACATAGGACTCCTAACGGGCAGCGGCTGTCAGCAATAACATCGATAAACTTGATAGCGAGGTCTTCGCCGTCTATCGAAGCACTTTGGCCAATAGCAAGGCTGAAGCTATCTCCCAAGCTGAATGTTTTGTAGTCGACTTCTGGGGCACACGCAGTGGTAGCAACAAAAGCTGTTACCAGGAGAACGCCAAAGATCACAGGGACCCAAAAGGAAGCCCTCGGTTTCCCAGAAGAAGTTGCTGCATTGATTGTTTGCTTCATACTGCACTCGCTCAAGGCATCGATGGCCCTATTCTATCTATTTCACTGGCCCTGTTATCCGTATTACTGTAATGCAGAAGGCCGAAAGATGTTGCACTATGTCGCTTCGCTTAATCCTGCTCGAATTCTGGGACACCACAAATCACTCACTGATAGTATCCGAGATAGCGGCTGTCTTCTGATATCACCCTCACCTAAGTCCTCTCCCATCGAGGGAAAGGAGTCCTATCCCTCGGTTAGCCAGTTTAGGACTTTCTTCATTACCTCAGTGTGGTTATCTCCCGTTACCACAGGAGCATTTCGACTTCAGGACGGGGTTTGATTTCGCCGGCACCCCAGGGACACCATACCAATCAGGCCTGCGCCGGAAAGAACCAGAACCTAATCCTCGAAAGGGGATTGCACAATGCTCGGGAATGTTCAATCCGGCGTCACCCAACCAGAACTCATTTTGTGTAGCTCACCTAATTCGCCTGTTAGTGGAGATTTGTGATGGCCTATAGCTCAGCAAATAGAATCACGGCCTTCAGTACCAAGTTTTGGTAGTCCGAATTGCTCCAGGTGCTCCGACTCACTCCTGCCTGTTGAAGGCCCAGAGAGCGGCAGTCAGGAGCACTACCCCCACCATCGCCACCACAATAGCCGAATCCACGATGCCCATGGTGTGGCCAAAGACGGTAACGCCGGCCACCTCAGTGCCCAGGAAGACTTGGCGTATAGCATCTATTCCATAGGTCACCGGGTTCAATTTGGAGAGTACTGCCAGCCAGGTGGCTACGCCGGAGACGGGGAAGAAGATGCCGGAGAGGAACATCATGGGGAAAATCACCAACTGCATCACTATCTGAAATCCCTGCTGCGAGCGCATGCGGGCACCGATTAGCAGCCCCAGCCCGGAAAGAGAGAGGGAGAGTATCAAGAGGAGCGGTAAAAGAGCCAGCACCGTGCCCAAGTTGATGGGAACATTAACAATGGGTGCCAGCACCAGCATTATGGCCCCCTGGATGATGGCGATGGTGGCAGCGCCTACGGCCTTGCCGATTAGCACTCCGCTACGGCTCAAGGGAGAAACCAGCACCTCTTTTAGGAAACCGAATTCTCTGTCCCAGACGATGGAGATGCCGGACATGATAGAGGTCATCAATACTGTCATGGCTAGAATACCGGGATACATAAACTGTATATAGTCTACGCCGGGCATCATTTGGCCGATAAGCCTACCGAAGCCGGCACCAAAGATTAGCAGGAATATAATCGGCATAGAGAAGGAGGAGAACATCCGTGGTCTGTCCTGGACAAAACGCACGAGCTCGCGGTAGGCTATCACCCAGATAGTACGAAAAACGATAGCCATTGTCTTTAGTGCCTCCTCATTCTAGCCATGTTTTTCATCTGCTGCATTGAGTCAACCTCCTGTTCCCTGATATTGCGTCCGGTGAGCTTTAAGAATACGTCTTCCAGCGTAGGACGCCTCAAGCCGATGGACAGTAGTCGCAGCGGGAAGCCGGAGACAAACTTGGGCAAGAATTCCTCGCCGTGGGACACGGTGAAACTGATGATGCCGTTTTCGATGCTAGGCTTGAACTTATACTGCCCCTCCAGCAGTCGCACCGCCTCCTCGTTGTCCTCCGTCTTAACAGAGATGACATCGCCACCGACACCATCTTTCAGTTTTTCCAGCGTGTCCAGAGCCACAGTCTGGCCATAGTCTATAATGGCGATGCGGTCACAGTTCTCCGCCTCGTCCATGTAGTGGGTGGTCATAAATATCGCCAGATTCTCTCTTTTCCGTAAGTCATGTATATAGTCCCAGATGCGGTGGCGCGTCTGCGGGTCCAGGCCTAGAGTGGGCTCGTCCAAAAAAAGCACTCTTGGGTGATGCAAAAGGCCCCGGGCAATTTCCAGACGGCGCTTCATGCCACCGGAGTAGGTGCTAATCTTGCCTTTGCGCCTATCCCACAACTCCATCATCTCCAAAAGCTCTTTCAAGCGCGGCTCCAGAACATTTTTGGGGACACCATAAGCATAGCCGTGGAAACGGAGGTTCTGTTCTGCTGTTAGGTAATCATCCAAAGTCGGTTCCTGGAAGACCAACCCGATTGACTGACGCACCTGGCTGCGCTCTTTAATGACATCATGACCGTTAACCTTCGCCTGCCCAGCTGTAGGTTTTAAAAGAGTGCAGAGGATATTTATGGTGGTCGTCTTGCCGGCGCCGTTAGGGCCCAGAAAACCGAATATCTCTCCTTCCTTGACACTGAAGGATACTCCCTTGACCGCTTCCAGCTCACCGAACCTCTTGACTATATTACTGGCTTCAATTACATCCATTAACTTCTCCTTCTTCTTCGAGAGCCTTTATGAGTGCCTCTAGACCCATCTCGAGAGAAACCAGGGCATTGTCCGGCATTCTTTCCAGCACGCCTCTGATCTCGGCGGCGCCTATCTCCCGTAGTCGCTCCACCTGGCTTTTGCCTTCTTCAGTGAGAGAAAGGATATGGCTACGGCGGTCATCCGGGTTCTCTTGGCGACTGATTAGCCCCCTTTCTACCAGCCGATCAATGATGCTGGTAACATTGGCCCTGGGTACGCCGAAAGATGCGGCCGCCTCACCGGGCGAGCTTCGGCCTTTGAAGGAGAGCAGAAACATGATGCGCAACTGTTCCCTGGTCAGCTCAAGGTGCAACCAGGGATGAGGCTCATGGGCTTTAGTCGAAAGCATCAGGTTATTCATCAACCCGATTATGTTTCTAATATTCTCCTTCTTGTCCACCTCTGAGATCCCTAAAATAAAATGTCAATATAAAATATATAATATAACTTACGTTGACTAATGTAAACCCTCGCTACAGGATTAGACATCGTGTATTTCCCAAATTATGTACGCCGGAACCATATAGAGACTTCTCTCCTAATGAAAGCAAATCTTGACTTGTGGAATCGGGCTGCACGATTTAGCGTTTTGTTAATCCTGAATTCCAGGGGCACCATACCAATTAAGCCTGCTACAAATCAGGCATTATTTCTCGAATTCCAGGGACACCACTAACTACTCACTGATAATATGCAAGATAGCGGCTGCTTTCTGAGCAGGGGTCACGGGTTCGAATCCCTCCGGGGATGCCACAAAGCCAGGGCAACTGCTTTTCTAAGTAAGCGAGAATATCAGGCACCAAGATGGCTAGTTGTGCATAATTTCAACCGTCCACACCTGCAAATGAGACACAACTGCAAACGATGTACGGGCTTGCCCATTACTCACACCTATTTAACTTAGTCTGGTGGTTGATTCTTGGCTTTTAGCCTCCTCGCTTCCTGATCTTCGGCAATTGCTTGCTCTCTAGCCAGATCAGTTTGTCGTCTTGCCTGCTCTCTGGCTAGTTGCGCAGGTTCTTCCTCGATGCGTTTCTCTTTACGCTTAGCCTCTTTTGCTGCTTGCTCTTTTTGAATCGCTTGCTCTCTAGCCAAATCAGTTTGTCGTCTTGCCTGCTCTCTGGCTAGTTGCGCAGGTTCTTCCTCAATGCGTTTCTCTTTACGCTTGGCCTCTTTTCCTGCTTGCTCTTTTTGAATCGCTTGCTCTCTAGCCAGATCAGTTTGTCGTCTTGCCTGCTCTCTGGCTAGTTGCGCAGGTTCTTCCTCAATGCGTTCCTCTTTACGCTTGGCCTCTTTTGCTGCCTGCTCTTTTTGAACCGCTTGCTCGCTAGCCAGATCAGTTTCTCTTCTTGCCTCCTCTCTGGCTAGTTGCGCAGGTTCTTCCTCAATGCGTTTCTCGTCACGCTCGGCCTCTTTTGCTGCTTGATTTTTCCGGTCTCTCATTGTCTCCTACCTCCAAACATTAGATAATCGTGAAGCCAATCATGAATCACCACAAACCTGGGGTAAGTTTACGAAACTCCAGTCCATTCTGCAAGATTATCATCAGATGCACTTTCTGACGGAATGTTCAGCGGCAGAGAGGGGGAGCCTCAGTTCACCGCTTCGGTTAGCCAGGTCAAGACCTTCTTCGTTACCTCAGTGCGGTTATCGCCGGTCACCAGGAGCATTTCGACTTCAGGATGGCGTTTGATTTCGCCTCAGTTCCATAAATTCTGCTTTCGCCGCCTTTCTTAACTCTGTGGGGAGCCAACAAGTAGCACTGCCCCGTGAGAAATCAACAATATGCCTTGGGAAAATGCACTTGTCGTGTTTAGGCCTAATCGTCCGCCGGTACCCCACTTGACAAATATCAGCATTATCAGTATAATCAGAACCATCAGAGTATTTGGAGGTGCTATATGGACTGTTGTGGTTCTTCGGAGAAAGGTCAGCCCTGCTGCAAGGTTGAGTCTGTTGTCAGCGTGGACGAGCGGGGCCAGATGGTCCTGCCCAAAGAGTTGAGGGAGAAGGCGCGCATTAAGGCAGGTGACAAATTGGCGGTGGTAAGTTGTGGACAAGATGATGGTGTGGCTTGCCTTGCGCTCATCAAGGTTGAGCATCTATCCAGCTTTGTCAGGCAAATACTCGGCCCGGCGTTTGGAGAGGTATCCAAATAGCTAAATAGTTTAAGGCCTGAAGTTCTGTAGGAGGGAAAAAATGAAAAAAGAAGAAGTAACCAAAACCGTTAGAAAGCGATACGGTGATATCGCTAAACAAACTGGGTCTTGCTGTGCGGGCGGTTCGGAGGCTGATAAGCCATCTGCTTGCTGCGGTACTGCCAGCGCGACCACAGTTCACGATATTAGCAAAACTATTGGCTACAGCGACACGGATGTGAACGCAGTCCCTGAAGGCGCTAACTTGGGATTGGGTTGTGGTAACCCCGTAGCCTTGGCCTCGTTGAAAGAAGGAGAGGTAGTCCTGGATTTGGGTTCCGGCGCCGGATTTGACTGCTTTCTGGCAGCTTCACGGGTCGGGCCTCGAGGCAAGGTTATCGGCGTCGATATGACTCCGGAGATGTTAGATAAGGCCCGCGAGAACATCCGCAAGGGAAATTATGAGAATGTAGAGTTCCGATTGGGAGAAATCGAGAATCTACCGGTGGCGGATAACGCGGTAGATGTGGTTATCTCAAACTGCGTCATCAACCTATCTCAAGATAAACCTAAAGTCTTCAAGGAAGCTCTCAGGGTGTTGAAACCTGGCGGCAGATTGATGGTCTCGGACATCGTGCTGCTGTGTGACCTGCCGCCAAAAATAGCGAACTCTGTTCCGGCCTATGTGGGCTGTATCGCCGGAGCCAGTAAGAAAAGCGACTATCTTGAAGATATCAGGGCAGCGGGGTTTGCAGAAGTCAAGGTACTTGACGAAACTGTCTTTCCAACCGGTTCCATGGCCAATGACCCGACTGTCAAGGCGGTCATTGAGGAGGCTCATATCACTCCCGCACAGATTGAAGAGCTGGCATCGTCCATCGTGAGCATCAAGGTCTCGGCTTTGAAGAAATGAAACCCAGGCTCCTCGCCAAGGCCAAGCTTCAGCGAGGAGCAAAAAAAGGAAATTAACGTCAAGAATGAAATAACTGGAAAGGAGGGAAAGAAGCATGGAAACGATGGACAAAATGATGGAGTCTATGATGGCTGGGATGAGCAAGGAAGAGAAAGAGAAGATGATGGGCAAGATGATGGAGAAGTTCTTCGCAGGCATGACCGCGGAAGATAAGCGGAAGATGATGGAGCAGATGATGCCCAAGATGATGGAAGGCGTCAACATGATGGATATGATGCCTAAGATGATGATGGGCATGATGTCCGGGGGCGAGAAGACGGAAATGCCAATGATGCCCCAAATGATGCCAGAAATGATGCCCTACTGCTTGGGAATGGTGCTGCCCGGTATGCCGAAGGAAAAACGAGTGGATTTTGTATTGAAGATGGTTAGCAGTCTGGTAGAACAGGGTAGTGCCGGAATGTCAGATGAAGAGAAGGCGGACTTTGTGGCGAAGATAGTCGAAAAGGTGAAGACCTGGAACACGCATTAGGCTTCAAATACTCAGTCGAGAGATAGCAATTTGTAGGACTTGTCGGGTATCAGACCTTTGGCAAAGCCTCAGCCCATCGTCGAAATCCAAATAGCTCAGATACAGGTAGCTGAATATCAAGGAGGGGCCCCGGTTCACGCCCTCTTCTAGCCAGTTCAAGATTTCCCCCGTTACCCAGTGCGGTTATCCCCGTTACAGTAGCGTTCCGACTTCAGGATGGGCATCTATGCAATTTGTGTTGTTTTCTAGCTTGAATTTGAGCATAAATTATATACGCAATTATCCCTTGACAACAAGTAACCCCTATGTTAAGATATGAGTATCGAATATAGGGGGTGCTTGCTATGAAACAGAAACATTATACCATAAGAGACTTTAGTCGAGACTTCCCAAATGATGATGCTTGCCTTGAATGGCTGAAGAATACTCGCTGGCCCAATGGGATTTACTGTACGAAATGTCAGCGAATAACTAAGCACCACAAGATAAGCAACCGCTCAGCCTATGCTTGCGACTTTTGTGGCAATCATGTTTACCCGATGGCAGGCACCATCCTTGAGCACTCTGCGACAGCCCTTCGTCTTTGGTTTCATGCTATGTTCCTTATGGCTTCTACTCGATGTGGAATATCAGCCAAACAGCTACAACGTGAATTAGGAGTTACTTACAAAACAGCCTGGCGTATGTTTACGCAGATTCGCTCCATGCTGGACGAGGATCTAATGTCCCTGTTACAAGAAGTGGAAGTTGATGAGACCTACATCGGTGGTCGCAGACGTGGCAAGCGTGGACGAGGGGCTAAAGGTAAAACACCGGTATTCGGAATGGCACAACGCAATGGCAATGTCATAGCTGTTATTGTTCCCGATGTCAAGTCCAAAACCCTTGTTCCCATAGTCAAAGAAAAGATTTTGCCTAGTAGTATAGTCTATACCGATGAGTTTCCAAGTTATAATTCACTACGTAGACTTGGCTACAAGCACAAACGAGTTCACCATCAAAGCAAAGTATATGTTATGGGTGATGCGCACACTAATACAATAGAGGGTTTTTGGAGTGTCGTAAAACGGGGAATTGACGGAGTTCACCACGCTGTAAGTGCTAAATATCTACAGGATTATATCAATTCTTACAGCTTCAGGTGGAATCATCGGGATGATGAGACTCCGATGTTTCTCCAGATTTTGTCTCGTCTTGTTCCCGCTTTAGAGGTTTAGTAGCAGCTTTTAGCACTGCCTCAAGGTCCGTCTTAGCAAATGGACGCTTGCCCTGATTGCGATTGACACTTTTGCGACCTTTTGGTGGTTGCATTTGATACTCCATTATGGTAAAATAGCCCTATGTTAGGTCTGGACAACCGACACAGGGCTATTTTACATGGGGGTTTCGTCTAATGGTCAGGACAGCAATCCTTAAAATTGACGATGCGAGTTCAATTCTCGCAGCCCCCAACCCTATTTTTCTTGCGGGCGGATGGCACGAGCGACTTAAGGCAGCGAACTTAAAATTCGCCGTTGGTGCTAGTACCACCAACCGAGGGTTTGAATCCCTCTCCGCCCGCCTTGCCTTTCAGTGTACACCAAGGGGTACTGTGCTTGTAAAGTCTGACACTAATGAAAATAGTGCTTGTAAGGCAAGAATATTTATAAGCCTATGTAAGAAATGAGGTGACAAAATGGCTTTTGTGAATCCATGGGAAATCCAAACTAAAGAACTACTGAATCGAGTTGAGAAAGAAATAAAAGATACGCAGATTGACATGGAAAAGCGCATCACCAAATTGTACGAAGAAGCAGAAGCACTACAAAAGGCACTGCAAATTTATCGCGAGAGGATGGGAATATCACAAGATTTACAAACCTCGTTGTCTCCCAATGATATGCGAGGCAAATCTCTCAGAGAGATTCTAACACTTGTTGCCTCTCGTAATAATGGCTTGCTGATTGCAAAACAAGCAATCAAATTGATGAAGGACGCCAAACTCTTTAGCAATCCAAAACATGCGGATTCAATCGTTTATAGCATCTTGGGTAGGAGTCCAAAACACTTTGTCAAAGTTGGCCCAGGTGTCTATAACTTGCGTCGTACTGAAAGGACGAAACGGAAGACACGTGGAGGCAGTGGACTTAAACAAAAAATCAAGGAACTAAAAGAAATGAATCCACAAATGACAAAAACGCAGGTCGCAAACTATTTGATGCAACAGGGCTTCGATTTCCAAGGTAGAAGACCAGGAAATGCTATCAATATGGCTTGGGTTAGTCTCGGTTATCATAAGGAAGAGAAACAACCCAAAATGCAGCTACTCAATGTTGGTGAAGTTCTGATGAGGAATGAGTTGCCGAATGTTGACAGATAACTCCTATTCACTTGTTAAGGTGTACTTTGATTAAACAGGCTAGGGTACTCGGCAAATCAAGGTCGGTTAGCCATGACCGTTAGTTTATACCTCGCCGTCCCGTGTGGTGCCTTGACTGTAATCGGGGTCAGTACCCTAGCCTGCTTAGTTAAAGTACCAAAGTGTAGAACAACGAAGGTGAAAAGTAAAATGGACAAGGCAGACCATATCTGGACGGTCGATGAAATAGTCCAATTAGTAAATTAAAAAGGAGGTAAAGACATGCCCAAAAGAAATGAGCAAACATCACCAAGGGTCGCATCTAAGGCGAGTAAAGTCCTTGGAGACCCACATTCCACGAAGCGGGAAAAGAGCGTTGCAGCATCCGCTTTAACTCAGGTTAGGAACAAGAAGAAATAGTCAGTTTCTTGATGCTTTTAATACAGCCTGACGGAATGGTTGTCCGACCTAGCACTTGGGTTTCACTCAGCCCAAGTGCTATGGTTTTATAGTCAGGATTATCCTCAATTATAAAACCTACGGAATAACAAATGCAAGGTGGCATAGACTTAATCTCATCAAGATATTCCCACCTTTCCATGCCCTTGCTATCTATCCATTCTATCAAAATAATCTCTTTACCTTTCATCATTACTTGCCATTAAGGGATAGTTGCCATTATATATTATGAACAGAAAAACTCTATCCTCGCTGTTCCCGAAAACTCAAAGGAAACCAGTGTGACGCTAAAGGGAAACAACGGTGGTCTTGGCGGTCTCATGGAGGATCCTATTACTCCAATCTCCAATCCCCAGTCTCCAGTCTCCAGTCTCTAATATCCAGTCTCTAGTCACCAATCTCCAACCTCTTCAATGTATCTCTAATGCATCTCTACTGTATCTCCCATCTCCAGTATCTTCATCTCTAATATCCCCAACGTATCTCTACTTATCTCTACTAGTCTCTAACTGTGCCCCCAGTCCCTGGCCCCTAGCCCTGCCGTATGTCCCTTGAACTTTGACATTTGGACTTTGTTTGGACTTTGGCCTTTGGCATTTGGATTTCGTTTGTGATCTCCATTCGGGGAGGAAGCGACATTTTCCCCTTGTTCGAATGAGGAATTCATGCTAATTTCTGATTGGAACTCGTGTGCTACCCTGACAAATTAAGTCCCGCGGGTGAGGTTTCTCAAAACGTGACTGCAAACCAAACACAGGTTAGGAGGAAGCGCGGTGGCCAGAAAGGCAATCGGAATGCCCGCAAACATGGCTTCTATTCCGGCACCCTTAGCCCTGCCGAAACATCGCAACTGTGGAGCATTACGAATCTGGAAGGCGTTGACCCTGAAATAGCGTTCGTTCGCGTCAAGTTACAGTCTTCCCTTCAGCACGACCCTGATAACCGCCGCGTAATCCGAGAAGCCTCCAGATTACTCGTAAAATGGTATTCTGCAAATTACCGGTTGGACGCAACCGATCGCAACTACCTGAAAACCGTTGTCGGGAATCTTCTGGAAATTGCCTCCCTGCGTCAGTCCCCCAGCCTCCAGGGCTCGCAAATATAAACGGCAAACCGACGAAACGAATCGTACGTACTTTAACAACTGAATCTTCCGGAGGTAATCCCCTTACGTATGAAAAAGAGATGTTGAACTCCAGAAAAAATAGCCATTTCTGCAAAACGAATCATCCCGGAAAGGGAGACAACGGTGGTCTTGGCGGTCTCACGGAGGACCTTATTAGCACCCAAATAGCAACATTTTTCGCATATATGCCCTGGATGGCCTTTGATTTCGCCGGCACCCCACGGACACCATACCAATCAGGCCTGCCACAAATCAGTTATTGTTTCTCCAGACTACCGCCATTATATGACTTCCACTTGCAACAGATTGTAGGGCGTGCTTAAATGGAAAAGTGAACAGATTACAGGACAAGACATAAAAGGAGGTATCGATAACAATGGCAACAGAAGCGTCACCGACACCCGCCGCCTACCCTGCCACCTTGGCAATCGACTACCCGGACAGGCCCCTTAATCGGCTGACCACATTCTTCAGGATCTTCACACTAATTCCAATCGCTATTATTCTGGCTTTGGTAAGTGGTGGAATGGCTGATTGGAGTGGACCAGGTAGTTGGACCTGGCTCTATGCCGCGGGAGGCACCTTGTTCCTGCCGGTCTTACTCATGATTCTTTTCCGACAGAAGTACCCGAAGTGGTGGTTTGATTGGAATGTAGCATTGCTCAAGTTCGGCACACGTGTTGGCGCTTATATTGGTCTGCTTACAGACGTATACCCGTCAACTGATGAAGAGCAGGTGGTTCACATTGAGATCCCCCATCCAGACGTTCCGAAAGACCTTAACCGTTGGCTACCGCTGGTGAAGTGGTTTCTGGCTATCCCACACTACATCGTCCTGGCCGTCCTAGGGATTGCAGCCATCGTTTGCGTGGTGGTAGCCTGGTTTGCCATCTTGTTCACCGGTCGCTATCCCAGAGGTCTTTTCGACTTCGTGGTTGGTGTAAGTAGATGGGGCCTGAGAGTAGCTGCCTACGCTTTCTTGTTGACAACGGACCGCTATCCTCTCTTCAGTCTGGACTAGCAGGTTTAAGGGACAACATAATAACCAGGCCTGCCGGAAGTCAGGTATTCTGTCCTTTGAATACGCAAAACTGAGCAGAACGGGAGGTTCTGTCACTGGATTGCGGCGTCCCTCCGATTGATCTGGATTCATCGGGGCTCCTCGCGATGACACGAAGAAGAAGGCCCCTTCTGAATGACACGGAGTAGACTATGGTCGTTCGGACGGTTCAGGCTGCGCCTTGGCCTGGGTCCTCACCGGCAGGCCCCAGATATGGATGAAGCCGGGGGAGGCACTATGGTCGAAGACATCGCCCCTATCGTAAGTAGCCAGGCTGTAGTCGTAAAGAGAATAGGGCGACTTTCTGCCCACCACCTGGCAGTTGCCTTTGAAAAGCTTTGCCCTTATTGTGCCGGTCACATACCTCTGCGTGCTTTCCACATAGGCGGCTAAGTCCTGACGCATGCCTGTGAACCACAGCCCGTTGTAGATGAGGTCGGCATATTCGGAGGCGACCCTGGTCTTGAAGCGAAGTTGCTCTTTGGTCAGTACCAGATCCTCCAGTGCCAGATGAGCTTTCAGCAGGACCACGGCAGCCGGCGCCTCATAAATCTCCCTGGATTTTATGCCCACCAGTCTATTTTCCACGTGGTCAATCCGTCCTACGCCGTGCCTGCCAGCCAGCTCATGAACCTTCTGGACAAGCGTGACAGGTTCTACCTTTCGGCCGTTAAGGCTTACAGGTATGCCTTTTTCAAAGCCAATCTCCAGATAAGCAGGCCGGGCCGGTGTCTTTTCCGGCGGCCTTGTCCACAGGAAGATATGCTCGGGTGGTTCGTTCCAGGTATCTTCGAGCACACCACATTCAATGCCGCGGCCCCACAGGTTCTCGTCGATGGAATAGGGTCTGGCTTTGGTGATCGGCACGGGGATATTGTGAGCCTGGGCATATTTAATTGTCTGCTCCCGGGTCATCTTCCATTCCCGGGCCGGAGCTATTACCTTCAGCTCGGGGGCTAAAGCGGCTACACCCACATCAAGCCTCACCTGGTCGTTGCCCTTGCTCGTACAGCCGTGAGCGACCATCCCCGCCTTTTCCCTCTTGGCTGTTTTCACCAGGAGCCGGGCGATGAGAGGACGCGCCAGGGCTGTGGATAATGGGTACTGCCCTTCATAAACGGCATCCGCCTGGATGGCCGGGAAAACATACGACTTAATGAAGGTCTCTTTGGCATCGATGACCAGCGCCTTTATGGCTCCGACTTTGAGGGCTTTCTGCCTGATAGCCTCAAGGTTGGAGACACCGCCGACATCCACGGTAAGAGTGATGACCTTCAACTTATATTTGTCTTCAAGCCATCTTATGGCCACGGAGGTATCGAGGCCGCCGCTGTAAGCCAATATCACTTTGTCTGCCATTTCATAACCTCCTTGGGAAGAGCCCTATATCAAGAATAAAAGATAAAAAATCAGAATTACAATTCAAGATGCAAAAAGGTTTGACTACGCTGATTTTTGAATTTTCCTCTGTCATTTTGCATTTCGTGTCTCTTCTAACGTATCCCTCAAAATACCCAGCGCTTTGTCCACTTCCTTTTCAGTAATGATAAGGGGCGGCATAAAGCGCACGGCATTGGGCTTCAGCCTGTTGACCAGTAGCCCTCTATTAAGGCAAGCCAGCAACAATTTGTCGCCGATTTCTTGGTTGAATTCCACAGCTATCAGGAGCCCCCGACCTCTTACGTCGGTAATGAAATCGAATTGCTGCTTAAGGCCCTCCAGTTTGGTTAGAAGATAATTCCCGACTCTTTTGGCCTGTGCCGGTATGTTGTGGTCAATCATGTACTTCAGCGCGGCATAAGCAGCAGCACAAACCAGCGGGTTGCCGCCGAAGGTGGAGCCGTGTTCGCCCGGGGAAAAGACGGAGCACTGTTCCTTGGCCAAGAAAGCGCCAATGGGCACGCCGCTACCGAGTCCCTTGGCCAGAGCCATTACGTCCGGCTCGACCCCATACTGCTCGTAGGCGAAGAGCGTCCCGGTCCGACCGGCCCCCGTCTGGACTTCGTCCAGAATGAGAAGAATGCCCTTCTCCCGGCACCAGCTTTGCACCTTCTGGAGATAGTCGTCGTCGGGAATGTTAACGCCGCCTTCTGCCTGGATCGGTTCCAGTACTACGGCACAGGTCTTTTCGCTGGTGGCCCGCTGGATTGCCTCGATGTTGTTGTATTCCACGTTGATGAAGCCGATGGGCAGAGGTGTGTAAGGTTCCTGAAATTTACTTTGCCCTGTGGCGGCGGTCATGGCCAGAGTCCGCCCGTGAAAAGAGTTATGGGCAGTAATGACCTCGTAGGCGCCGTTGAGTCGAAGCTTGCCATACCTGCGCGCGAGTTTGACTGCCCCTTCATTAGCTTCAGCGCCGCTGTTACAAAAGAAAACTCTATCCAGGCAGCTATGCTCAGTCAGAAGCCGGGCCAGCTCTAACTGTGGCACGGTATAAAACTGGCTGGACGTATGCATCAGAGTTCTGGCTTGCTTTTCCAGTGCCTCCACGACCACCGGCGGGCAATGTCCCAGGCTATTTGTTGCCCAGCCACCGGTGAAGTCGAGGTATTCGCGGCCCCGGTCATCCCAGGCTTTTGCACCTTCGCCACGGACCAGGGTCACCGGAGTCCTTTTGATCGTTTGAAGGAATAGCTTCTTCTCTAGCTCTTGCCAATCATTCTGAGACAATTGTTGTACCTCCTGATTTAGATTGCCGAGCCTGTTTGGAGATGTCATCACGTAAGGCGTGCGCAGCCCGGCCATCTATGATGCGCACGATCTTCGTGGTAGTCAAAGCTCTAAGACTGGCTTCCATTTTAGGAATCATGCCACCGGAAGCTATGCCGGAGGCGAGCATATCCTTGGCCTCGGCCAGGTTGAGCTTGTCAACTACCTGTTCCGAACCATCCTGGATACCATCAACGTTGGTCAGGAATACCAGTTTTTCCGCAGCTAAGGCCGCAGCAATTTCTCCGGCCGCTGTATCTCCGTTAACATTGAGCAGCGTTACCCTGCCTTCCACCGAGCCGAAACTTATGGGAGCAACCACGGGCATATAGCCAGCCTTCAGCAAGATCTTCAAGGGAGTGGGGTCAACGGCGACAATTTCGCCGACATAGCCCATGTCGGGGCTCTTGACGCTTGCCCAGAGCAGGTTGCCATCGCAGCCGCTCAGCCCCACTGCCTTTCCCCCCAGAGCCTGAATAGCCACCACCAGTTCCTTGTTGACCAGACCCCCCAATGCCGCCGCCACCACCTTCATGGTCTCGGCATCGGTGACTCTCAACCCATTTACAAAGCTGGTGGGAATGCCCAGCCGGGCTAGCCACTCGGAAGTCACCTTAGCGCCGCCATGAACCACGACCAGCGACTTACCCCGCTTCTGAAGCTCTACCAGGTCTTCCAAGGTGGTGTCATGGTTGCCCAGGGTGCTGCCGCCAATTTTGACGACAATGACTTTCTTTTGCATTATGTTGTATACGCGCTGTTAATAGTAACATATTCCTCGGAAAGGTCGCAGCCCCAGGCGGTGGCCTGGCCATCTCCCAAATTGAGGCAGAGCCTTATGAGCACATTATCGCGGTTATCCAAAGATGATATTATGTCCGCTCTGTTGCAGGGGGCTGGGCAGCCCTGCTTCATAACACAAACATCGTTCAAATAGACATCCAATCTCTCTTCTCTCACCCTGGCTCCGCTTCGACCCAGAGCAGCAACGATGCGCCCCCAGTTGGGATCGTTGCCATGGATGGCAGCTTTCACCAGTGGCGAGCTAGCGATAGTCCGAGCCGCCTGGCGGGCTCCAGCCTGGTCTTCCGCCCTTTCTACTATGACTTCGATAATCTTTGTAGCTCCCTCTCCATCCCGAGCTATGGACTTAGCCAGATGAGTGCAGACTGCGTTTAAAGCTTGTTGAAAAGCGTCGCCATTATCGAAGTCAACAAGCTCGTTACTTGCTAAGCCGTTGGCTAACAACAGCACACAGTCGCAAGGGCTGGTATCGCCATCAATACTGATCATATTGAAAGAGCCGTCCACCGCCGTGTGTAATGCTGCACGGAGGAAATCGGCACTCACCACGGCGTCGGTGGTGATAAAAGAAAGCATGGTAGCCATGCTGGGATGAATCATACCGGCACCTTTAGCCACCCCGCCAATGGCGAATTTGCCTTCTTCTGAATCTACCCGGATGGCTATTTCTTTGGGTCTGGTATCCGTGGTCATTATTGCCCGGCAAAAATCATGACCTCCTTTTTTGGTCGGCTTTATCTTGGGAATTCCAGCCCTGATTTTGTCCATGGGCAAGGGCACACCAATAACACCGGTACTGGCGACAAGGACTTCGTCAGGAGATATGCCTAGCTTAGCTGCTGCCAGACTGGCCATTCCCAGGGCATCGGCCAGTCCTTGCCGACCTGTACAAGCATTGGCACAACCGGAATTTACCACTATAGCCTGTGCTCGCCTTCTTGTTATGTGCCTCTGGGATAGAACAACTGGAGCGGATTTAATCTGGTTGGTAGTAAAAACGCCGGCCGCCTTGCAGGTCACTTCGGAGCAAAGAATAGCCAAATCAAGCTCGTCTTTGCTCTTTATTCCAGCATGCACCGCCCCCGCCAGGAATCCCGAAGCCGAAGTAATATTGCCTGAAGGGATTAAGTCAAACATAGGGTTCAAATATAGCAAGAAACAGAGACACCGTCTATTTCCGTGACTTCACAGCCCGGTCAATTCCCTTTTGCACTGCCTGGCAGTCCAGACTTGACCTACGGTTCAAGCCGGAGGTTGCTTTCACCTACTATCTCACTCAATTCTCCGGCTAATTCGGGGCAATAATTGACCGTTATGTTGGGCATCTCGAGATTAGTTATTTCACCATCGCCGAGCACAGTCAAAGAAACTCTATCCTGGCCGGGATAACTCTTGAGGATATCCACAATTCTGTGAAGACATTCGACATCTTTCTCGGCGTCGCCCGATTGGTTGACGTCTATCATGACATGGCGACGCTGGGGCTCTTTGAGCACTTCCTGTCTGACAGGGAGGAGCATCGCATCTTGACAGTTTAGCTGCACTTCGCCATCCCTGACCTTCACTACACCGTTGATGCTGAGGATGTTGCCCTCCTGCCATATCCCCTGGGTACTCTCGTAGAGTCTGGGCCAAGCGATGACCTCAATACTGGCGTCCAGGTCTTCAATTGAGGCGACGACAAAGGCGCGATTATCCTTGGTGTGGGCTTGCCGTACCGACACCACCATTCCCCTAACAGTCACCGTTTCATCAACCATATCTCGATTGATTTCACCGCAGGAAACAGTGCCTGGTGAGGACGCTTCCCTGGAGAGGAAGTTCAATGGTTGGGAGAAATAAACCCCCAGCAGTTCCCTTTCCCACATAAGCTTTTGCTTGGCGGATACCTCTTCCTCGCCTTGCGAGTAGTGAACCTTGGCGGTGGCGGAGCTCTGGCCCCATAGGTCAAACATGCTAACTTGTCCAGATTCCTTGGCCCTTTGTTTGGTTTGAGATAAGGAGATAATTTTGTTCAGGGAATCGAGTAGCGTCTTACGGCTGCCCAGCGAGTCAAAGACACCGACTTTGATCAAGCTTTCTAATACCTTCTTATTGGTGTTGCGAAGGTCGGTTCGATAACAGAAGTCTTCTATGGACTTAAAATCTCCCTCTATATTACGGCCAGACAGGATATGCTCAATCGGAGAAAAGCCGACATTCTTAATAGAAGCCAGTCCAAACCGGGTGGCAGCCTCACCGCTTCCCTCTCCATTTACTGGAGAGGGAGCCGAGGGTGAGGTCTCAATAGTAAAGCCAGCATGGCTCCTATTAATGTCTGGCGGGAGCACCTTGATGCCCAACCTTCGGCATTCAGCAATCGCAGAACGGACCTTCTCCATATTATCGGAATAAGTGTTGAGAAAGGCAACCATGTACTCAATCGAGTAGTTTGCCTTAAGATAGGCAGTGCGGTAGGCGATTAGGCCATAGCTGACGCTGTGGGCTTTGTTGAAAGCATAACCGGCGAAGGGCTCGATCAAAGAGAATACCTCCTGAGCTAATTCTGGCGATATGCCATTTTTTTTAGCTCCGGCGATGAAATTGCGCTCCTCTTTCTTCATCACCGCAGGTATCTTTTTACCCATAGCTTTACGAAAAATATCAGCCTGGCCCAGGCTATAGCCGGCTAGAGCCTGGGCGATAAATATCACCTGCTCCTGATAAACGATAACTCCGTAGGTTTCTTTTAAGATCTCCTTCAGAATGGGATGGGGATAGTGAATAGGGGCAACCCCCTGCTTGGCCCTAATAAAAGTGGGAATTTGCTCCATGGGGCCCGGGCGATAGAGCGCCACCATGGCTGAGATATCGCTAAAGTTAGTGGGCTTGAGTTCCTTGATATAGCGGCGCATACCGGCGCTTTCCAGCTGGAAGATGCCTTTGGTTTCCCCCGAGGCAAGCAGCTCGAAGGTGCTGGCATCGTCGAGAGGAATATGCTGCAAATCCAGGGAGATCCCACGATTTTGGGCAATAATTTCTTTAACTTTAGTCAAAATGGTCAAATTGGATAGTCCCAGGAAATCCATTTTTAACAGTCCCAGGCGGGCGATATCACCCATGTGGAACTGAGTCATGACGGTGCGCTGCTCACCCTTTCCCAACAGCTGAAGCGGCACGTATTCGATTAAGGGCTCCTGCGCTATAACCACGCCGGCGGCATGGGTGCTGACGTGTCTGACCATTCCCTCCATCTTCTTAGCCGAGTCAATCAGGTTGCGTATTGCGGCGTCCTGGTGATAAATATCATAAAGCTCCCGGCTCTGTTCCAGAGCTCTATCCAGGGTTATGGTCAACTCCAGAGGAATGAGTCGAGCTACCCGGTCAACCTGAGCATAAGGCATGCCCAAAGCCCGCCCCGTGTCTCTTATCGCAGCTCTGGCTCCCATGGTGCCAAAGGTAATGATTTGAGCTACGTGGTCGGAGCCGTATTTCTGGTTAACATAAGCCAGGACTTCATCACGGCGGTCATCCTGGAAATCAAGGTCGATGTCCGGCAGCTCACGGCGCTCGACATTAAGAAATCGTTCAAAAACAAGCCCGTATGCTAGCGGGTCGACATCTGTGACGCCCAGACAGTAGAGAGCCAGGCTGGCGGCAGCACTTCCCCGAACGCCGAAGTAGATACCCTGTTCGCGAGTAAAGGAGATTATGTCCCAAACGACGAGGAAGTAGTGGGCAAATTTGGTCTTCTGGATGACATCAAGCTCGTGACTAAGCCGTTCTTTGACCTCTGAGCTGGCAGCAGGGTAACGTTTTGCTAGACCCTGCCAGCAGAGCTCAGCTAGGAAATCATCGGCTTTCCGGCCACGGGGGAGTTCCAAATGCGGCAGATGTAGCTTGGTGAAATCCAGTTCGAGCTGGCACATATCGGCAATGGCTTCAGTGTTTTCCACCGCTTGGGGTAAGTCGGCAAACAATTGTCCTGCCTCTTCAGGGCTTTTGAGGTAGAAGAAGTCGCCAGCCAGCTTGAGTCTCTTCTCATCGTACACAGAGGTATTGGTCTGTATACACAAAAGAAGTTCATGGGCTGGAGCGTCTTGTTTATCAATGTAATGTACATCAAATGTGGCTACCGGTGGTATATTGAGTTTGGTGGATAGCGAAACAAGCTCATTGTTGATTTGCTCCAATTCAGGGATAGGATGCCTTTGAATCTCCAGGTAGTAATCGCCGAAAACCTCCTTGTACCACGAAGCCACTCTGACAAGTTCGTCGGTTCGCCCGTCGAGGATCAGTCGAGCCAGTTCCCCGTGAGCACACCCAGAGAGGGCAATAAGCCCATCATGGTGCAGCTTGAGAAGCTCTTTATCCACCCTGGGCTTATAGTAGAATCCCTCAAGGTGACTCTTAGTGACCAGTTGGAGCAAATTGCGATAGCCTTTTTCGTTCCTGGCCAGCAAAGTGAGATGATGGGGAGTTCTATGGGCTGGTTCTCGGCTACGGCAATCGGTCTCGGCGACATAAACTTCGCAGCCAATAATTGGTTTTATACCTGCTTCTTTAGCGGCTACATGAAAATCAATGACGCCGTACATGGCGCCGTGGTCAGTGATAGCCAGGCTGTCCATGCCCAATTCCTTGGTTCGGGCAATCAGCTGAGGTATGCGGCACATACCATCGAGCAGGCTATATTCGGTGTGGACGTGAAGGTGGGCAAACTTCTGTGGCATTAGCTAGATTATAGCATTTGTGTTAAGCGGCCCTGAATGAAGAATTTCGAACCACCAAAAATTTCTCCCCCGTCGGGATGAGCGACCCTACTATCTGCACTTCTATCCATCTCTTCCCGGATTGAGACCAAAGGTTTGGCTAGGGGATTCTGATTTTGTGGTAAACTTGGGAAGAATGGAATACGGTCCGTAGATAAAGGAAGGAGCCGGCGATGACTACAAATCGATTAAGGAAGATTTTTGAACCAGCGAGCATAGGCCAAATGAAACTGAGAAACCGCATAGTCATGCCGCCAATGGGAACCAACTATGCTGAAGCAGGCGGCGCAGTCAGTCAGAGAATGCTCGACTACTATGAGGCAAGGGCCAGGGGTGGAACAGGATTGATTATCGTCGAGGGAAGCGCCCCCAGCGTGCGATGCAACATATCTTTCCTAGGATCTCCGTCCTATCAGGCGTCTCTGGGAGACGATAAGTTCATTCCCGGATGGCAAAAACTGACGGACGCCGCTCACAAATACAATACCAGTATAGCTATCCAGATAATGCACGGCACCCTGGAGAACTGGAACGGAAAAGCAGTACAGGTGAGTCCGTCCCCCCTAATAGTGCCCGCCAGGCTTATGGGTATTCTGGGAGGACTTCCTCACGAGCTGACTATGGACGAAATTCTGGAAAGAGTAGAATGGTTTGCCTCGGCTGCCAGACGTGCCAAAGAGGCTGGTTTTGATGGGGTCGAGATTCATGGCGCTCACCAGTACATTGTCTCTGCATTCCTCTCCTCGGCCACTAACCAGCGCAAAGACAAATACGGTGGCTCGGTCGAGAATAAGGCAAGATTCTTGGTAGAGATACTTCAGGCTGTTAGGAGGGAGGTGGGCCCAAATTTTCCTGTTTGGGTCAGGTTCAACGCCCAGGAATGGGGAGTCGGGGATGGGATTACCATCGAGGAAACCAAAAAGATGGTACCTCTGGTGGTGGAGGCGGGGGCTCAAGCGCTTCACGTATCGGGCTATGGCGCTGGGTCTTATATAACGACCGCTCCAATTCCAGATACAGCGGGCTTTCTGGTGCCTCTGGCTGAGGAGGTCAAGAAGCTAACCAAGGTGCCGGTGATTGCAGTGGGTAGACTGGACCTTGAGCTTGGCGAGAGGATTCTCGAGGAAGGCAAAGTTGACTTCATAGCCATAGGCAGGCGCCTTTTGGCCGACCCGGACCTGCCCAATAAAGTAGCTGAAGGAAGGCTTAACGAAGTTATACCGTGCATAGGCTGTATGGAGTGTATTGAGCGGCTGGCCTTCGACGAACGCGGCGAGGGTGTGACCTGCGTCGTCAACCCCGCTTTGGGCAAAGAGAAGGCATATGAGATAAAACCAACGAGAAAGCTCAAACATGTCACGGTAGTCGGTGGCGGTCCGGCTGGCACGCAGGCTGCCATTGTGGCAGCACAGAGAGGTCACAAAGTCACTCTGTTTGAAAAGGAGGCGAAGCTGGGTGGTCAACTGAATATAGCTGCTCTGCCTCCCTTTAAGGGTGATATTCTCCCTTGGATAGACTACCTCATCAATGAAGTTAAAAAAGTTCGAGTGGAAGTTAAGCTTGGTACAGATGCCACTGCTGAAACTGTCGTTAAAGAGAATCCAGATGCTGTTGTGATAGCTACGGGAGGCGCTCCACTTATGCCTGACATACCTGGAATTGACAAATCAAATGTAGTTACTGCTCAGGACGTGCTCTCGGGCAAAGTAGAGGCAGGGCAAAATGTGGTCATCATTGGTGGGGGAATGGTCGGCTGTGAGACGGGGCACTATCTGGTGGAAAAGGGAAAGACGGTGACCATCGTAGAAATATTAAAGCGGATGGCTAATGACATGTTCTTTATGAGTAGGCGTCGCCTTATGGACGGGCTTAGGAGCCAGAAGGTGACGCTGCTGAACGGCGCGACCTGTGAAGAGATAAAGGGAGGCAGTGTCCATGTGACTACTGCGGATGGTAAGAAGGAGACTATTCCGGCCGACACGATCATCGTAGCAGTCGGCTACACAGCCAATGATCGCCTGTACAAAGCCTTGGAAGGCGAAGTCCCTGAAATACGCTGCATAGGCAATTCTGCTGAACCGCGGAGGATACTGGAAGCTACCAGCGAGGGATACCAGGCCGGCCTGGCGTTATAAGCGTTTCGGGAGCTTGGCTATCCGGACCACCGGGTGGTCAGGAAGGGGTTTAGAGTCTGCCTAAGGACGGGATTGCATGTTTGCCTGATCTGCAAAACATGGTGATGTCTTGACATAGGATACGAAAACCCAATGGTATGCAAGGCAGAGAAGGAAGGAGGTGGGAATGAAGCTGGTGACTTTCGGGGTTCCCACACCAGTTGGCCAGATGCAGCGCATTGGAGCCGTACACCAGAACAAGATTATCGACCTCAACATGGGCTATACACGCTACTTAGCTGATAAGCATGGCAATATTCAGGCCTACGAACTAGCAGCAGCAATCCTGCCGCCTGACATGATTGCCTTCTTCAGGAGGGGAGAAGGGGGGAAAGAAAAGGCCGAGCTGACCATCGATTATGCTGCGAAATACGGGGTCAAAGACGGCTTGCTGGGTCCCCGGGGAGAGAAGATAGTCTACGAGATGGGTCAAGTCAAGCTGAAGGCACCGGTGCCGCGGCCAAATTCCCTTCGGGATTATCTCTCCTTCGAGGGCCACGCCAGCTTTTCCGGGAAGAGGCAACTTGACAAAGGTTGGTATGAGATACCTGTATGCTATAAGGGGAATCCAGACACTGTCATCGGCCCCGACGAAGTCATTCCCTGGCCTGCCTTCACCGATTTGCTGGACTACGAGTTGGAATATGGCATCTATATTGGCAAAGAGGGCAAGAACATCCCGAGAGAGCGAGCAGACGAATATATTGCCGGCTATACTATATTCAACGACATCAGTGCCCGTGATATCCAGTTGCAGGAAATGGTGGCAGGTGGCCTCGGTCCGGCTAAGGGCAAGGACACCTGTAGTGTCATGGGGCCTTGCCTGGTGACACCTGACGAGGTGGAGCCTAAGAACCTGAGGATGATGGCTCGTGTCAACAGTGAGTTATGGTCGGATAATAACAGCGGCACGGCATACTGGACCTGGCCTCAGATTATTGAGTTCGCTTCCATGGAGGAGACGGTATATCCCGGTGATTTCTTGGGCTCGGGGACGGTGGAGGGTGGTTGTGGAGCGGAACTAAACCGTTGGATTAAGCCAGGCGATGTCATCGAACTGGAGGTGGAAGGTATCGGCATCCTCAGGAACCGCGTTGGAGAGAAGCCGCCCCAGCACATATTCACCCGTTGATGTTTCTGTCTGCATGGTGTTTTGCACACCATCAAGTGTCCTGGGTGATTGGAATTTAGATACGGTTAGAAAAGAGGAGACACTACTATGAGCAAGGAATATACAATTCCGACCTGGGAATCAGGGGTCAAGCAATTAGCTCCCAATATCTATGCCTATATCCAATCCAAGGCTACCTGGTACTGGAGCAACGCCGGATTCATTGTGGGCAACGATTATGTGCTGGTTGTGGATGCGCTGGCTACGGTTGGTCTGACCCAGAGGTTCAGGGATGAGATCAGGAAGATCACCGATAAGCCAATTCGCTATTTGATCAACACCCATCACCACGGAGACCATACCTATGGAAACCATGTATTTGCAGGGGCTACCATAATCTCGCATGACTACTGCCACCACGAGGTAACAGAGGCAGGTATAATGGATCCCAACCTGCTGAATACCATCTTCCCTGAGTTCGATTTCCGGGGAATCGCGGTCACACCGGCTCATATCACCTTTGACAAGCAGCTTACACTGCATATGAATGGGCCAGAGGTCCGGCTGCTGCACTTTGGGCCTGGCCATACTATAGGCGACATAATTGTGTATTTACCCGAAGAGGGTATCATCTTTGCCGGCGACTTCATTTTTTTGTATTCCACCCCGCTGGGCATGGAAGGGTCCTTTGCTGGCTGGCTCAGGAACTTGGATGCCACGGCGAATCTGGGTGCCCAAGTCTATGTCCCCGGCCATGGGCCGGTGTGCGGAGTGGAAGGGTTGAATCTGTGTCGCGATTATCTTGTCTTTGTCCGACGCGAGGCCAAGAAACGATTCGACAAAGGCATGAACGTTGATGAAGCTGCCAAAGACATCGACTTGGGGCAATTCAAGCAATGGCCCAACCGTGAGCGCATCCTGCTCAACGTAGAACGCCTATGGCGCGAGTTCCGCGGCGAAGACCCCACCACCTCCAAGCTGAATATTGCCGAAGTCTTCTTACGGATGGACACCATGATCAAGGCAGGAGAATTGTAGCACACGATTGTGACCGATTGAGGATGACAGATAGCCCAATCTGTTCAGGGTCCGACAAATCCTCGTTTCGTTGACAGGTAAGTTTGTCAAAAGCCCTAAGAATTTCCTAGCCTATCATCTTGCCACCATTTCTCGGCTTGAGACCTGGCGCTCAGCCCCCATCATTCAAGCTACCGACCTTCTACCAGTCAGACGAGAATCCGGAAGGAACAAGAAGAAAGCTTGACAGTACGGCGGGTGGTGATACAGTATGGACTAGGATTCTGGTGAAACTAGACTTCGCGAGTGCATTGTGTTACCGGGATATATTTATTTTTCATACTGGCTGATATGGATTTAGGCGAAGAAAAGGAGCTCGTCAGGCAAGCGCGAAAATCCCCCGATGCTTTTGCCAAGCTTTACGGCCAGTATTATCCCAAAATCTTTGGCTATGTCCTGAGGCGAAGTGCCAATATTGAAGCTGCCCAGGATATTACTTCCGAGACATTTCTGAAGGCATTGGGGAAGCTCTGGCAATTTCAGTGGCGCAATGTGTCCTTTTCCTCGTGGCTGTATAAAATCGCCTCCAACGAGATTAGCCAGTACTTTAGAAAAGCCGAATACAGAAAATCGGTGTCACTGGAAGAATTACAGGAACGGGGTCTTGAACTTCTGTCATCCCATGACCCGGAAAGCGAACTGATAGAAGCGCAGGAAAAATTGCAGCAACATCAGGAATTTCTGGAAATTCAGCAAAAGATCGTGCGGCTCCCTGCTAAATACCAGGAGGTCATTACTCTCAGATTCTTTGAGAAAAAACAGATCAGAGAAATTGCTGAAATCCTGGGGAAAAGGGAAGGGACGATAAAATCCTTGCTTCACCGGGCAGTGGAGAAGCTAAGAGAAACAGACTAAACCGCCCACGGAAATCCGCAGAATTTCTCAGGTCAAATAATGCAACCTTTTTTCGCATTCTGCATTTACAGTAGTAGGAGGCAAAGCCTGTGAAATATGAGGACTTAATTAAGAAACTGGAAAATCTTAAGACTCCGGACATTGAGCTCCCCGGCCATAGCCAAGCGTTGAAGATGGCTTTGCTCAACTCCGGGCGTTTTAAGGAGAGGACGGTCATGAATTGGGCAAAGGTACTGGCCCCCGTTGCGGCTGCAGTACTCTTAATAACGCTTGTGGGAGTTTTCGCGCTCGATAGACCTGGGCCTTTGTATCTGGGGGGTAATCAAATCACCAAGTTCGCTTCTTACGAGCAATTGCATGAGTTTGTGAACACAAACGCAGGATCCAAACAATTTCCTTGGAGACTCTCTGGAGAAGATGCCATCCTTGCACCAGGCGGTGAAGAAAGTTTCGCCCCTGCGCCATCTGTCACAGACCACTCTACGACAAATATCCAGGTTGCTGGGGTGGATGAGGCAGATATCGTCAAGACCGACGGTATGTATATTTACCTCGCTTCAGGGAACAAGACTATCATTGTGAGGGCATATCCCCCTGACCAGGCTCAAGTTCTGTCCGAAATCGAGCTGGAAGGCACAGTTATAGGAATATTCATAAATGAAGACAGGCTGGTCGTGTTTGAGGAAGAAACCCCGTATTATCCCTATCATGACGTCCGGTGGGAAGGTGTAGACAAGATGTACGTGCCGTACAGGTCACCCAAGACGTATATCAAAGTATATGATGTTTCAGACAGGGCAAACCCCCAGTTGGAGAGGGAAATTTCCGCCAATGGTCAATATATCAGTTCACGAATGATCGGGGACTACGCCTATGTGGTGACAAATGAGCCCGTGTACGAAGAAGAGGGTGAAGTGAACCTTCCGAAGATTCATTGTGGCGGCAATGAGACGGAAATACCGGCTGAAGATATCTACTATTCGGATGTCTCTGACTACTATTATATGTACACCACTATCATAGCTATAAACACACAGAACGATGACCAGGAGCCAGCATATGAGACAATCCTGCTGGGAGCCAGCAGCACCCTGTATGTCTCTACAAACAATATTTACCTGACTTTCCCTGTGTGGGGGACCGACATATTGGGGAGGGAGGTCTGGGATTCCCCAAGAACCTCTATCCACCGGCTTCATATAGAAGGTGCCGAAGTAGACTATGTGGCCAGTGGCGAGGTCCCCGGCATGATGCTGAACCAGTTTTCCATGGACGAGTATGACAGCCACTTCAGGGTGGCGACCACAACCTACGGGGAAACAACCAGGAACCACGTATATATTCTGGATATGGGTCTCACCATTGTGGGCTCAGTGGAAGACCTCGCTCCCGGGGAAACCATCTATTCAGCCCGGTTCATGGGCGAAAGAGGGTATCTGGTAACCTTCAGGCAGGTTGACCCGCTATTTGTCATAGACCTGAGTGACCCCAATAACCCCAGGGAGCTCGGGTACTTAAAGGTAACTGGCTATTCAGACTACCTTCATCCCTACGACGAGAACCACCTCATAGGCATAGGTAAGGAAACAACAGAGGAGGGAGAATTTGCCTGGTATCAAGGAGTGAAGATATCACTCTTCGATGTCAGCGATGTCAACAACCCGCAGGAGATATCAAAGCTTGAGATAGGGGACAGGGGCACCGATTCACCCGTCCTGTGGGACCACA
>JBATUN010000029.1:0-46357 GCA_049671165.1 Dehalococcoidia bacterium | reverse complement strand
TTGTCGGGGCGTGGGGACCCGGCGGGCTTCCAAAGTGAGGATAAACCTCGTTCCTTCATTGGCCTGAACGGACGGAGATGAACTGTGTCACTCGGTCGCACGCATGAAGAAACGCTGATTTGGCGGGCCTTCATGGCTCAACCTGGAATTATCAGGGGAGGGCACAAGGCCCTCCCCTACAATAGCCTCGAAGCTGATTGCTGACTGCGTTACTCAATCTCCCAGGACTCAATCCTCAATCCGGTTACCGGCGGCAAATCATTGACATCGCCTACACCCATGGGGATGTCAAGACCTTTGCCTTCCGGGCTTATCCAATTAATAGTGCATCCGGGCTGCAATTGGACGTGCGTATCCCCGGCTACACAACCCGTGAAGTCACCGCTCGGATGGAAATATGTTTCGCCTGTGACTGATAAAACCAACACAAAATCATCCTCCCCGCCGGCAATGCCCGGCTGGAAGTTAATATCACCTACGGCAATGATGCACCCCGAGCCGGAGATACTGACAACACTAGACGGAAAATCAATTTCACCTTCCACAAAAATAGTCTGCTCGTTTAGGTCAACGGTATAATTATGGCTGTCTCCAGACTGTCGGAATTCCAGGTCGCCAGTGACATAGACGGTGCCTTCAAGGACTAGTGTCGCGGGAGCACCAGTGTTATCAACTGCCAAGCTCCCCTCTCTATAACATGGCCCGATAGTCGTCGTATCTTTAACATCTATACTGGGGCCGGGATCAGGAGCGCCTTCCACATCGTCCAAGTAGTAGGTGGAAAGCTGCTCAGCTGTGGGCCAGGTTATTATCATATCGTCGCTGTCTCTGACCGTGCCATTGATGGTCACGCCCGGCCCGACATCGAGGTGTTCTTCATCAGCTATCGGCAGCCAAACATCTCCGTTGATCTCGTTTCCTGGCTTTATGGTGATAGTGTCCTGACTAACAATGGCGTTGTCAAGTAAGGCAGACAAATCCAGGTACGATACAGACAGATGCGCGTCGATTGTAGTGCCGGAGCCATCCTCGCCGGTGGCGGTGGAAAGTATCTGATACGTGAAGTTTTCTCCACATGTTGGGTCCCAATCATATCTGTATATCTCAACCTCGACGCTCCTTTCATTCACAGACAGAGGCTCCGGGTACGAATAGTTACCGGCGTCGAATGTAAGGCTGTTGGTCTGTAGCCTCCATATAGCGTCCTCCACCCCGGCGTCGGCGGCATAAAGCTGGTCCGTCTTCTTCTCATAGACCGTGCCTGAGACAAGTCCGGTGCTCATTAAGCCCAGCAAGGGCGCCAGGACAAGTCCGCCGACAACAAGAAGTATTAGAACCAGAGTAAGGACATTGCCCCTTTCATCTCTTATTAATCTCTTCATATTAGTCTTCATGAGTTCACCCCCGTTAGTACCGGATTGCGGTGCATTAATAACAGTACTTCTGCGATGTTTTCTCCTCTCAATTAGTTGCTGATTACCCATTACCCATTACCTTTGTCATATTACTAGTCGCTGGAAAAAGGAAAATCCCTCATTTTGCCCGGTACTTTTGGGGGGAATCCCGCTTAAGAAATCCAAATGTCAAAGCCCAAATTACAAATGAAGGCCAAATGGCTAGATACTGGTACTTTGGTGTTTTGCTATTGTTTCGGATTTCGTGCTCCGGATTCAGGATTTCCTGCCGCGGCCGCGCCCTATGCAAATTCCCGGAGAATTCCCTTTCACAAAAGCTTCTTGAACTCCCTGATGCTGAGACCAGCAGCTTTCACAATTCCAGCCATGGTGAAGGCATTGATGGGATTGGCCCGCAGAATAGTAATAACATGCTCGCCGTCAGTCATAGTAACATGCCTACCCCGGCGTGCAATCCAAAACCCTGCCTTTTCAAACGCCTTGATAGCTTGCTGGTGGTTTACCCCGGGAAGCCCGGGCATACCTTACCCTACTTCTACGTAACGGCACTCTTTATCTCCGGTCAACTCCTCAACAGTTGCTAAGTAAGCCTCGATGGCGTCTCTTATGTTCTCGAGTGCTTCTTCTTCTGTCTCTCCCTGTGACCAACAGCCAGGCAATCCAGGACACCAAACAGCATAGCCCTCTTCCGTTTTCTTAACATTCACTTTGTATCTCATAGCACACCTGACAACCTATGCCGGTACGTTCTTTCATAACATCATAATAACACAGGCCACACCTATAAGCCACCACTTGTGGCTAAATGCGGATCCCGGATAAATCCAAATGGCGAAATCCAGATGCCTAAGTGCCGCCTCTTTCAAAATGTAAAAATAAAAGTGCAAAATGACAGAGCAACAGTAAATTAAAGATTAAAATGCGAAAAGCAAAGATGCAAGCGGAGCTATAAACATTCTAAGTTCTGAAATTTGAACTGTCATTTTGACCTTTGATTTTCGAGTTTCTATATTGTTTGAGCTTTGTCATTTGTCATTGTTTAGATGGGCCTTGTCATTCCATGTTGTTTGGGATTTGAGATTTGGTGCTTGGGATTCGGGAATCCCGGTTGCTGGGTGGTCGCAGTGATGGGCACCAAAAAAGAATCGCCCCCCTTTACGCGGAGAAGAATAGAGTCATCTCCAGTTCACCTTGACATTCAATGCCGGTTCTTGGTACGCTTGCGTGAAGGCGATAACGATGCCACAAACAATTCAGGCAATCTACGAGAACGGGGTTCTCAAGCCACTGGGGAAGCTGGATATTCCTGAACACCGGACATTAGAAATCCTCATTCTGGAAGACGACTTGCCCCTGTCTCTTATGGGCCGGGTAGCAGAGCAAGGTGGCAGCTACGATTTCCTGCACCATGCTGCTGAGGACATTTACACTACTGATGATGGAGAGGCAGTCTAAGCGCAAGCCAGAAGCTGCGCTCCAACGAGGAGATATTGTTCTTGTCCCCTTCCCCTTTACCGACCTGACCACTGAGAAGTTGCGGCCAGCAGTTATAACATCTGTGGACCCGCAGCAAACTGATGTTATCATCGCTTTTATCTCTTCCGTAGTCTCTCCCGGAGGCCTATCTGAAACTGATTATCTGCTGCACCAAGACAATCCTGATTTCGCCCAAACCGATCTCAAGAAAGCCTCGACTTTCAGAATGAGAAGACTGCTCACCATTGAGCGAAGTAAGACCATTCGCCGTCTCGGCAGAGTCAGCCCTGCTATCCAGAAAGAACTGGACATAAGGCTAAGGCAGGCTGTCGGCCTGCAATGACACCTTCATCTTGTCTCTGCGAGGAGGCCGGATTCGTCCCGATAAATCGAGACTCGCAATGACCAGAGGGAGTGTTCATGGTAACGTCAGGACTTCTAGGGTTCTCGGTCAATGGCTAGCCTGAGCAGGGGATTCCAGAAAGGTAGCACCCAGGACTGGTGTAGCCGGACCTACACCTACTTGATTCTGTGAATGTCGCTCCCGTGGCCGATGAATTCAATCACGATTGTCTTACCTTCCAGAGTATAGACCGCTCTCCGGTCTCCTATACAAAACTTAAACGTTCCTTTCAGACCATTATCGTGTTGGATAGCTTTCTATCAAAGTAGTATTTTCCCATCGCACATATCAACGAATTTCCATACATGCAAGTGGGATTTGATAACAAAAGTTAAGATAGTTGATCTTGACCGCCACGGATACAAATATATACAATGAAACGGTCACCAAGGATTTTCGGACCTCGTGGCGACTAGCACTAGTAGGCCTCTAAAAACTACAATATTGTTCCGATGACATAGGAGGCACTGAACTGCCACCTGTATATGGTCACTTGGGTGGTGGGGAGCCAATAGTGAAACCGACCTGGAAATGGTCGGTTTTTCTTTTGAAAGGGGGTGCTGACTTTCACACATGACGCCACTGAAAGTTGCCAAGTCTCTTCACATTGAAAGCCGAACCGTTAGGTGTGCTCTCTGCGCCCTGTTTTGTACAATAGTTGCGGACGGTCTGATAACTGAGTTTCTGGTGACAGGTGGATACGGGTCAGAAATCAACCCTTTGCTGACAGCTTTGATAGGCGGGAAGTCGTTTCTAGCTCTCAAGATGGCGGGGGCGTTTTTGGTCACGCTGTTTCTATGGATCAAGTATAATGCCGACCCCACACGCGTATATAAAGTCACGGTGGTAGCTCTGACGTTTTATACAGCCATTGTTTACTGGAACTTGTTTGCATATTTCTTCGTGTTGCTTAGCCAACCTATCTAGACAAGGGCCCCGCAACCACGCAATTGTTGCTTCTGTTGAGTGGTGATGCCCGCTCTGAGAGATAAAAAATTGGGTGATATTTTTCGTCTATGAAAAGATGCCAAAACATGCATTTTGGGGTGATTGGAGCTCGGCCATGGCCCAATCGAGGGGCATACCCCCTTCTTGATATTCAGATACTTGTCTATGACCTATTTCGATTTTGGGGATAGCTTGGCTCTAAATCGAATCGGAGCTACCTGTGCCGCCTCGCTGCCTCAGTATCAGCAGGCTTGCACCAGCAATGGCGTGGCCAGCAGAGCAATCCGGGTAAGCAATACACTCACCGCGTTTACCGGGTGGGTCTCCCGACCTACATCTTCAAATTCCAGGACCCAAATGACAAATCAAGGCCAAATGACAAAACCCAGGGGACAAACCAAGCTCAAATACCAAAATCCAAATGACAATTGAAATCCAAGTACTGGAATGCCCGAACTGCCTCTTTTTGGCATTGGGATTTGGAGCTTCCTTTGGCATTTGAGCTTTGTAATTTGTTATTGGTTAGAGTTTAGAGATTGGGATTTGGGGGTTTCCCCCACCGAGATTGCTTCGGCACTGTCGTGCCTCGCAATGACAAGAGGGTGCGTCGTTTGGATTTTGAGCTTTGTCATTTGGCATTGTCTGCAAGTGGGGACTGGTGCTTCATGACTTAGGATTCCCGTTGCGGGCCGGGGCTTCGCCCTAGACCCACATCACGGCGGGCATCATCATCCTGTATGTGGTCACCCTGGGCTCTTCCACCAGAAGAGCCTCAGCTTGCCGGAGCAGCTCTTGCGTTATGGTTGATTCTGCCCATGATTTCCAGTCCTCAAGGCTCTCCCAGGTGCTTACCATGGCGACGACGGAGGCATTGTCCGCGGCGACGAGGTTCTCCATACCTTTGAAGCCCTGATATTGCGTGGCGTGCGACTTCAGCTTGAGCAATATGGGCTCCACGTCTGTGTCTTTCCTCACCTTGCATCCTACGATACCCTTTATCATGCCGCCTCCTTCTATGCCGTTGCCTGGCTAAGCTCCGCAGGGCGCGGTTTGTCCTCGGCCGGGATAATTTCTATCAGTATAATTATAGCACGGTCGGCAAAGCGGTAGGGCAATAACTGGTGGCAGAAGGCAATGACAAATGACAAAGCTCAAATGACAAACAAAGCCGAAAGTCCAAATGACAAAAAGAATGCTCAGCAATCACACCCTGCATTGTCTTTGCGAGGAGCCGCGGCCGACGAAGCAATCTAGGCGGGGCTGTCAACGATGGGGATTGCCACGCATCTTTCCGGTGCTCGCAATGACAACGGTAGGTGCGTCATCGCGAGGCGCCTTTCCGCTCTGTCGTTGCGAGGCTGACGAAGTCAGCCGAAGCAATCTCTTGATGAAGCGTGGGATCGCCACGGACCTTTCAGGTGCTCGCAATGACAACGGTAGGTGCGTCATCGCGAGGCGCCTTTCCGCTCTGTCTTTGCGAGGCTGACGAAGTCAGCCGAAGCAATCTCTTGATGAAGGCATGGGGTCGCCACGCACCTTTCAGGTGCTCGCAATAACAACGGTAGGTGCGTCATCGCGAGACGCCTTTCCGCTCTGTCGTTGCGAGGCTGACGAAGTCAGCCGAAGCAATCTCTTGATGAAGGCATGGGGTCGCCACGCACCTTTCAGGTGCTCGCAATGACAGGGGAGCGGCGGGTCATTCCCAGGGAAGCGTAGCGGTCCGGCGGCATTTTTGCGGACTCGTGTAGCGGTGGGGTGAGGTCTGCAACACGCGGCTATCATCACTCTGGTCTGGGTTCGACTTCATAGATCCGGGTTTCGCTTTCTGTGCCCAGGGTCGCGGTCACCGTGAAAATCACCACCCTATCATCGCAATTGCAGTCGCCATCGCACTCACCGTCTCCGTCGCAATCGCAACAGCAACTAGTACCTGCCAGGTCAATATACTCAGCAACAGTAGTCACCGTGGAATTTCCATTGACAGAGTGGCTCCGCTGGAGTCCCACGACCCCACCCGGCCCGTTTACTAATGTGTAATTGACCGTATGCGTCTGATTGGTTCCCCATTCGTCCCACTCCAGGTTGAGAGTGAAACCCCAACCCGAACCGGTGGCATTCACGCTCTGAGCTTGCAGGGTGTCTTTGCTCACCTCTTTCCCGGCCTGCTGAACCTGGCGGACGGCAACCATATGATTGGAGGCGCGGGTATTGATGGTTAGCACCTGCATGACGGCAAAGGTGATGCCGCCGGTGATTAGCGCAGCAATAGCGATAGCTATTATCAACTCAATCAGGGTGAAGCCGTTCTCGCCCTTCGTCACCATTTTCATCTCCGTTCGCGATTTGCGATTTTCAGACTGTATACCTCTTCATTCCCGGTCTACCTTATAGCCCACAAGTGTGATTACCTGCCTGTCGTCATGGCTAACAGTCACCGTTATCTCTTGGATTCCGTCATCTTCCTCAAAAACACCCCCCTCCTCGTTATAGGGCTCATAGGTCTCCGGGTTGAGAGGTTCAACGACAACCTGTAGGATATAGAGATCCTCCTCTATCACAGCATAATTGCCGTGGCCGGACTCGGAATAATCGATGTAGTCCTCATTCTTGACAGATTCCATCTGGGTGCGGGCCAGGCTTTCGGCCCTGGTCCTAACATCAGCGGTAAGGACAGCCCTGGAGGCGGTAGAAAGGCCGCCCGCAAAGACGATAGCGATTATCGCGAAGAGAGCCAGCGCTATCAGCATCTCAATCAGAGTGAAGCCGCGGGAGCTTCCCCCAAGAGTCTTTCTTGTTTTGTTACTCAATCTTATCCTTTTCATCTTCTCGTGGTTTCTCATCCTGTCGTTGCGAGCACCCGCAGGGTGCGCGGCAATCTCCTGTCCCCTCTCCGCACCAGATTGCTTCGTCGCTGTGCTCCTCGCAACGACAGGGGAAGAGGCCTCCTCGCAATAACAAACGAAGAAGGGTCCTCGCAGCGACAAGTGGGGGAGGTGCGTGGCAATCTCCTGTCCCCTCTCCGCGCCAGATTGCTTCGTCGCTGTGCTCCTCGCAACGACAAAGGAAGAAGGCTCCGCGCAGCGGCCGAGGAGGGGCTTCTGGGGCTTGATTTGCACTTTGAGCTTTGTCATTTGTCATTCTTTCCATTGATAACATCCGCCCGGTTGCTCACCCCTCGAATGAACCGTAGATAGAATACATGGCCGAAACCATGGCCAGAACAACAAACCCGACCAGCAAACCTATGATTATGGTCATCACCGGCTGAATAAGCGCGACCGCCGATTTGGTCTTGTCGCTGGACTCCATCTCGAAGCTGTCAGCCACAGTATCCAGCGTGTTGTCAAGGTTGCCCGTCTCCTCACCAACTCTCACCATTTGCGTCATCAGGGGCAAGAAAAGCTTCCTCTTACCCATAGGGCGGGATAGGCCCTCGCCTCTGATCAACTCCTGCTGCACTCCGGTCAAGTTATCAGCCACAACCTTGTTGCTACTATTATAGATGGTCATGCCCATGACTTCCGGTAAGGGCAAGCCAATCCTTATCAACAACGCCATTGTGCGGCAGCAACGGCCAAGCTCACCGAGGTGGACAATACGGCCCAACACAGGCAACTTGAGCACAGTGGTATCCCACCAGTGTTTACCGCCGGGGGTCCTGATATATAAATAGACCGCAAACGCAGCGGCTAGAATCCCGATTATAACGTAGACCCCGTACTGGCTGAACCAATCAGTTATGGCCATAAGGATTCTCGTGATCACCGGCAGTTCAACCCCGAATTCATCGTACATGCTGGTAAAGGCGGGCAAAACGAAGGTGACCAGCACAATGACAACAATAACAGCAACAAGGATCACGATAAAGGGATAGGTCAAAGCATTCCTTACCTGCTTTTCGGTAGTCATGGACTTTTCTATGTGCGAGGCCATTTGTCTCAGCACGATTTCCAGCTTACCGCCCTGCTCACCGGCAGCAATTGCCCGGTAGTACATCGAAGAGAAAGCCCGGGGGTGCCTGCTGAGAGCCACTGAGAGCGAAGTGCCGCCGCGGATATCCGAAGCTACTTCACTGATTATTTTGTTGAAGGTCTGGTTGTCTGACTGCTCCTGCAGCAGATCCAAAGACGTAGCAATATCTGTGCCGGATTCGAGGAGCAATGCCAGCTGGCGGGAAAACATTACTATTTCCTGCGGCTTTATGCGAGTGAAACGGGCCATCAATTTCTCTTTGTTGATGAACGGGGTTACTGACTTAAGGCTGACCACCCGGTAGCCGCCGTAGCCCAACAGCTCGGTTGCGGCATCTTCATTGAAGGCGCAGACCTTGCCCTTGACCAATTTCTTGTCTTCAGTATAGGCTGTATAAGCGAAATCCATTCCTAACCTCCAGGCTGCTAAGTTGTAAAGTAGGCATTACGCAGCACTTCCGCAGGGGTGGTAATACCTTCCTTCACCTTACGCATACCATCATTCATCATAGATATCATACCCTCTTCGAGGGCCTGAGCCCGTATCTCACCACTACTGGCTCGATTAACGACCATCATTCCCAGCGTGTCGCTCATACGCAAAATCTCGAAGATTCCTGTACGGCCCAGGTAACCGGTATAGGCACACGACTTACAGCCGGTGCCGTAAAAGAACTCGGTCTGCTTCTCCCCCATTTCCTTCTCATAAGCCATCTGCTCGATCAGCGGGGCCTCAATAAGGCGACGGCAATCAGGGCAGATGCGGCGCACCATCCGCTGAGCGACAACACCAATGACCGCTGAAGCTATCAGGAAGGGCTCTACCTTCAGGTCAAGGAGACGGGAGAGCACACCGGCGACATCGTTAGCATGGATCGATGACAGCATGAGGTGCCCGGTTAAGGCTGCCTGCACAGCTATGTTAGCCGTCTCGGCATCGCGTATCTCACCAATCAATACTACATCAGGGTCGTGACGCAGTATAGACCTTAAGCCGCTGGCAAAGGTGATACCAGCCTGGGGGTTAACCTGAATCTGGTTAATATCCTTGAATCGGTACTCAGCCGGGTCTTCAACGGTAATGATATTTCTCTCCTGGGTGTCAAGGGAATTGATTGAGGCATATAGAGTGGTGGTTTTGCCGGCTCCGGTCGGACCGCTAATCAGAATCATGCCATAGGGAACCTTGAGCATATTCTCATACTTGGCCAGGCTATCAGGCAGCATACCAAGCTGTGATAACCCCAGCGCAGCCAGTGACTTATCTAGAAGGCGCAGGGTTGCCCTCTCACCCCAGACAGTGGGAGCCGTCGCTACCCTGACATCTATCGGGCGTCCCTTGGATTCGGCGGAAAACTGGCCATCCTGGGCACGGAAATGATCGGCGATATTCAGTTGAGACAGGATCTTGATTCGTGAAATGAGCGCCCGATGTATGTTTGGCGGTAGAGACATCGTATCGTGAAGAGTGCCATCTATGCGGTAGCGTATGCGCACTCTATCTTCTTCCGGCTCAACATGGATGTCGGATGCACGGGCCTTGACTGCTTCATCAATTATGAGGTTGAGGGACTGAACCAGAGGAGTCTCAGTGGCGGCGGTTATGGCAAGCTTCTCATCATTCTCCTCATCCGGGATGGAGATGCGCGAAACCTGCCTCTCAATCTCGCTAAAGCCTTTGTAATTGAAGTCAATAGCGTCCCTGATCTCCTGGGCGGTGGCAGTTACGGGCTTAATCCTCATCCGGCTCTGGGCAGCCAGAGCCTCCAGGGCAAAGATGTTAGTCGGGTCGGCTATAGCTACTTCCATTGTCTTGCCCGATATAGTCAGCGGTATGGCGCTGTATTTCCTGGCTAGCCCCTCGGGAATCAGTTGCAATGCCTCAGGCTCGGGCATTTGCCTCAGTAGCTTAGGAGGGGTCTTGGTTTTGACTGGCTTCTCCGCCGCACGGGCGGGCAACTCTTCGATCGGGCGGTCAGGAACTAGTTTTTGCCCACCCTTAAGGACTTTTATCTGCTGGTGCCCGGCAAATTGCTGGGCCCGGGGGCTAAGGTCTTTTGATACCACAATGATCTTCTCATCAACCCCCACCTCATAGGCCTTAGTGTCAAATAACATCACCTGTTCCAGGCTCACTTCTTTATCTCCGTTCAGGAAATCTATGCCCAGCATATGCTCAACCTGACCGTTTTCAGTGCGAGCCAGTATATCAAAGGTATAGTCGTTTCCTGAACGCCCCCTGATTCTCATCTTTTCTTTCACTTCATAGCCCCGGGCGGCTAAGGATTTGACCAGTTCCTCTTTTGTCTCAAGGTTGACCGGCGCCTCAAGCTTAACTGGTAGTTGAGGTTTCACGGCTAATAGTTGCCCGATTTGCTCTCCATCAATAACCCTTATTCGCTGTTTACGAGCAAGTTGGTTTGCCTCCTGACTGAGCTCAGGGACCGCAACAAGAATCCTGTCAAGGATGCCGCAATCGTAGGCTTTATTGGCCAGGGTGAAAATAGTGCCCGCTTGTGTCTCCCTGTCGCCCGCAGTAGCAATACCAATAGCGACGGTGTAGCTGGTAAGACCGTCGTCTCTACGAGCTACCATATCAAAGGTATGTTCAATCCCTGACTTCCCGAGAAGCTTAGCTCCCTCGGTTACTTCGTAGCCCTGTTTCTCCAGATACTCTCTAATCTGTGTACCTAGCTCCGGACTAATTTCCATCTGACGTGCCTTCGTTCCCATTTCTTTCAACTTCTTTCAACAATGAAAGTAAAGTCTAACTCGCCTCCTGGCCAGAATCAACATTATTCACCACGCCCTAGTCGAACCTAACCAGGGCATATTGATATGGCTCTTCCGGCCCGTGACTACAATGTAGCACATCTAACTAGTTTGTCAATAGGACTTTTGGGGGGTTGGGCAATGGACCCTGCGCCACTATTTCTGGCCAATCACGGTAATTGCCTATGCAGGGGCGGCTACATTTCCTCGAGGTCTTCCGATATCTTTCGTGGTTTTGCTTCCGGCGATATCCAGCCACTGCGCAGAGCGAGAGCGACGGCGTGGGCTCTATCGTTGGCATTTAGCTTGCGAAGGATAGCGCTGACATGATTCTTGATTGTTTGCTCGCTGATTGACAGGATATGGGCAATTTCCTTATTTGTGTTACCTTCAGCAACGTAGGTTAGAATCTGCGTTTCCCTTTTGGTAAGGGGAGCAGCTACGCCTTCCATAGTTCTGGTAAAACCGCGAAACTGGTCTAGTACTTGCCTGGCCACTCTGGGCCTGGTCATCAGGCTTTCATTTATGGGGTATTCGCCTCTGTGGGCTCGCCTTATGGTGCCAGCCAGGTCATCCGCACTGGCTTTCTTACTCATGCAGGCTGCGGCGGCAGTTTTAATGACCTCAAAAAGCTCCTGATCATTGGGGTCAGGGCTCAACACTATCACCTTGGTATTTGGGTAGTATTGGGCAATTTTTCTTCCCAGGTCAATCCCGCTGAGGCTGGTCAGGTCAGAGCCAAGCAAAGCAACATCAGGAAGATTAGCTTCAATTGCCTCGATTGGGTTCTGAGTTGGGTCGCACTCCAGGATCTCAAGGTCAGGTTGTCCCGACAGTGCCTGACGCACCCCGGCTCTGAAAAGTACTTGCTCATCGATTACCATGACCTTGATCTTATCCATCAATCACCTCCTGATGATCCTCATATATCTAGTTCAAACAGCCTCTTAATTGTCTAGACTTAGCCCCATTGACTTATCGTATAATGTAATCCCTCTGATGTCAATACTATATCATTTCGCACTGTGAAATATTTGGGGCTGCGCTAGTTCAGATAGAGGGGTGACGCTTTATGTGTTCGTAACATTTGGCAATGACCTTCCACGCCATTGCGAGCCCCGACTTGTTGGTGAGTGGCAATCTCATCGATCAAATTCCAAATCCCAAAATCCAAATCTCCAAATGCCGATTTTATCGAGCATCCTCGTGAAAGTCGGGACAAATCCCAATATCAAAACTCAAAAATCCTAAACGCTTTGACCATTGGTATTTTGATGGGAAGAATCAGATCTTCCTTTCTTTTGTTTAGGATTTGGTGCTTGGGATTTAGGATTATCCTTTCAGAGATTGCTTCGTCACCCCGATTCCATCGGGGCTTCTCGCAATGACAGGAAGGGGGATTGCGGAGCCCGTTCCGAAGCGTCAGCGAGGAATCTTGTCCCTCGTAATGACAAAACAGGAATCTCACTAAGGTGCTGAACGAGGACAGGGTCTTGACAAGTGGTATTAAGGTAGTATAATGGTAGCAGGTGAGAAGTACGGCATGATGAACCGGCGAAGGTCGAATATAGAGATCATAGCTGACATGCTCAGAGTCGGCGAAAATGGCGCGGGCAAGACGGAGATCATGTATAGCGCCAATATGAGCTACGCTCAGATACAAAAATATCTTGGCTTCCTCTTGAGCCACGGATTCATTAACAAAGTGAGGGTGGGAAATCCGTCAGTTACCTATCAGGTAACGGAAAAAGGAGGAGAGCTACTCAGAAACATAGACAGCATAGTTGAAGTACTCGAGTTCCGAAACGGCAATAATGGCCACGGAGCTTGAGGCTCGAACGTTGTGGAGTTACCAAGGGGTGCCTGGAGTAGAGTGAAGTCACCCCTTGTTTAATATAAAGATAATGTAAGGAGTTATTATGACAGGAGCGGTATATGTCTGAAAAAAGAATGCTAATAGTAGATGCCGAACTGGTGAAAAGAATAGACGACAACCGCGGTGATCTGGGGCGGTCCGAGTTCATTGACTTTATTATTGAGAGTCAATTGAAGGAAAAGGAAGAGGGTAAGAAGCAAGGCGGCGTGACCCCACAGGAATTTCACCAGTTTCAGGAAGGCACGAAAGAGCTATTGCGCAATTTCCTGGAATTCTTCATCAGCTACGGGTTGGAGCTAGGCAAGCAACCCAGCGATAGCGAGTTCGAGCACCTGAGCCGCAAATTGCAGAGTCTGGGCGGCTCGGCAAAAGTAAAGAGCTCCTAACTTCCTCGCATTTTCCCCCCGCGGCTACATTCCCTACAGCTTCAAATAGAACTATCTTCTAGAAGATAATCTCTTCCCAAGCTATTCCAGCCTTGTCATACTGTCCTCATGATAGCGATCTTCCTTTTGTCATTCTGAATGACAGGGAAGAAAGCAGGAGGGATAGCTATGACAAGGCCTATTGATTTACTGCGACAGGGGAGGAAAGAGGAACTGTGGCAGATGTGCTGCGGTTTTATTGACCTTAGCATGGAGCAATTTATGGACATCCAGAAGAGGCTGCTTCTGGAGCAGATTGAGCTATTAAAGAGCTGCGAGCTGGGCAGGAAGGTAATGCGTGGCGCCATGCCTGAGACGGTGGAGGAATTCCGAGAGCAGGTACCATTGACGACTTATGCTGATTACTTGCCTGAGCTTGTGGAGAAGAGAGAGGATGTATTGCCGGCGAAGATCGCCAGATGGGTACGAACTTCTGGTCACACCGGTGAATACGATGTCAAGTGGGTGCCCATGCCTGAGGATTTTCTTTGCGAATATCAAAAGGCAGCCATCGGTACGGGGCTTTTCGGCATGTGCAACCGTAGGGGTGATGTTTCCAAGGTTAAGGAACATTTGAAAATGCTATACACAGTAGGGCCTCCAGAATATGCAAGCGGTCTTGGTGTTGACCTAACGCAGCAAGCACTTAATTATGATTTATTACCTTCGAATGTTGATGGAATAATATCCTTTCAGGAAAAAATACAGGCTGGCTTCAAGGAGGCTTTGTATCGAGGGCTTGATGGCTTTGGCGGCTTGTCGTCCGTCCTGGTTGCTGTAGGAGAGCAACTCAAGCACCAATCGCGAAGGATAAGCGTTCGCTCTCTGTTATCTCATCCTAATGCGCTATTCCGGGTGACTAAGGGGCTAGTCAGGAGTAAACTAGCCGGTCGTCCTATGCTGCCCAAGGACTTATGGTCTGTTAAGGTAATTGGGGGTAGCGGCACTGATTGCGCCATTTTCGGGAAAAGGGTAAAGGAGCTCTGGGGGCGGTATCCCTTTGAGGTATACGGCAGTACAGAAGGGGGGATATATGCTACCCAGACCTGGGATTATGAGGGCATGGTGTTTTTCCCCAACCTTAACTTCTTTGAGTTTATCCCGGAAAGGGAATGGTTCAAATGGCAGCTAGACCATTCCTACAAGCCGAAGACCATCTTATTGGATGAAGTGAAAGCCGGAGAGAATTATGAGATAGTTATCACTAATTTTCACGGTGGTATTATGACGAGGTGTCGGGTTGGCGACCTGATAAGGATAACATCATTGCGGAATGAAAAACTCAATATTGATATTCCTCAAATGGTATTTCATAGCCGAGCTGATGACCTCGTTGATATTTTCGGCTTTGGCCACATCACAGAGAAACTAGTCTGGGAGGCAATTGAGAATACTGGCATCCCCTATGCAGATTGGACAGCGCGTAAGGAAACTATTGATGACAAACCAGCATTACATATCTACCTGGAGATAAAGGATAACTATGTCGCCAATGAACAAGGTGTGGCAGCGGCAGTGTACCAGGAGTTTCAGAAATTAGACAGCATGTATAATTTCAATCTCTACAAGTTTGCCTATGGTGATGCAGTGAGACTGCTTGACCTAAAACCGATAAAAGTTACCTTTCTTCGTCAGGGTGCCTTTTCCAATTACATCTCTCAGCGGCAAGCTGAGGGTGCTGCCTTGGGTCACCTGAAGCCGCCTCATATAAATCCTTCGGAAAAGGTTCTTTCCTTGCTAGGTGCTCCCAAAGTCGTGGTGGAGGCTGTGCCGGTGACCGAAATTGAGCGGGTGCCCACCAGTTGAATTGGATTGTCATTGCGAGCGAAGCGCGGCAATCTCCCTGACATTGTTTTGTCGCTAGGCTCGCGGCAAAGGCAAAGAAGGCGAGGTTCTAACCTCGCCTTCTTTGTTCATCGCTCTAAGCCTTTCGCAGATTCTTCGCCGGCAGCCCAGAATGAAAAAAGATGAAGCTTCAAGCTTACCTTGTGCTGAGAGGACCCTGACTGAGGACACCTGGTACTTTTGGGGGATTACTTTAGTCCCTCTTGACAGTCTGCAAATTCATGTCAATAATAACCTTATATGAATACCTACGCTTTAGTTCCTTTAATTGCCTTTGTTGCTTATATCCCTCTTTTTGTCATTTTGCTGACTAACCGACCATGGCAGCGAATGCAGAGGCTTTTCTTCTTGTTTCTGATTCCTGCCACATTGTGGAGCCTTTGCGACATTTTCTTCCGCAGCGATTTCTTCATGCCACATAAAGTCCTTCTGATTAAAGTTGGCCTGTGCGCTGCTATCTGGATGGGAATACAATTCTACTACTTTCTGCGTTCTTTCCACCATCCGCAAGATTTCAAGATTCCGTTTGCTTACGCCTTGCTATTGGGCACCATTATCCTTGCAGCACTGGGCTATATTCCGCGAGGCATTGGCGTTGCTGATGGTGTCACCTTGCAGTATGGCATTCCGCTCATGTTCGTGATTTCGCTCCTCTTAATTATAGTCTCCAAAGAAATACATTCTTTGGTACAAAGGTTCAGGTTTTCGTCAAATCCAGCAGAGCGCAATCAGATTGTTTATCTCTTCCTTGCTATGTCCGCGTTGGCTATTTGTGGTTTCGCCTCTTTCACTCCCTTCGGAAATAGATATCCTTTGGCCCACATCGGCAACCTAGCTATGGCCTGTATTCTTACCTATGCCGTAGTGAGGCATCGCTTATTAGATGTCAGGCTCGTTTTCCGCCGAGCCTTATCGTGGTTAAGCTTGGTTATTATCGGCGTTGCCATTTATGCAGGTTTATTCTTCCTGGCTCACTACATAGTGGGCTTTGATATCGACCCCAAAATTGGTGCGGCAGCTGTAGGCATAGCAATTATTGCTGCTACAGTTGTTTATAAGCTGCTAGGCTTTTTCTATGTCAAGGTAGAGCAGGCTTTTGTTGGGGGGAGATATTCCTATCGTAAGCAGCTATCAGAGTTTATCACCAAGATACACAATGTTCCCACTCTGGAGCAGTTTGGCAGCGACTTGATATCCCTGCTTTCTCAGTCCATTGACTGTCGGAGGGCTTGTTTGTTTTTGCCTGAAGCTGAAGACGGAGGTTTTCGCGCCCGATTCATCTACCCTCCCGTGGAAGATAATCCTATGGGGAAGTTAAAATTAAGGCTGGATAGTCCTGTTGTGACCTGGCTGAAGGGCGAAAAAGCCATATTACCGAAAGGGAATCTTGCTATCTTTCCTGAATTCCAATCTATATGGCAGGAGGAAAGAGAAGAGATCCAGTTGGCAGGGGTAGATACATTTGTTCCCTTAATGAACAGGGGTGAGCTTGTAGCTGTTCTGGCACTAAGTGAGAGGCGAGATGGGAAGCTTTATAGCGTTGAGGACATTGATTTGTTAGAGTCCATCGCCGCCCAAGTGGCAGCGAGCATGGAAAAAGAGTATTTCCATGAGCAATTGCGAGAGCAAGACAAAGAGATAACCCTGGTCAACCGCTTAACCGCAATCATCACTTCCAGCGTGAGCATTCAGGGGATATTTGAGGGTTTTGCCCAAGAGTTAAAGGAAGTCGTGGATGTTGATTGGGCCACAATTACTTTAATTGACGGAGATGAGCTTTATGTCTCGGCTCTATCCGGTACCATAACTTCTCCGTGGCAGAGGGGAGAGAGGATACCGCTTAAAGGGACCGCTACGGAGTGGGTATGCCGGGACAGGAAGAGCTTATATGAAGCTGATCTGGTGCGATACCACAGATTCTGGACGGGGGAGCATTACTTGCAGCAGGGAATTCGCTCTATTGTTTACCTGCCCTTGAGTATTAAAGACCAGGGTATTGGCAGCCTGGTTTTGGCTAGTCTCAAACCTAACGCCTACAGTCACAGGCAAATCAGGCTTCTGGAGCAGGTGGCTTTGCAGATTGCTACGCCGATTGAGAATGCCCAGCTTTATGCCCGGGCGGAGCAGAGATCTCGTGTTGATGAGCTTACCGGGCTCTTCAACCGGCGTCATTTCGAAGAACGGCTCAAGGAAGAGATTGGCCGGCATTCCCGCTATGGCCATGTGTTCTCTATGTTGCTGCTCGACCTGGATAACTTTAAGACCTATAACGATATATATGGGCATCCCGCCGGAGACATTCTTCTGGGTCGGATAGGGAAGATTATCAAAAGCTCGGTCAGGAGTGCTGATCAAGCGTTTCGCTATGGCGGTGATGAATTTGTTGTCATTTTGCCCCAGGCACCTATGGATGATGCTTATGTTGTAGCTGAGCGAGTGCGGGTACAGATTGCCAGAGAGATGGAGGAGAAGGAAATCGCTGTGACTTGTAGTATTGGCGTGGCTAGCTATCCTGCAGATGGAGTGATATCCGGAGAACTTGTTACCGTGGCTGATACCGCTCTTTATTATGCCAAGCGAACGGGAGGCAATCGGGTCTACCTTTCCTCCAAGATTCTGTCTGAGCCACTGGACGACGCAGGGACCTACGCTAGGCATAATGGTCTGAGTGCTATTTATGCCTTAGTCTCCACGGTGGAGGCCAAAGATCCCTATACTTACGGTCATTCCAGGAAAGTTAATACTTATGCCGTCGCTTTGGCTGAAGCGATTGGGCTATCGCCTGAGGACGTGTCCAGAGTCAGTACTGCTGCTCTGCTTCACGACATTGGCAAAATTGGCGTGCCTGACAAAGTGCTGAACAAAAAAGGGAAGCTCAATGCAGAGGATTGGGAAGCGATCAAGTCGCATCCTAGATTGGGGGCAATTATCGTAGGTAACATACCTAATCTTGCTCCCTGTGTGAGTACCATTCTACATCACCACGAGAGGTGGGATGGTAGTGGCTATCCTGAAGGACTGAAAGGCGAACAGATTTCCATAGAAGCTCGCATCCTGGCTATAGCTGATAGCTTTGAGGCGATGAGTTCTGCCCGTCCTTACCGTCCTGCCTTGTGTGATGAGAAGGTGCTAAAAGAGCTGCGCCGTGGTGCCGGGTCTCAGTTTGACCCTCAACTGGTCGAAGTCTTCATTGGCATTATCGAGGCCGGACTTCCTGACAGGGTGAAGACGGGTCAAGACCCGGCCGGTGAGCGAACAGGTGCGTAGCTGCAATTCTGCGGGATCGCAGAGCGGGACCGAAGCGACTTACACAAGCGGTACCTCGGGGGTACTCCCTTTCCTTATCAGAACGCATATGTTGCGTGAGAAGTTCCTAATCGGGAAATGGTAGGACTTCTCCGGCAACATGCTGATGATTTCCCAGTCAGTTTTGACTAATAGCTTCCGTAGCTCGCCATATGAGAACAGGTGATAGTACCGATAGACTGTCCTTTCTTTTAGCCTCCAGGGAACCTGTTGTTCTTTTGATTTGAACCAGAACCTTGGTTGTCCGTGGTTCCACACGGTCAAAAAAGCTTCTCCCTCGGGCTTTAATACCCGCTTTAATTCGACGAATGCTTTCTCCCTTTCTTCTCCACCTTTAATATGGTGGTAAGTTGCCACGGATATCGCCCAATCGAAGGTATTATCAGGGAAAGGCAAGAATAACGCATCAGACTCCACCAAGTTGACATAAAACCTGAACTTGGTTGAATATCTCGTAGCTTGCTTAAGCATAGCACGGGAGGAATCCATCCCACACAGTTCGAAGCCTTGGCCGAAAGACAAAAAGTCCGGGCCGTGACCGCAACCAATGTTTAGCAGCTTGCCGCTTTGCCATCTTGCTGCTAAAGCATCGAGTTCGTCCCTTAATAAAGGCCAGTGCCTTACCCGATACCAGCTTTCAGCTATCTCGTCGAAAACTTCTCTATTTGTGGCCACGTATGCACTCTGGTAGACTTTAGTATATTATGCCATGAAGAAAGCATCTCGAACTATCTCGGGAGTAACCCCAGTGGCAGTCATGGCCAAGCCATTTCCCTGCCCGGGCAAATGCATTTATTGCCCCAGTTCTCCTGAGGCACCCAAGAGCTATACCATGGAGTCTCCGGCAGTGCTTCGGGCTCGAAGTTGTGGCTTTGATGCCTCAAAACAGGTAGAAATCAGGCTCAAGACATTGGCTGAAATGGGACATGCACGGGATAAGATAGAGCTTATCATCATGGGTGGCACATTTCTGTCTTATCCCTGCGACTATCAGTACCAGTTTGTCAAGGATTGCTATGACGCTTTAAACGGCATCACCTCCAGCAATTTAGAGGAAGCCAGGAAATTGAATGAAAACGCCGAGCATCGCTGTGTGGGATTGTGCATCGAGACCAGGCCGGACTTCTGTGGGGAGAAAGAGATAAGAAGGATGCTTGATTTTGGGGCCACCAGAGTCGAGCTCGGTGTTCAGACTTTGGATGACGAGATTCACTGTCTGACAAAGAGGGGACACGGAGTAGCTGAAGTCATCTCTGCGACCAGGCTATTACGAGACAGCGGCTTTAAGGTTTACTATCACTGGATGCCTGGTCTACCGGGGTCAACGCCTGAGCATGATCTGGAGCTGTCGGGGCGACTGTTTGAAGACGCGCGTTTTCGACCGGATGGGTTCAAGCTTTACCCCACACTCGTAGTTCAGGGGAGTGAGTTAGAGAATTGGTATCGAGATAATCACTATCGACCTTACCGTGATGAGGTAATGATTGATTTGCTTGTAGCTATCAAGAGTCTGATTCCAAAATATGTAAGGATTTCCAGGTTGATGCGGGACATTCCCAGCAAATTCATCATCGCCGGCAGCCGGGACTTAGCGCTGAGAGGAACTATTAGAAGAAAGATGGAACAGGCAGGTGTTCGCTGTAGCTGCATTCGTTGCCGCGAATATGGGCATCGCCGAAGGGACGGTTGGTCAATTGGCGAGCCTTATCTAACCAGGTTGGATTATGAAACACTGGGCGGTAAAGAGATCTTCTTCTCCTACGAGGATGAGAATGAGACATTGTTTGGCTTGCTGAGGTTAAGAGTGAGTGAGGAAGAGGCAATAGTCAGGGAGCTACACATTTTTGGCCCGGAAGTTCCTCTGGGGGGAAGGCTAGAGCAAGGCGCTCAACATCACGGTCTCGGCGAAAGGTTGCTCCGAGAGGCAGAGAGAACAACCAGGGAGGACTTCAAAGCTCATAGACTATCGGTGCTTAGTGGTATCGGTGCCCGGGAGTATTACCGCTCGCTTGGTTATCGTCTGGAAGGCGCCTATATGGTCAAGGAATTTCGTTGAGCTACCTGAGAGGCTTTAAAGACACTGCTTGGTGACCCACCCACCTGGGCAAAGTGGAAAGACGAGCTAGTCTGCTCTCGAGTGCCGCTCATAGTTCGATAAGCTCACCGCGAGCTATTTAATAAACAATCCTCTTGACTGTATTGACATCGATTAATAGCTATACGTATAATGAATTGAAGGTAGCACAGAATCTATTCAATCAAGTGAGAGGCTTGGAACCTGGAGAAAACGAGAAAAGGAGAAAGAGCAGATGGATAATGACGTAAGGCCAACCTGGAGATTAGCTTAGGGTTTGCGGTGGCGGATGTTTCTCATCAGCTTGGGAATGGGTGTGATAGTCTCGCTAATCTCATTCTTCGCGGGTGTGTCATTCATATCCCGGCTCACACCCTGGTAATCGCTCTTTGAATGACTGCCTGCAGGGGTGTGGCTATTCACTATTGCTGATGAGGTAGGGGCTGTCACGGTTGTGCCAGGCTAGAATACGGCAGGTAAAGGCATGGCGTTGTGGGTGAATGAGTTTTGGGGTATTGACAGGGAAGGCTTTTGACTATATTGTATTCAAAAATGAATAAGGAGGGATAGAAAGTGGAAAAAACGTGGAAGCCGACGGCCGCGGGCATTTTGACTATTATCGCAGGATTCCTAGGACTGCTGATTGCCATAGCGCTTGCAGTCGGGCTTGGGATAGCGGGAACACTGGCAGGCATGATTCCAGGATTCCCTGGCGCCGGGTTCCTTGCCCTCATAGCCGTTCCTGGGATCATATTGAGCATAGTAGCCATAGTGGGTGGCATTTATGCCATGAGAAGGAGCCTATGGGGCCTGGCACTCGCTGGAGCCATTTGCGCACTTCTCTTTACTCTACCTTTCCTGGGCTGGATCCTCGCGATATTAGCCATCATATTTGTCTCATTGGGGAAGAGCGAATTTAGCTAAAGGCAGGTTTCCAGAAGTAATTGGTGGCGTAGTGGTTGCCAGAAGATCTTCCGGGAAGAGAGACAATGTTCTGTAGAAATTGCGGCAAAGAGTTAGCAGGGGCTCCAGAATTTTGTATGAATTGTGGAGCCAAGCCGATGAGCGGCACAAATTTCTGCCCTGGATGCGGTGCTCAAACAACTCCCATGACAGAGATATGCACTAAGTGTGGCGCTAGGGTGGCAGGGAAATCAGCGACGACAGGCGGTGCCTGGATGCCACTGACTGCAGGGATTCTGGATCTGATTATCGGGATTCCTGGCCTAATTGTTGGGATGATCTCGGCAGCAGTTGGAGGATTTCTAACTTTCTTTGTAGCTGGGTTGGGGGCATTAATAGGTGCCCCGATCATCATTCTTAGCATAGTAGCTATAATAGGCGGGGTCTTCGCCATCAGAAAAAGGGCCTGGGGGTTTGCGCTGGCAGGCGCAATCTGTGGCTTTGTTGTCGGATTACCCCTTGTTGTACCTGCTATACTCTTGGGCATCCCAGCGATCGTATTTACTGCTTTGGGGAAGGGAAAATTCGAGTAAGACTCCCTCCAGGTTACGTGTATCAGAGTGGTTGGCCCTGTTATGCTACATGGCAAAACCCATGGATTCTATGAGACCCCCGGGTTGCCAACCAAGTCACAGATTTGGTTGAGTGATAATCTGTTATGCGATTGCGCTGATGAATCGGGCAACTATGGAGTCTTGTTTGCGGACGTTTTCGAGGAGGGGAGGAGGCAAGCTCATTCAGAAATGGTAAGGACCAGTGCCCGCAAGGGAACTAGGTGATGTTCTGCAGAAATTGCGGCAAAGAGTTGACAGAGGCTTCAGAGAGCTGTCTCAACTGTGGAGCCAAGCCACTGGCTGGCACCAGTTTTTGTCCTCGGTGTGGTGCTCCAACTGCGCCCCTAGCTGAAGTGTGCGCCAAATGTGGTGGGCAAGTGGCAACAACAACAAGAGGGAAGCTGTGGAAGAGTAGAACGGCCGGAATCCTAGCTATTATTGCTGGAGCTATTGGTGTAGCTGAGTGGGTAACGGTCGCTGTGCTGGAAATACTTGCATTGGGATGGTTGCCAATGGGTGACTTGATTGGTCTGGGTGCAATCGTCGCAGCTGCATTTATAATCGCGATAGCAGCTGGGATACTAGCCATAATAGGTGGTGTTTTTGCCCTAAAGAGGAACAGGTGGAGACTAGCCCTCGCGGGCTCTATTTGTGCGATCTTCTGTCTTAGCTTCATTCCAGTGCTTTTGAACGTGCCTCTTGCGATAGCAGCAATTGTGCTGGTCGTCTTGGGGAGGGGCGAATTTGACCAAGGTTCAACATTGCGCAGATCATGTGAATCACATTTGAAAGGACTCTAAGGACAGAAAGGAGGCAAAATGCAAAGGTATCCTTTTCTACGGTTTGCGACTGCTGTATTGAGGATCCTGGGCTGGATAATACTAGTCGTCGGCGTCATCGGGTCGATTGGTTTCGGAATTTGGACGAGTGGGATCACAGGTGTATTCTATGCAGTGGGGGGAGTGATTTTCTCTTTCCTGACCTGGTTATTCTTCCTGGCAACCAGAGAGCTTCTCTACCTGCTAATCCAGGTGGAAGAGAACACCAGAAACACAGCTGAGCGCATCAGCGTTACAGAGGAATCAAGCGAAGATTGAGTCTATACACCTTGGCGGTTATGTGAAATGAAGGCGGTAATCTCCTCCATATTTCACAAGGTAATTTCCTTGTTCCGTAAGGTTGGTTCCTTGTCCCACAGGGTTGCTCCCTTGCTCCACAAGGTCGCCTCCTTGTTCCGCAAGATTGGCTCCTTCTTCCGCAACGTTGTTTCCTTGTCAGACAAACTCATTCGAAAATTGTGGCTGCTACCGCCCTGCCGGAGGATAGACCATGCTTTGCAGAAAACTTGGAAGAGAACTGAACCACCCCGGTATCATTTTCTGCCATACGTAGTTAGTGTTTTGAGAGTCTTGGGATGGGCAGTACTGATAATTGGCGTTCTTGCTTCAATTCTCCTTGGACTTGAGATCATGAATGGTGGGTTGATGGTTTGGAAAACTGAGCTGAGAGGTGTAGGCATGGGTGTCTCCACGATTGTATTGGGAATAATTGGCTCCTTCCTAGCCTGGTTATTCTTACTTGTAAGTAAGGAACTAGTTCACCTATTTATCCATGTGAAAGAGAACACCAGAAACACAGCTGAGCGCAGTACAGAGGAATCAGGCTAAGATAAATTCGTGCCTCAGCAGGTTATGTGAATCGAAGCAGGAACCTTCTTTTTCGGTTCGCTAAGTTCATTCATCTTAGCCACGGAATTTAGGTTCCTTCCTTCCGGTTCTGCTCTTACTTCGTAGATTGGTGCGTTGTTTGCTGTTCCGCTTTATAGCCCGCCCATGCTTGAAACGATTTAGGTTGACAAATCCTGTTGCCACGATTCTCCCACTAGATAAAGCTATTCTTCAGCCTGAGTATCTCTTCCTCAACATCGCTGCCCTGTGTTTTGAGATGCCTTATAGCTTGTTCTATTTTATCATGTTTGTAGCTATCATTGAGGTTACCTAGCCTATCATATAAGCCAGCCCGCCTGCCGACTTTGAAATTGAGCCTTTCTTCCTCCGGCAGAGACAAATACTTATCTATGATACTGAGGCATTTCTCCTTATCCTCCGCCATCTTGCCTTCGACTTCCATCAACAAGTTAAGTATGTGGTCGCTTTTGAGATAGCCGGTAACCTGCAGGTTTTCGATGAAAACAGCTATTTCCTTTACTACTTCATCCTCTGTTTGCAGCTCAAAATCTCCGTCCTGTAATTTGGCCCACAACGGGATAGCCGGAGAGATGTGGAGGCTGCGCAGCCTGATATAATCGGGGGCAATCTCGTTCAACACCCTGGCTGTTTCCCGAGCATGCTCTTGAGACATTTTCTTGCCCCCGAGGCCAGGCATAACATATTCACACAGAGAAATGCCTGCTTCTTTCACCTTTTTTCCACCTTCGATGTGGTTTTCAGCAGTGCAGCCTTTTTCCATATAAGCCAGCAGAGGGTCATAGCCAGTCTCCAATCCGATGTGAATCCTGTCTAGCCCAGCATCTTTGAGTTCCTTCAATTCCGTTAACGACTTCCTGGCTGCCGTATGGGATCGACCATATGTAGTTACTCTATTTAAGCTGGGAAAGGTCTCTCTGAGGAAAGCAATCACCTGGATAAGCTCGGGAGTGCGCATGATTAGGGTATTGGAATCCTGGAGAAAGGCAGTCTTGCCTCCCGTCACAAGCCACTGAGCAACATGGCACACACATGGGCCATATTGTGTTTGATTACAGAGCATCGCTGCTACTTCTCTTACTCTGTCCCCATAGCCCGTCTTCCACGCCGCTTCCTTAACGCCTTCGCAGACAGCCTCAACCGCCTCAATATCTCTTATGATGTTTTCCACTGCCCTTAGCTCGAACTTACTGCCTTTGTACACCGGGCAGAACTGGCATCTATTCCAGGGGCAATTCCTGGTCGCCCTTATCAGGAGGGAATAAGCTTCGCTGGGAGGTCTGATAGGACCTAGCTCGAAGGTGTGGCCCAGCTTTTCTGTCACTGAGTAATCTAACATTCTATGTATTTTATCGTGCCGAAGGGGAATGGGCAAATAGACTTTCGCCTCCTTACCATGATAATATCGGTATTTCAAAATGAAGCAAATTGAATTAGTCTCTTTTGATGCAGAGGGGACGCTAGTAACGCCTGATTTCAGCGAGACTATATGGCGTGAGGCTATCCCTGCGCTTTACGCTCAGAAGAAGGGACTCGACCTCGCTCAAGCCAAGAGATGTATTGCTGAGGAGTATAACAAGATCGGTGCCCATAGGTTGGAATGGTATGATATTGAATATTGGTTTAGCTGTCTCGATTTGGGCTCTTCTGAGTTGGTCATACAAAGCTGCCTGAATAAGATAGCTCATTATCCTGAAGTCATTGAGGTCCTTTCTTCCTTAGCCAGTGAATATAAGCTGATTGTTGCCTCAGGTACGCCGCTAGAGCTACTACATTGCTTACTGCGAGATGTCAAACCTTACTTTGTTCGAATTTTTTCTTCCATCTCGCATTACAGGCAAGTCAAGAGCCCTGATTTCTACCTCAATATATGTGAAGAGATGGGCGTCAAGCCTAGCCAGGTCATCCACGTCGGTGATAACTGGCAGTTTGATTTCCTCAATGCGCGGGAGGCTGGTCTAAATGCTTTCTATATTGATAGATCGGGGGAAAACCATCAGGAATCTCTTAGCGATTTGACCCAACTGAAACACTTTCTTATGCCCTCAGCATAAAATACACTCCCTTTTGGTCAAAAGGCAGGACGCTAACTCTAGACATGGTGAGGCATCTTGGGTTAAAATGTATTGCTTAACCTATGCCGAAAAAAGCATCCCTTGAAGACACCTCCCCCAGTAATAGATTCAACTTGTCCGCGGCAGAGCTGAAGGAAATGGCAAAAAAGCTACGCCGTCATGTAATCACCATGACAGCTACGGCAGGCAGCGGGCACCCTGGTGGCTCTCTATCAGCAGCCGATATCATCACGGCACTTTATTTCAGAGTCTTACACCACGATCCCGAAAATCCCCAGTGGTTAGAGCGTGACCGATTTATATTGAGCAAAGGGCATGCCGCTCCAATCTTGTACGCTGCCCTAGCTGAAGCTGGCTACTTTCCCGTGTCAGAGCTGGCAACACTGAGAAGGCTGGACAGCCGACTCCAAGGACACACTGATAGGAATCTCACCCCTGGTGTAGAAATGTCGGCCGGTTCTTTAGGTATAGGTTTGTCCTTTGCCATTGGCGTTGCCTTGGCTGCCAGGCTGGATTCTAAAACCTACCGGACGTACGCTCTCCTGAGCGACGGAGAATGCGAGGAGGGAGAGACCTGGGAGGCAGCTCTTGCAGCAACCCACTTCAACCTGGATAACCTGACAGCTATGGTTGACTGCAATGCCATGCAACTCAGCGGATGGACTCGCGATATTATGAACCTTGAGCCTCTTATCCGGAAATGGGAAGCCTTTGGCTGGCATGTTATTGACATAGACGGACACGACGTCGACCAAATCCTAGCTGCTTTCCCCAAAGCTGAAAAAATGAAAGGCAAGCCTACTGTGATCATCGCCCGGACTATTAAAGGCAAGGGGGTTAGCTTCATGGAAAACAACGTGGTGTTTCATGGCAAAGCACCTACCCGAGAGGAAGCTGAAAAGGCACTAAAGGAGTTAGGGTGACTACCCGTGAAGAACTCCGTTTTTCGGGCGCCCCAGATTTACCGATTGACATCCCGGGGTTCCCCTTGAAAAGAGCAAAGTGAATTTTTCATGGGGCACAGGAGTAAGTATGGCTGAAGCGTCTACCCGGGAAATCTACGGCAAGACTCTCGTAGAGCTAGGCAGACAAAACAAAGACATTGTTGTCTTGGATGCCGATGTGTCGCCTTCAACAATGACCAATTTTTTTGCCCGGGAGTTTCCTGAACGTTTCTTCAACTGCGGCCTGCAAGAGCAGAATATGATTGGTATCGCTGCTGGCTTGGCTGCTTCGGGCAAGACTGTCTTTGCCAGCAGCTTCGCTGTCTTCGTCGTCTGTCGCTGTTTTGACCAGTTGAGGCTATGCATCTCCCAGCCGAACCTAAATGTCAAGATCGTAGCTACACATGGCGGCATCACGGTAGGGGAGGATGGTACTTCACATCAGGCAATTGAAGATCTGGCCTTGTGTTGTGCTCTTCCCAGCTTCACCGTGGTCGTTCCGGCAGATGCTATAGAGACTGCTGTAGCAGTAAGAGTAGCAGCAGGTACCTATGGACCTTTCTACATCAGACTAAGTCGCCCTAAGACACCGATTGTCTACTCCGAAGGCTATCACTTCACATTAGGTAAGGCAGTGACTATGAGACAAGGCAAGGATGCAACTATTGTAGCCACGGGCATCATGGTGGCTAAAGCTCTGGAGACGGCAGATATCTTAGCCAGACAAGACATAGATTGCCGGGTAATCAACATACATACCCTTAAACCTCTGGACGAAGCAGCCATAGTTGAAGCGGCTTCAGAGACAGGCGCAATCGTCATTGCTGAAGAGCACTTAGCCCAAGGTGGTCTTGGCAGCCGAGTTGCTCAGATACTAGCCAAGGAGAAGCCAGTGCCGATGGAATTCGTCAATCTTGGTGACAGGTACGCCATGTCAGGCAAAGCCGAAGAACTGCTTCAGAGATACAGATTGACCGCCGGAGATATTGAAGAGTCAGTGAAGTCAGCGGTCAAGAGAAAGTAATATTCCCGCGCCAAGCAGAACGACTCGTGTCCCTTTGAATGGTAGATTGTATTTGGATTTTGGGAAACCAGATTATTGCTTAAAATGACCGGGAGCTTATGCATGAAAAAGCGCTTTTTGATCCTTCTAGCCTGTGGTGCTGTACTTGGCTTGCTCATCTTGTCTGGGTTGAGCTGCATCAGTTGCATCGTTTATCCTGAGGGCCCTATTACCTACTGGCTTCCGGCGACAGAGTCTGAATTCAAGTCTTGCATCATGCCCGAATGCCAGGCAGTTAAGGAGACTCTACAAGATATCCTCGGCGAGCCCGCCTACACAGTCTCTCAAGTTGGCTTTGATGATATCCGAGACTGGGTTGCTGATAATATAGAGTATAAATCCGATGAAGAGCGATGGGGAAAGGACTGTTGGCAAACCCCTGAAGAAACCCTGTCCTACAGCACTGGGGATTGCGAGGACTTTTCTACTCTACTATGCTCCCTCCTTAGAGCCTATGGCATTGATGCGGAGCAGGTATATGTCGCCCTTGGTATTAATGATGAGGAATATGGACATGCCTTCCTCATAGAGGATTGGAATTACGACGGAGTGTGGCGGAGGATAGAATCTCAAGCGCCTGCTTCTTGGCCCGGCCAATTCGGGTCTCATGAGCCTCATCCTGATTCTAGACTAGACGGATATGAAATTACCACGGCCTTCAACGACCTCTACTACTATGATGAATCTTTTCCATGGGATGCAGATTAAGCGAGATGCCAAATATGTTTTAACCGCTTTCCTCAGCGGGCTCCGCATCCGAACCTTTCTAGCTTCCCCCTCAATGTCATCAGATTAAGCACATCTTCCTTGTTGTATTCCAGCAACAAATCCAGCGCCTTCCTGTCATGATCCATCTGATATCTCCACCAAAGCATTACCGCCTCTGCTCCTCCAATACCCCGTAACCGTCGAGGGATACCTAATTGCCGCTCCACCGCCTTGAAGCCACCGTACAAATTGTTCCTCCAGCAATCATGCATCAGGTCACGGTGACGAAAGTGCTCTCTCAGGTTTACACCCAGCCGGAAATTGATAAAGGGAAGGTCAAAGCGGCTGCCATTGTATGTGTAAATGGTGTCCACGCAGCGCAAGGTCCTGAGCAAGTTACTTCTGGTTGCCTCGTTTCCGACAAGTTGAACCAAGCTATTCGCACCATCAGAAGCCAAATAGATGCCGATAACGGTTATTTCGTCGTAAAACGAGCATAAGCCTGTAGTTTCAATGTCAAGATAAGCATCAAATGGTAGCTGCAACCTGCTGCCTGCCTTTCCAATACGCCTACTCTGACATATGATAGCATATGTCAGTGAAAATGCGGCAGCTTCCTACGTCTATGCTCACCACTCGGTATCATTTCGAGTAGGGAGCAAAGGAGTACTAAGCTAGACAATCATGGAAGGAGAGCAAATATGAGAGACTGTACTTGGGAGCAGAACAAAGCAGACTGTAACTGTACTTATGAGCCATGCAGCAGAAAAGGCATCTGCTGCGAATGCCTAAGATATCATTGGCGGTTAGGCGAGCTGCCAGCCTGCTTCTTCCCCGACGATGTGGAGAAGACTTACGACCGCTCCATAGAAAGATTCATTGAGACCTATCAGAAAAGAGGGCCGCGGTGAACAACAGCTCAAAATAGGTAGGCAATTTGCGAGATAGTCTGCTATACTTCTTCTAGTATGCCGAGAATAGATAACCGCGCTGACAATGAGCTTCGCCCCGTGCGCATAATCTTGGAGTATCAGAGTTTTGCCGAGGGTTCAGCTCTGATCGAACTGGGGAAAACAAGGGTATTGTGCTCCGTTAGCATGGACGAAAGGGTACCCCCCTTTCTCAAAGGTGGTGGCCAGGGTTGGGTTACTGCCGAATATGCCATGTTGCCTCGGTCCACTGTTACTCGTACACCGCGCAACAGATCAGAGGGAAGAAGCCAGGAAATTCAACGCATTATAGGCCGCAGCTTAAGAGCAGCGACTAACTTGGCGATTCTGGGAGAGCGGACGTTTATAGTAGATTGCGATGTGTTGCAGGCAGACGGCGGGACCAGAACAGCGGCTGTCACTGCCGGATACGTTGCCCTATATCACGCTTTCCATAACCTACGAAAACAAGGCGTCCTGCCATTTATGCCATTGAGCAAAACGATAGCTGCTACCAGCGTGGGTATTGTGAATGGCAATATGTTGCTTGACCTTTGCTACGAAGAGGATTACCAAGCCGAAGTTGATTTCAATGTGGTGATGACCGACAAGAATGAGTTTGTGGAAATTCAGGGGACCGCTGAGGCTAAACCCTTCACTGAAGACACCGCTGATGCCTTGCTTTCTTTGGCACGGCAAGGGATAGTCAAGTTATTCAAGATACAGAAAGAAACCCTAAGAGCTTTGTCCTGAGTTTGTATTCGTGTCCTTCGCTTTTGTGCGTCCAGTTATTGCCGGGGTTGCGTTTGCATTGACGATTCGCCCTGTTCTATACTTTAGTCTTACTGCAATCTATGCGAGGTTCTTGGGAAGATGACCCAACTAAAGTTAGCGCAAAAAGGTACTGTTTCACCCCAGATAAAGCATGTAGCCGAAAAGGAAAGTGTGGAGACGGATTTTATCGTCCGCGGCATAGCTGCGGGTGAAATCATAATTCCGGCCAACGTTAATCACACAAATCTAATCCCCTGCGGCATAGGCAGAGGGCTGAGAACCAAAGTCAATGCTAACATAGGCACATCTTCAGATTTCTGTGATTTGAACACGGAATTGAGGAAATTACAGACTGCCGTCGAGTTTGGTGCTGACACTGTGATGGATCTGAGCACAGGAGGTGATATTTCAGCTATCAGGAGGGCTATCATGCGTGCCGGCACCGTACCTGTGGGGACGGTGCCCATTTATCAGGCTGGTATTGAAGCTATTGATAATCGGGGAGCCATCGTGAATATGACTGTGGACGAGATGTTCGCGGCGATAGAGGAACACGCCAAAGACGGTGTTGATTTTATGACCGTCCACTGCGGAGTAATTCAGGAGTCTCTGGCCAGACTCAAAAAGCAGAGTAGGAAGACTGACATAGTGTCTCGAGGAGGAGCTTTCCTCATAGGCTGGATGCTCCATAACGATAAGGAGAATCCATTATATCAATACTATGACCGCATGCTGGACTTGGCTCTTCAATATGACTTCGCTTTGAGTCTGGGCGATGGCTTGCGTCCTGGATGCTTGGCTGATGCCACCGACAGGGCCCAAATTCAAGAATTGATTATCCTTGGCGAATTGGTGGAACGCGCTAGAGAAGCGGGTGTACAAGCTATGGTTGAAGGGCCCGGGCATTTGCCATTGAACCAAATCACCACCAATGTTCAACTAGAAAAGAGCCTTTGCGGCGGGGCACCCTTCTATGTCCTCGGGCCTCTGGTAACTGATATAGGTGCTGGCTACGACCACATTACTGCCGCTGTGGGGGGAGCAATTGCCGCTGCCGCTGGCGCAGACTTCTTGTGCTATGTTACGCCTACCGAGCACCTTGCCCTCCCGGGTATACAGGATGTTAAAGAAGGGGTGATTGCGTCTCGTATAGCTGCTCATGCTGCGGACATTGTTAAGGGTGTACAAGGTGCCAAGGAATGGGACGAACAAATGTCCAGAGCTCGCAAGTCTCGTGATTGGAAAACTCAAGCTGAACTATCTCTAGACCCAGAGCTTTCCCAGCAAATCCATGCCAGGATACCAGCTAGCGGAACGACTTGCAGCATGTGCGGCAAATATTGTGCTATGGCAATAGTGGAGAAATACATCGGCGTCTCAGCACCCAAATGCTGAAGTAGCCGCGAACTGACAATTTGTAATTGAAGAATGAAGGCAGAAATAATACCCGTCGGCACAGAGATTCTACTCGGCAATATAATTGATACCAACTCTTCCTTTTTGGCCAACCAATTGCCACTGCTGGGAATCGACTTATATTTTATCTCTACGGCAGGTGACAATCAGAAGAGGTTGGTGGATACCTTGAAACGAGCCTGGAAGAGGGCAGACCTTATTATCACCACAGGGGGATTGGGACCTACCCAAGATGATATTACCCGTGAGGCTATTAGCGAGCTAGTCAGCGAGGAACTCAAAGTCGATGAGAAGTTGTGGCAAGAATTGCAGGATTTGCTCCGCCATTATCTCGGGGAAATACCACAAAGCAATATCAGACAGGCGACTGTCATTCCTTCGGCTCAAATAATTCCCAATCATATGGGCACAGCGCCTGGCTGGTGGGTTGAGGAAGACAAGCACATAATTATAGCTCTACCCGGGCCGTCCGACGAGATGAAAATGATGTGGCAGGAAGGCATTTTGCCCAAACTGGAGCAAAGGCCAACCGGCGAGGTAATCCTATCCAGGGTAATCAAGACTTTTCGGCTACCTGAAGCTAAGGTGGATGAAATGGTAGCCCATATTTCTAAGCTATCCAACCCTACTCTGGCTACTTATATCAACCCGGACGGTGTATATCTGCGTATTACCGCCAAAGCAAAGGAGAAAACAGAAGCGCAACGCCTTATCGCTCAAAGCGAAGAACAAATTCGCAACAAGCTTTCTCCCTATATTTGGGGCGTGGACGATGACACCCTTGGCTCCGTCATTGGAGAACTGCTCAGAGCCAAAAACTGGAGTCTGGCAACTATGGAGTCCTGCACCGAGGGGCTCCTATGCAGCACCATTGCCAGTAGCCGGGAAAGCTGCACTTATTTCAAGGGAGGATTGCTGGCTTGCTGTGATGAAGCTAAGATGGCTTGCGGTGTTGATGCTGCCATTATGGATGGATATGGCAAGGAAAGCATTCAGGTAGCCGAGGCAATGGCTGAGACTGCACGAAGGAATTTGAAGGCTGATATCGGCATAGGTGTTGGTGGCAACATAAATTCCGATGACAACTCCGGAGAGGCGTATATAGGCTTAAGCAGTGGTGAATCTAAGCAAACCTTCACTCATCGGCTCCGTGGAAATCGCTCAAGAATGAAGCAACGAGCAGTCTACGCCGCCCTGTTCGATCTAAGAAAGATGCTGCTCGAGGAGGTCCAATGCACTTAATCATAGACGGCTATTCCAGCAACCAGAAGATTCTCCGAGACGAAGATTTCCTTCGGAAGTGGTTGGAAAATTATCCAGCCAGGATTGGAATGACCAGGATTTCACCCCCATACATGCTCAGATATACAGGGCCGGTGTTAGAGGATTGGGGGATATCAGGATTTGTTTTCATAGCGGAGAGTCATATTGGTATCCATACCTTTGTTGAGCGGAATTACATTAACATAGACATTTTCTCGTGCAAGGATTTTGATACCGATAAAGCAATAGAAGATTTTCGAGAGGGATTCGAGCTGGTTAAGCTGCGCACTTGTCTAATCGACAGAGAATGGGCCAAGGCAGAGACAGTGATGGCGAACCCAGGAAGTTTTATCTACCATGAACGACCGTGACTGTCACCCTGGGCCCTTCGCCGGTTGGCATGAGGGGACATTCCTGCCGCACGAGGTCTTTGCCGGACTAGAACCACCTTACTCAAATCTGCAAGAAGCCAAGACCGTGATTGTGCCTGTCCCGTACGATAGCACCAGTGAATGGCGAAGCGGATCTCGCCGCGGCCCGCAAGCTATTATCGATGCCTCCCAATATTTGGAGCTCTATGATTTGGAGCTGGACCGCGAGATACACAAAATCGGTATTTCTACCCTGCCCCGGATAGAACCCTTGCTGAGCAGCCCCCAAGATATGATTGACAGAGTCTGTAAGGTAGTCGAAGGCTTGATACAGAAGGAGAAATTTGTAGTGCTGCTCGGTGGAGAGCACTCTCTTTCTCTGGGAGCAGTTCGAGCTTTCAAGGAAGCATTTCCCAGACTTTCTGTATTGCAACTGGATGCTCACGCTGACCTTCGAGATGAATATCTGGGGACCAAATATGGTCAAGCTTGTGTTATGCGCCGCATCTTCGAGCTTTGCCCTATCTCCCAGGTGGGAGTGCGCAGCCTCAGTTGGGAAGAAAACCAATTCCTAAGCCAAACCAAGCTGACGCCCTTTTATATGTCGAACCTGGCATCGAGTGCAGCTTCCATAGACAAAATAGTGGACTCGCTTAGCGAAGATGTCTATGTCACCATAGATGTGGATGTTCTTGACCCTTCCATTATGCCAGCAGTAGGCACCCCTGAACCTGATGGCATGTCATGGCGGCAGATCTTGGATATAGTGGAACCGGTCGCGCTTCACAAGCATGTAGTGGGCTTCGATTTGATGGAATTCTGCCCGGCTGAGGGGCCGAGTTCCTGTGCTTTTCTACTGGCTAAATTAGCTTACAAGCTTATCGGTTGTGCCTGCCACAAGAATGACGATGAGGGGTAACATAAGTCTAGGTAGGGTCTTCGGTATTCCCCTGCGACTCCATTATACATGGTTCATTATCTTTGCCCTGGTTACCATTTCACTCGTGCTCAACCCCTTGGTAGAGCGTCCTTATCCTCCTATAGGTCAGAGGATAATTCTGGGTATATTAACCAGTCTGCTCTTCTTTGCTTCCATCATTATCCATGAACTGGCCCACAGCATCCTGGCTATTCGTAACAATATCCCGGTTAAAGAGATCACCCTCTTTGTTTTCGGTGGTGTTTCTCAGATTACTAAAGAAGCGACCCACCCCAGAGCAGAACTCTCAATAGCCATAGTTGGCCCTTTAGCCAGCCTGGCTCTGGCTGGTATTTTCTACGGATTGCACCTTTTGCTGACCAGCGCCAATCAAATCCTGGCCGCTAGCTTGATGCAATGGCTAGCCCTGATAAATGTGATTTTAGCTGTATTCAACCTAATCCCTGGTTTTCCATTAGACGGAGGCAGAATATTTCGTGCCCTCTTGTGGCATAGAACCCACGATTACCCTAGAGCAACTCGCATCGCTACCAAAGTAGGACAGGGGATAGCTTATGCCTTCATGGCTGGAGGCATTGCCCTCATTTTCGTTCTCCAGTTATGGCTTAACGGCATGTTGCTAATATTCGTTGGCTGGTTCCTCCGTAATGCCGCTAGAGCCAGTTACCAGCAGGTTATGCTCCGCGATGCCCTTATCGGTATCACGGCACGCCAGGTGGCGGACTATGCGAGTCCCTTAGTCCCTCCCCACATGAACCTAACAGAGCTGGTCGAGCAATACGTATTGCCCACAGGACGAAGTTGCTTCCTCATAAGCTGGGGAGCTGAGCTGGAAGGCATGGTTACCCTGCAGCAGATAAGGAAAGTCCCCCGCACCCGTTGGGCAACCACCACTGTACAAGATATCATGACCCCGGCGAACAAACTCAAGATGGCTTATGCTGATCAAGACCTCTTGGGCGTACTCCAAAAAATGAGTGGGGAAAGCACCAATCACATCCCTGTCATGGAAGCAGGGAAAGTCATTGGAATGATAAACCGGGAAGACGTAGCGCGCTTTCTTCGTACCCGAACCGAGTTCGGGACAGGCTCAAAACCCAAGTAGCTATCACCGAGTAATACAGTATCTAAAGTGAGCCGCCAGGGTCTCGAACCCTGAACCTGCTGATTAAGAGTTGCAAGAGAATTATGCCACCCGATGCTCCTAAATACAAATGAGTGGCGTTTTGCTCGGTGCGAAAATCAGTTTTGTATTTGGGGTATAGTACGGTGATGGGGCGTGGTGGTGAGTTTGTTAGCAAAATGTTTGCAAGCATGAGGTTGGTTGCTTGCGTAGCGACGGTTCGATTTGTGTGGCTCAGTTTTCGACTTTTTCCAGCTCGTTTACTTCGAATAGGGCACTCCTCTCGTTATGCTGAGAGCATGGATGGTCGAATTCGACCCAGCATTCCCCGTCGGCTGAGAGTTCGCCCAAAGGCTGCCCTGGTTTGCGGGCCAGCCAAGCTGGTTCCGTCTTGACTATTCCAGTCTTCCCGAGAAAACAGGAGGTGTACTCTCTCGTGAGCTCGTCAGCATCGGGAGCAGTCCGGATGACTTTCACCTTATCTCCCTTCTTGATCATGGTATCTTCCTCTCCCTTCGGTTATACGATTCCGGTGCTTCGGTGAATTGTCGTTCATGTCTCGCTTTGTGCCTTGCGAAGTTCTAGGAATTCTTCGACGTCTTCCATCTTCACTTCAACTGACCTATTACCTTGACGGCGGAACAAAGCGCAGCCATCAGTCTGTTTTAGTAAGGATAGTTTACTTCTTCGAAGAACATTTACTTTGGCCAATGTTTTGCGTTCAATCTCAACAAATCCCACGTTGACGTAGTCGTTTATGGAGATCCCGTCTCTGAATCTGCCCTGTATTACATCCCTCAAATACAACTCCCAGGAATCTCTGTTCCCTTTGCCTTTTTTCAGTAGCCGGAAATCGTATTCAATACCGACGAGCTGCGATTGATTGTCGACTCCCACATATAGGACGCCGCCGAACGAGGAAAGGAACGCACCGATTGTTCGCAGACAGGAGAACGTTACATCATCAGATTTCAGTTGAGCCAATGGTGTCCCTGGTTGCGCGGCTGCTCTCTCATGGTTATAAATGAGTGAGGACTTCAACTCTTGATTGCTCGTTTCTCCCCTGATAATCTCGTCGAGGGTGATTTCCGGAGTTAGGTCGGTCTGCGTTAACGGCCGCAATACCCTCGTCGTCTGGAGGTCACCTGATGCTATGTCAGGTATAAGTTCCAACTGGCACTCTGTAATTGTGTCTCTTACGCTCTGGATCTGATCAAGCGTATGCGGCAGGTCATCAAGCTCAAGGTCAGAAACTAGGCTGGCAAGGGTAACCTCTGCACCTCCATTCATCACCCTAACATAAAGTTGCAGGAACCGATTTGGCAATATTCCCATATCGATGCTTCCAATATACGATAATTTAGGTTATCACCGTCATTCTCCTTAGCAAATCTTCCACTATGAGTGTGGCGCGTCTTTCCCAAAACTCCTGGATATTCTTCTCTCCTTGTAATAGATAATCAAAGCATTGTCTATCCATAAAAGATGCCCTGAGGATATCCTGTACGTGTTCGTACACTATTCCATTCTCCGCTAGAACCTGGCCAGGTGGTTTCGCCTTCCACAAGTTGTTAGATTCGCGGCTCAATGGCATCAGATTCGCAGCGGAGTTTACCCAGTCCTTGCCAGCCTTCTTCTTGTCCAGTAGGATGGCTAACCTGCCCATTTTGTTGTTCTGACACCAATTCTTGGGATAGATATGATGTATTGGGACTCCTTTGGGCGTTGGGTATTCGAGACTCCTGTTACCATCCACCAGGTCTCTGCGAGCACCACCGTGCATGGGTAACATCAAGGCTTTGCCTAAAGCGCCGATCGGAACAGTGTCTGTTACTGCGGCCATGAGGTCATCTTTGGTAGGCAACGTCTTCTTCATGTAGCTATCTAGTAGTTTGGTGACCTCGGTTGCCCACTGGCTGCTTGATTGATAATCAGCCCTCATTCTCAGCCAAGCCTTGACTGTTTTGATGTCTTCTCCTAGCTGAGTAAGAAAACCCTGGTCATACCGATTGGTCAGCGCATTTCTCCAGAAGAATGCTCTGAATATGGCATTCAAATCTTCCCGGCCCCACCTATGAGTTTCTGGTGGATCGAAATAAGAATGCAGTCTCAATGCAACATATATGGAGGCTGAAACAGGGTAAGGGCAGTCAGTCCATGCGAAGTAACCATCGGCGACAACTTTCTGGAAATCACCGAGGGCTTCGGCTATCACGGTCTCGTTAGCTATCATGTTCTTCCAATGCTGAGTTGGGGTTCGGAGTAGGTCTTCGGCTTTGACAGAAGAGATCATCTCGCTATCCTTCTTACCGCGAGTTGCTCTTGGCTTTGGCTTGGACTCCAAGGCGATATGAGAAGCTGTGACCATCTGAAGAACCAATTCGGGACGGTCATCCGAGTCTGCCCAGCCTATGGCACCGTCTGATTGTCCAAACTCGTCTATCCAATCCCGTAAGAGGATTTGGCGTGCCTCCTTCGCAGTATCGGCATAGAGCCAAGAATGTACAAGGTCGACAGTTGACACTTTGGTGCCAGTTACGTTAAGCGTCTCAAATATTTCACATACCTCTGCTAGACTATATGCAGAGGGAACAATATAGACTGCAAGCCTAGTACGTATTATGCCTTCAAACGCCTGCTTCAAAATCCGTTCTCTACGGTCAAGTTCGTCCTTCGCAGGTAGTTTTCCATCCGGATAAAAGTCGCGGTTCCTTATTGTTTGGACATATCTCATCCATTGGGGAAGCATCTTCTCTTTCGCAGTATTGCTGGAAAGCGGGAAGAGGCCATCGGAGGTACAAGCTGCATCCGTGTCATAGCCTTTTTGCGTTATCTCCTTCTCTTTGAAGTAGATAATTTGCTTTGATGGCTCTTTCTGGGACACATCCAAGAAGTATCTTCCGGAGAGTTTGTTCTTTGGATCATCCGAATGAAAGCGGCCAAATAACATGGCCACAGCGGTGCATCGCTGACGGCCATCCAAGACGGCGAATTTCTTTGTCGGATCTTTCTCAGTGTCACAGAAAGTCTTATCTTTGGTGACACCATCGTCTGAGTCAATCCCAGGTAGGGAAATAGGAGCGAGGGGTAACTGAGAGTCTTCCTCCTGTTCCCACAACGTAGCCATGCCAATGGGGCGGGCGAACAGGACTGAGTGGGCAAAATCAATGACATTGGCTATCGACCAAATGAACTCACGTTGAAATTGTGGGATCAGCCATTCTCTTGAGCGAAGTTTGTCCAACAGTTCTTCCATGCTTATGCTGGTCACCAGTAGGTCACTCATAACAACCTCCAATACAAAGATACTTGACGATTCGGGCATGCCGTAGCCGTGGTGACTAGACTGGCCTACTCATCATCCGCGGCATGCATCGTAATTGTAATTGTAGCACTTGCTGGGGAATTCGTCGCTTGGGTTTGGGTGGTTCACGTCTGCTGAGGAAGATGTGTTGTATTGTGGAGGTGATGGCGCGTGATTGGCCGGGGCGCCGAGTCCATTAGCTGATTATTAGCGAAATGTTTGCAGTCGATGGGTCAACTGCTTTCCGAGGTAGCAGTCTGGCTGTTTGTGGCCCTGTGGTCACTTACCAGACGTATGATGTCGTGGAGTTGCTAGCTCGTCGCAAGGGGCGGAAGCCTACCTGTAAGGGGGGAAAGGCCTATTGCGATTGAAATGAGAGAAGACATCCAAGCTCCGATCTGGCATAAGCAGTATAATCTGATTGTGAGGGGTTGTGACACGGCCACGTTATGTTGTTGTTTGCCATGGTTCGTCTTACCCCTTTCTTATATTTGGTCGAGAGCGACAAATGTACGTGGGCGCGGACTCTTGTAGGTGGAGGTTAGCTATGACTGGCGCCCCGTGGCACCTGTGCAGTAGGGAGGCCATCTATGGAAATAATGGTTAGGCATGTGGAAGGCATTCAGCCACATAGCACCGTGAAGGCATTCCACCCGTCCTCTATACGTGAGGCACCAGAGGACTACCTCTTTATCTTTACCCCCACTGAGTTCCAAACGTTCTCCGAAATCTACGCGGCGCTTGGCGAAATGGCACGTAATGGTATGAACGAAGAGCGGGAGGCCCAGGTCTCGGCGACGTGGAGCGAAAACCCCGTACTTCTATCAATTGCCGATGCATTTTACAGTCTGGGGCGAGAGTCAAGGAAGAGGTTTGGGTTGGAAGACGGCTATGTTATGGGGTCGCTTACTCCCACTGCTTTGGGGCAAGATCTTTATGTCGTGTTTCTCACAAGGCGCAAATATAGCCAGCGAAGGGGAGAAGAGGCACTGGAACAATTTCAATCGTACCCGACCGGTGGGCCCAAAGCGTCGGGCAACTAGATCGGGCCTAATGCGACTTCGTAGTGGTGAGCCCGATCAGCTTCAACCGCTTACGTGCTCTTTGAGCAGGATGGCAATTTGTGACCTCTGGTTGCCCTGAAGCGCGGGGCGGCGGCGGTTGATTAGTGCGGGCGCGGAGTCTATTGGCAAAGTATTGGCAAAATACTAGGAAGCCATCTTGATGCCACTGCGCCGATGCTAGGTAACCGGGCGCTTCTGGCCACCATCTTTAGGAAGCAACGGAATATCGTCGACACCATTCCAGCGCAGTCCAGGGCGCCGGATCTTGTACACCGCTGGTTCACGTGAACCATTGGATTTAGGGGTCGCATTCCCCTGAAAACGCCCACGGGCTCCTTCAAGATACACTCGCTCGATCTCACTGCAAATCCATCGTCGTGACAGTCGCTCTGCGACTTCGCCGGTTACGCAGCTCCCGGCAAATGGGTCAAACACTAGGTCCCGGGGGTCGGTGAGAAAACGTATGAAGAACTCGGGGATTGTGGCTGGAAACCTTGCCGGGTGAGGGGCCAAATCATTCTCTTCGCAGTAGCGAAGATATGAGGAATTGCTCTCCGTATTGGCCACAGCAAGCAAGTTTGGAGGTATAGCCGCTCCGTTGTCGCGGGAGAACTTATCGCTAATATCGTGTCCGCTCGGGCGACGCTTTGCCTTGTACCCATTAGCCAACAATTCATTCATAGAATCGCTATATGCAGTCAGCACTCTACGATTGCTGGCGCGTGGCCACGGTGTCGGGGACAGCCAGAAGATGGAGTTTACTGCATCCTTAACTCTTATTCGTCTTACGTTAACCCACTCCGCTGGTGTTGGGAGACGTGAGGGGTTCCACCAGAAGAATTCTTGCGCAAGGTGAAACTCAAATTCTCGACAAAGGGTTACTAGTAGCTCGTATTGGTACAGGCTTTTTGTTGGTAAGCCCGGCTTCCATGCGCCACCAATGTCTATGACAAGCGAAGCTTGCGGCTTTAGGACCCTTTTGAACTCCTTCGCAAAGGGTCTGAACCACTGGACATATTCGTCAGCATCTGCATTGCCGTATTCTTTCTTACGGACTAGACCGAAGGGCGGGCTGGTAACAATGAGATCCACCGATTGAGGCTCAAACACGTCTGCCATCAAACGCATGGAGTCGGCCCAATAGGCGGTTCCTAGCGGGGTCCGAATTACAGCCTCGGCCTGGTCGAAGCGGTTTGCTCGATCTTTGACTTCCGTCGCGAGACTCACGTCTGATATCATCGTGCTCTACCCTCCCCAGAGACATCGGCTTTGTATTCCCTTACCCCGCGTCGTTCCCTAACAAGGGGCAGCACCATCTGTGTGCTGTCGTCGTTTCCGTACAAGAACTCGTCGATTGCATACCTGACCACCCAACTTATGGAAACTCCGCTCTGCTCAGCGATAGCCGTAAGGCGCTGATGGATCGACGAAGGAATAGAAACCGTTATCCGTGCATCACCTTTCTTCACACTACTATTATATGATGCATGCTGATGAAAAGTCAATACCGGTTTTGGCACGTCCACAAAAAAGGCTCGCTGGCGCAGGTCAGCCAGACCAAGCCGGACGCTTCAGACGGTCGAGTATTATCTCCTGGCTCTGTCGTTCTATTATCCGCGCAAGAGACGCGGAGCTTCCCCGTATCTCAGCAAAGTCACGCCCATCTAGGAGGTAAATACTAAGGCTAGATGCCGACATAGTCTTTGTGGCGAAATCCCGGGCGTCCTTGGTGTAGCTTCCATTCGTTACAAAGAGAACGTGCGTTGCCTTGGTGACAGTGGTTATTCCCACCTCTTTGGCAACATCCTCGAGGGGAACCCGTGAACTGGGCATGTTCTTGCACTGAACTTGCCAGGTCGTGGCGATGCCTCCGATGACCCCGCCCATGAGAGCATCAACCTCGGCCCGACCGGTAGCATCCTTTGCTCTCTTGCGCCAGGCAATCAGGCGCAGGCCGAGTATCCTCATTATGTGGATGGCCAATGCCTCAAGGGCTTGACCTTTCTCATGGACATTAGGGGAATTGAGGGATGCATAGATATCTTCGGAGCGCATCTTGTAGTAACGCGTCACCACGGGGTCAAGTGACGCGGTCGCGCTTGCTAGGAAAGGCTCCAACACCTCGGCATTGAACTTGTCCGTTGTTCGGAGTTCAGCAGTCTTGCCACCTTTGGTGCCCCGCGATCTCCACTCGATTAGACCAGCAGTTTCCAGTGGTTCCAGTATCTGTTTGGGCAAAGAGGCCCTCGAGAATGTGACCTTTGCTTGTTCTGTCAGCTCGGCAAGGTCCCGAATTTCGGAGGCTTTGACCCAGTCATCGGGACTTGCCTTGCATAGTGCTGTGAGAAAGATCCTCTGTGGTTCCTCGAGCGCATCCAGGGCATTTAAGGTTTCGTCGGCGATACCGAGGACTTCTCGGCGTTTGTCGTCGTCGATATCCCACGGCGATGACCTCGACTCTTTGTCCTTGAAAATCGCTGCCTTCATCAACCATAATCGCATGGTGTTGATGGCAGTATTGTGCTCGGTGACAGCCAAGCCATTCTGCGTCAAATAGCGAGCTAGAGTATCCCCGGTTATTTCGGTGGTGGACAACCCCGCGGTGAGATCTGATTGCATTTGCTTAATACCCTCGAGCACCCTCAGGCCATTAAGGTTCAGAAGGATGTGCTTGGCGAATCGTGCATATATCTCCTTTTCTTCAAGTGGTGCTAATTCTCGAGCCAGGGCGGTAGCCTCATAGGTGCGTGGTGATAGGAGACCATACTGAGCTGCCGCCTCAAGTGGAAGGGACGCAGTACGAGCCGACGTTGGAACGGTTGCTCGTGTTCCATGAACAGGCTTCCGGAATATTGCCTTCTGCATCGCCCTCTTATCTCCCGAAAATTTCACGATCACCCTCAGAAATTCTGGTAAGTTGATCAAGTTCGGTGAGAACTGAGTACCGACGGGTATTTCACTCTTTCTGCTACTGGGCATACGAGCTGCCTTCTATCGTCAATTTAGAGCAAACGTCAGTAAGCGGACGAACCGATTTGGCGTCTAGCAGGTCCATCGTTGGAGCCTCTCCCTAGTCTATCCCAAAAGGGAAGTGTGATTGAATCGTTCCGATGTGGGCATTATACACCCGATATTGATTGCAAACAATTTGGATCAGTGATGCGAATATCAGAGCAGTGTGGCAGTGTGGCAGCATCTCCGCCAAATTGCTGTCGCCTGGTAGGGGAAAGGAGCTCGAGGAAAACGGGTTCGGGGTTTGCCTCGAAAAAAAAGGGCGAGGCCGTTAAGGCCCCGCCCTGATTGATTCCTCGTCGTCGCCGGTGAGGCCGAGCTCGAGGCAGTCGTGGAGGGCATCCTGGGCTTTGTGGATGACGTTGGTGAGTTGGGTGTCGCGGAAGAGCGTGGTGTCGAGCTCGCGGAGATATTGGAGGGCCTGTTCATAGTTCATCGCCGGCCTCCTGTTGGTTGAAGTGGTCGGACAGGAACTCGTCCAGGTTGGCGTGTTTGGTGTCCTGGCGCGTGGCGTTGAGCAGGGCGGTGCTGTCGAGCTCGAGGCGGGCGACCTCCTGGGTGAGGTTCTGGAGGCGCTTGAGGATGCCCTGGAGGCTGTTGAGGTTCCGGGCGAAGCGCCTGGTCGTGGGTGGCATGCGTCGTAGTGTTGTCTTTCGATACACGTTCGTACTCCTTTGTTTTTATTTTGGGGGGGAGGGGGAGCTCTCCCCCTCTCCCCCTGAGCTCACGCCTTCTTGGCGTTGGGCAGCCATTGCTTGCAGTCCTGGCATTTCCAGGCCTGGCGTGGTTCGCCGGTCTCTTTGTCGACCCACTTTATGAGCTCGGTGTTGTGGGACCCGCAGTTGACGCAAGCCGGTCGGGTGTCGGAGTTGGCGGACCTGGCGGGGCCGAGCTTCTTGGCGACCCTGTCGGGGAGCTTGCCGTCCCTCTGAAGCTGGGCGGCTTTAAGCTCGGCGTTGGTGATCTCCCTGTGGCCGCCGTTCTGGATTGGGCCGGGGATCTGCTCAGAGATGTTGGCCAGGTCTCGGTAAATCTCGACCAGGGTGTCGGCGAAGATGTTTATCCTGACCTCTCTGGCGTCTAGGGTGAGCTTGATCTCGGCGTGGTACCTGGTGTTGGGTTGTCCGTTGGACATCGTTGTCCTCCTTGTTTGTGGCGGGCCTCTCACCCCGCCTTGTCCTCACTGTCTGGATTGGGTTATGTCCTGGCGACGCTGACCAGTTTCTTGGTGATCAGGACGCCGGGGATATCGGTGACGCCGGACTTGACTCTGGCGCGGATCCGGGGAAGGGATGGGTCGCACAGGTCACGGGGGACTTTCGTGGGATCGACGATTCGGATGTCCGGGTCCTGGCGGTAGGTGACGGTGCCGAGGTGGGCGTGGGACGTCTTGGTGACGTTGGGCATCTCGAGGGGCGGCGGTGGGTCGATGACCTCACCGGTTTGCTCGGCTTCCTTCATACGGGCGGCCTGCTCCTCGAACGCTCGCCTCTCCTGTTCGCGACAGATCTCAAGCAGGGTCTGGTGGTAGGTGGTGAGCTCGCGGTTGAGTATATTGATGCCGGTCTCGAGGCGGTTCATGTAGGGTTTGAAAAGATCGATGATCCGCTGCTTGGCATCGTCCAGGGGACGGGTGAGCTCCTTTCGCTTTTCGTCGGCCTGTCTCCAGGCCTGGCGGGCGGAGATCAGGAGGTCCTCAGCGTCCTTCTGTTGCTCCGGGCTAGTGACCTTGAGGTCGTGGAGCCAGCGGAGCAGGGGCTGGGACGAATTCTCCAGGGTCGCGAGTTCGTGTGTAGGGTCTTGCTGCATGTTGTCCTCCTTGTTTGTGCCGGGCCTCTCACCCCGGCGAGTCCTCGCTGTCGAGTAGGGGACGTTGTTCGGGTGGTACGCCGTTCTTTCTTTTCGGCCGGCGGACGGGCCAGAGGTCTGGACGGTCAAGAAACATCGCTCCCTGGTATCGCGTGAGGTCTCTGGGGTGGGATGGGAGCTGCTGGAACAAGACTTGGCCGTCCAGGAAGTCAGCGCGGAGGGGCATTAGTCCTCCTCGCTTGGGTCGGGCAGCCTTCGGGCGATGTGCTGGAAGAGATCGGGCAGGTGATACTCGAGGGCGCGATACCAGAAGTCCTTGCAGTTCTCGAGTCTGACGGTGCCCCACTCTTCCTCGATGGCGCCGACGATCATAGATGCGATGGTGTACTGGTCTATCCAGGCGCCGAGCTCCTCGATGACGTCGTCCTCGATCGAGACTTTGGCTTTGTCATAGAGCTGCTGTGTCATGTCAACCTCCTTTCGATGATTGCCAGTCTGGCTCGCTGGCTGCGAATGAGTAGTACTCCTTAGTAGTGACGATCATGAAGTCAAGGACCTTGATGTCGAAGATATCGCCGGCCTGTCTCAGGCGCTTGGCGGTCTGTCGGTCCTCGAGGCTGGGCTGGGGATCGCCGCTGGGGTGGTTGTGGGCCAGGATGATGGCAGTGGCGTTGATGATGATGGGCGCCTTGAACACTTCCCTGGTGGACGCGTGGGCAGCGTCGGCGGTGCCCTGACTTACGATCTCCAGGCCGATGACCTGGTTGCGGGTGTTGAGGGACAGGCAGATGAGCTGTTCCCTGGGCTGGTTGGCGTAGTGCTTGCGGAGGAGCTCGAAGGCGATGTTGGGGCTGGTGATGGCGGTGGGATCGGGGTCTTTGCGACCCGGTCGGAAGCGGACTTCGAGCTCCTGGACGTGAAACGATCGATCAAGCCTGAGCTGCATAATTACCTCCTGTTCTGATTTGGACTAGCGCGTCGACCGCGCGCTGGCAACGGAAGGCCTTCCTGCGGGCCTCTGAGGGATGGTCGCCATCCCTGGGGAGGAAGCATCCGCCGACCCTCTCGCAGATTTGGGGACAGAGGCGAGCCTTGCGGATCCTGGTGCAGACTTCCTGCTGGCGCCTGTTCGCCCTGATGGCGAAGCGCCGCCTGGCTTGCTCGGCGAGCCTGGCACGGCCGCGACGGAGCCCAGCCGGACAATGCTCGACCCTGCTGCAGACGCGAGGGCAAACGAGCTTGCCGCACAGGCCAGGCTGATACTGGGGATAACGGGACAAGAGCTGGGACACGGAACACCTCCTTGCGCAAGCAGCACCCGGGGGGACCTGCCTGCTTTTATTTCCCCCAGTTACCCAGCCATGCTGTTGAGGTTAGCTGCAGCCTGGAACCGGCGATAGGCAAGGGCGAGGCCGTGAGGCCGAGGGACGGTTTCGGCGGTGATAGCAGAAGGGGTCCTTCAGGAAATGGCTGCGGTGCTCGCCTTTTTTGCCCTGGCGCTCTCAAAAAAGCGGGCAATCGCCGCCGAAACTTGCGCCGGCCGAGGGATGGGCCCCTGGCCTAGCAACCCGCAGGGCGGACGAACCCTTGCCCGTGGCGTTGGTAATGATAAGTGCGGAGTGATCGATCGACGGACGGCGCCGGCGTGACGGACCAGGCTGGACCAGGCGCCAATGAGCGGAGCACGGGACGAGACAATAAGAAACAAGCAGGCAAAAGGGGTGGCGGCACGCGTAGCCTTTCGTGTGCGCAGCCTCGGCCTGGGGCCGATCAGTCCTGGCCGCCGGTTAGGAGGCGTAGCTGACCTGCCGAGCGAGTGCCCTTTCGG
>JBATUN010000028.1:0-46048 GCA_049671165.1 Dehalococcoidia bacterium | reverse complement strand
TTTATCCAGACTGATGGAAATTTCACTGAGTCCTGTCATAGTGATGGTGATGGTGCTATTTTGCTGGGCTAGAGCCGGAAAGGAGACGGCTAAGGCCAGTATAATGGCTGTTACAATACTCGTGATTACTATTTTCATCTACCCCTCCGAATTTGCTGAACGTCTGCTGCCATGCTGGGTCAGTCGTCTTCGAACGAATCGCCTGCGATAAAATGCTACAACCTTGCTCGGTTCTTGTCAAGACCCTGCCGGCATATTCGCTTACGGCCCGCAGAATATTCGAAACCCGTCTGCTATTTGCCGAGCAGCGGCTTTTGACTAGGAACAGCCTACGAGTTACGTTTCTTTACTCGATTGTGACATCGTTGATGTCGCAGCGATTATGGCAGCGCCCAGGGCGGCGATGATCTGAGGATTTGGTGGTACCAGGAGGTTGGTGTTCAATTCGCTTTCTATGGTCTTGACGAGAGCGATGTTGAGGGCACCGCCGCCACAGACGGCACAAGGCTCTTCCAGCTTAAGCTTCTTGACCAGTGAGGAAATCTTGGCGGCCAGGGCTTTGTTAACACCGGCGGCGATGTCCTCTTTTGGGATGCCTTCGCTTATTCTGGTGATGGCCTCAGATTCGCCAAAGACGGCGCAACCCGTACTAAATGTGATGGGACTCCTTGACTTGGCTGCCAGCGGGTCGAAATCACTCAAATTTATTCGGAGCACGTTAGCGATGACCTCAATGAAGCGGCCACCACCGGCGGCACATTTCTCGCTGGCCGTGAAATTGGTCACAATTCCCTCTTCATTCAGCCGTATCACCCTGGTGGATTGGCTGGCTACATCGATTACAGTCCTGGCCTGCGGGAAGACATTGTTTATGCCTCGGGCGGTGCAGACTATATCGCTGGCCTTCTGACTGGCAAAACAGACATTGTCGGCACCGGAACCGGTAGCAACCGTATTTGCCATGTCATTCTGAGTCAGGTTGACCTTTCTTATTAACTCCGTGCTTATGGCCTCGGCAGATTTTCGGTAATTAGCTCCGGATCCTACTATATGTGAAGCCACAAGCTCGAAATCTCTGGTTATGACTCCTTTGCTGTATGCCGACCCTATGTCAATGCCCATGAAGCAGTTCATCGGTACTCCTAGCTGAAGAAGGTGGCTTTCTCTAATCGCCGTGACTTTGTAGGCAAGGCTTCGCCTGCTCTCACTGCTTTCATGTGAGCTTCCTTTGCCAGGATAGCAGCGCCAAGTGCGCCGGTGAGGAGTGGCTCTTCAGGGACGAAGATTTCGCAGCCCAGGTTTTGCTTCATGGCTTCAACCATGGCGATGTTCTTGGCGACGCCGCCGGTGAGCACAAGGTCAGGCTCTATCCGGAGCCGCCGTGCCAGCGCCGCTACGCGGCTGGCCAGGGCATCGTGAAGTCCGGCTAGGATATTCTCCAGCTTTTCCCCGCGAGAGAGTAGAGCCACCACTTCTTGCTGGGCAAAGATAGTGCACAAGTTGCTTATCTGGATTTGTTTCGTGGCTTTCAGGGAAACGTCTCCCATGTCTTCCAGTTTGATACCAAGTGTAGTCGCAGTCACTTCAAGGAACCTGCCGGTTCCAGCGGCGCACTTGTCGTTCATAACGAAGTTGACTAGCCTGCCATTATCAATTCTCATGCACTTGGCGTCCTGGCCCCCTATGTCGATAGCGGTCCTGGTGTTGGGGAAAAGGATGGAGACGCCTCGGGCATGACAGGACAGCTCTGTTATCTGGCGGTCTGCGAAAGGGACGTTGAGCCGTCCATAGCCCGTAGCTACGATATAAGAGATGTCATCAATCTGTAGGCTGGCTTGCTCCAGTGCCTGTCGCATAACCTCATTGGCAAGCTGGCGATGCTCAGCACCCGTTGGGCCCTTGATGAATGAAGCCAAATTGTCGCCCTTGTCCATGAGCACGACTTTAGTCATGGTTGAGCCTATGTCAACGCCGGCGAAGTACAAGCAGACCTCCTGGCGGGTTACTACTGGCTGATTGTCTCAAGGAAGGCTTCGACCCTGGTTCTTACCGGGGCCAGGGCTCCTGTAGTGTAGTCGTATTCTATGTAGGTACTGGGGACACCAATGCTATCAAAATAGTCTTTGAGCGACGGCATTTCGAAGGCAAAGGGATCACAGTATCTGACGAGTAGCATTATGGCACCGTCGATCTTCCAGTCTCTGATGATGCCTTTAAGATAACCAAAACGGCTTTGCAGGTCCTGAGCATAGTCCTTTTTGGTCTCGCCGAGGGTAGCCTGCCTGAAGGTGCGGGCACAGGTGATTTCGTTCAAATAGTAGTCGGCCAGCCCCTCCAGCGGCTCATCCGTAGATTTCACTCCGGCTCTGTAAGCCCTGATGCCGCCACAGCTTTCGCTCATCACCACATTTGCCTTAGCTTCGAATACTTGCATTATATCGATATCGTCAAGGATGCTGCTCCATATGAGGAGCCGTGCTGGTTTCTTCTCCGGTCCGTCGGCACGGTTCTTGACTTCGCTTATAACCTCAGTTAGCAGGTCATTTCCTTCAACTACAGGGAGGCTCGTCAGAGCTTTTAATACCTGCGCGATTTCCGCTCCCGAGATAAGAGGAGGAGATGGCTTTGTCAGCTCATATAGTTCTCTCACCAGAGCCCGCTGCTGGTTATGGAGTTTAATGGCTGCCTCAAGTTTGTCTGCAGACAGTTTCTTTCCGGTGAAAGCCTCCAGAGTCTTTCTGAAATCGTTTAGCTGGCCTTTGAAGTATTCCAGGGCCTCAGGACGAACCGTGATGGGCATGTCTATGAAGTGGAAGTAGGAATAGTGGGTATAAGACTCCCAGACGCGAGCTGTTTTTTCCTGAGGGTCGCAGGAGTGAATGGTAACCATGCCATCAAGGAAATCATTTTTACCCTTCAGGGCGCAATCGAGGCAGTTGCGCATGACAGGGCAGAATGAATGAGGCAAAGCCCGGTCTGCTTCAGTGACCGGTTCCTTTATATCGCCGCATGTCTGGTAGGGGACAAGGTCAAGGGCAGTAAGCATCTCCAGCGGGACGTAGACACAAGGATAGCCTATTATCTTTTTGCCTGCTGCCTTAAACTCCCTGGCTCTCTGTGAACGATTTGAATAGATTTCCCGGGCTTTGCTGAGACCTTTGTTTTTGTCTGACATCGCTGCCTCCTAGTTAAATCGACGTCCTAGATTAATTCACCAGTCGAACCCTTCTTGTTTCCTCATTTTTCTATAGTACTCCATAGTCTCCTCGAATGGCTCTGCTTTGGCCAAAGCGTCTTCCGGGTTAAACAGGCGGAGATCTACGATATCACCTTCGATGCTCAGTGAGGGCACCTTCAGTTTCTCCATGAGCATGTCTGATACGTATGGAAGGTGTGTAGAGGCGCTGCGGCAGCTGATAAGGGGATGAAGAAGTGCCCCGTCACACTTCCATTCCTTGGCATACTTCAGGTAAGGATAGGCGGTGGTGCCGCCGAGCACGTTCTGTCTCCGGGCATCTTGATAATAGCCCACAAGAAATTGGAGGCTGAATTTGGTGATTCGTTCCAGTGGGTCACTGACATTGCTGAGGTTAAGGGGTATAGGTGGATGGTAGCCAACGCTCTCGATGACGAAGTTCCATCCCCTCTCAGCCAGCTTGTCAAAGAAGGCCAGGCTATGCCAGGGTGGGAGTTCGGCAAATACCAGCCGGTATTTTTCATCGGGGATGGCGCCTACATTGTTATCGACTCTATCTTTGACCTCCTTGCACATATCCTGGTAGAGTCTGAGTGAGTCCTCAAGGTCCCCAGCCAGGAACAGGGCGGCAGGCATGGCGCTCCAGAAGTCTCGGCTGTGCATCGGGCAGGGTGTTGCCTTGCGCAGTTCGTTGACTTCATGCCAAACACGGTTAACCTCTATCATGAGGTTCGCTGTCTTATCCAGCTTGTCCCAGTCCATTTTCTTGCCCACCATGCCTTCTACGAAAGCAACAAAGTCCCTGAGGTGCTTGACTCCCAGTTTCACCATTTTATCGTAATAGCCTTCGATGAAGAATTCCTTGATGCCGGGGAGAGGAGCTTCCAACGGCCATACTGGGACATCCATGTAACGTCCCAGTGCCTGGAACCACTTGTATCTGGCATCGCAAATGGCAGCTGAGGACATTAGAAATAGTGGCTTGGGCATTCCTCCGAGGGGTGCTTCCGAAGGAATCTGACCATTCAATTCTTTCATCATCCTGGAGGCGTAGCCCAGGGTAGTCAGACTGTAACCGCAAAGGTGGGTGGGGAAGCCCTCGGCATCGGCCCGGTCCAGATATTGCCGGGCAACTCCCATGGCCGCGGCAATGGCACCGTAGTTTTCGGGATAGACCACTTCTATATCCATGGCTTTCAGGATGGGGTCGCCGTAGTAGAAATTGAGCATTCCCCAGACAGCAGGTTTGCCCGTCTGGATAGCTTCAATGCTCTTCAGATATGTTTCATTGACCTTGGACCTGAGCGGGTACATTGATTTCAGTCGGTTTATCGTCTTCTTCTGCTTTTCTACAACCATGACTGGTTTACCTCCTGAGAGAGTTCGGGTAGAGATTTAGTGATTGATGCATGCTAGCATAGAAAGGCGTGGAAGTCGAGTCACGTGTGGTCTGGCTATGTACGACCAGTGTGCTGACACATGTGGCAATCTGGGACGATATTTGGTGGGGCGCGCCGAAGCACCTGACGAGTCTTTTCAGCTATGGTGTGATGTGCTATAGTACTCTTGCCGGGGTGGTGGCGCACCGGCCTAAGTAACAGGCTAGAGATTGAAAAAGCTTGGGGCGTCACGCCACAGCCTCTAAGGCCCAACAATCCCGCCTGCGGGAACGCCAATGTTCTTGTGCCATATGCGCTCCAGCTCTGTCTTGTGGGCGGAGCGAGGGACGCGACCGGCCGACACAACTATGCGGCGAGGACAAGAGTCCAAGTACAGAGGCTAAAGGCCGGGCTAAGGGTTCTTTTTTTCTGTCCACTGAGGGCCATCCAGAGGGGACGTCACGACATGAGCACCGAGTTGGCTGTGAAGACCGAGCGATTGAGCCGCGTCTATAAGGCGAAGAAGCGCGAGATCGTTGCGCTCGACCGCGTCGACCTCGAGATTCCCGCGGGCGAGCTTTTCGGGCTGCTCGGTCCCAACGGCGCGGGCAAGACGACGCTCATCAAGATATTAACAACGCTTTTGGCCCCCACTGGCGGTCGCGCCTGGGTGGCCGGCGTCGACGTGGCCCGGAATCCCTGGGATGTGCGCCGCCACATCAACGTGGTGTCCGGCGGCGAATCCTCCGGGTACGGCCTGCTCACCGTGGAAGAGAATCTGTGGATGTTTACTCAGTTCTATGGGATTGACGGGAAAACGGCTAGAACGCGCATCCGAGAGTTGCTGGAGATTGTGGGTCTGGCCGACCGGGCCAAGACCAAGATCTACCACCTCTCGACGGGGATGCGCCAGAAGATGAACTTCGTGCGTGGTTTCCTCACCAACCCCCAGATTCTGTTCTTGGATGAGCCGACGCTGGGGCTCGACGTGCAGACGTCCCGCACGCTGCGCGGGTTCATCAAAGATTGGGTAGGCAAGCGCCCCGGAAAGACGGTGCTGCTGACCACCCATTACATGTACGAGGCCGAGGAGCTTTGTGACCGCGTTGCCATCATCCACGACGGGCGTATCCTCGCCTGTGACACGCCCGGTAATCTCAAGAGGCACCTTCAGCGGGAGGTCGTCTTCCGGCTGCGGGTGACGGCGATTGCCAATCCTGAGGAACTCTTTCAGCATCTGCGGGGCATCCAGCGCTTCAGTCATGCGGAGGTCAACGGCCACACGGAGCTTCACTTCATCTTGGAGGACGAGAACGCGCTCCCTCCCATCTTGACGGCGATTCAGCGCTCCCACGGGGAGCTGATCTCGCTGGAGAAGCGCGAGCCCACCTTGGAGGACGTCTTCATCAGCCTGGTGGGCCGGGGCCTTAGGGAGGGCGACGGTGGTGCGGGGGCAACAGAGAGAGAGCCCGGATGAGCTCCCCAACCCGCTGGGAGATCTTCTGGCGAACGGTTATGGGGCGGGCCTATCCGCGAGTCGTCGGGATGCAACGGGAGCGGAGCTGGCTGTTCTTCGAGACGCTCCTCCCCTTATTACAGGTTTCGGCGTTCGTTTTCGTCTACCGTGCGATCCAGGCGCCGCCGGAGTTCACCGGGTTCGTGGTGTTGGGTGGCGCGATGACGGCTTACTGGCTGAACGTGCTCTGGAGCATGGCCGCGCAGTTCTATTGGGAAAAGGAGACCGGGAACCTCGAGCTGTACATCATCGCGCCCACCTCTCTAATGGCCATCCTGCTGGGGATGGCCATCGGCGGCATAGTGTTCAGCACGGTGCGCGCGCTGGCCGTGATGACCCTTGGTCTCCTCATCTTCCGGGTCGAGGTCTCCATCGTGAGCATCCCGCAGCTCCTGGGCGTCTTTCTACTGACGCTCGTGGCGCTCTACGGGCTGGGGATGCTCTTCAGCTCACTGTTCTTGCTGTACGGGCGCCAGGCGTCGCACCTCTCGAATCTCTTGCAGGAGCCTGTATTCTTGGTGTCAGGGTTCTATTTCCCGGTGCGGGCCCTGGGGTCCGTCGTTGCGCTCGGCGCCTCGGTGATCCCTATTACGTTGGGATTGGACGCGATGCGCCAGCTGCTCTTCCCGACGATGATGGCCCAGTTCCACTTCCTAGATGTGAGGATCGAGCTGGGGGTGCTGGCGGTGCTCAGCATTGGATTCTTATGGTTGGCCAGGCGGGCGCTGAGCTACATGGAAGATTTATCTAGAAGAGAAGGGCGTCTCACGCTCCGGGGGCAGTGAAGCGAGCACTATGACGCGACAGAGAGCCGTCGAGAGCATCCGCAGCCTGAGGATGGCTGCTTGGCTCGGCTGGCAGATCGAATCAAACTGGGCGGCCCCGTTCCTGTTCGCCATTTACTCCATCGCCAAGCCGGTCGCCGGGGCGCTCATCCTGGTCTTGATGTACACGGTCATCGCCCAGGGCGGGCTCCAGAACCCACTCTTCCCACAGATCTTCGTGGGGAATGCATTCTACATCTATGTTGCGATGATGCTCATAGGCGTGAGCGAGGCGGTGATCGAGGACCGGGAGCATTACGGGATGCTCAAGTATATGTACGTCGCCCCGCTGAATATCCATGCATACCTGCTGGGTCGGGGTATGGCGCAGGCGATCGTGGCCACTATGGCCGTTTTGATCACGCTGTTCTTCGGCATCATCGTGCTGGGGATTCCGATGCCGCCCGCGAGCATCGATTGGGGAATGCTGTTCGCGGCGTGGCTGTTCGGGTTGGTGGGCGTTGCGTTCCAGGGCATCTTTCTCGGGGGGATATGCCTGATTACCGCGCGGCATAACTACTTCATTGGGGAGGCCGTGGCTGGTGCGATCTACCTGTTGTGTGGGGCCGTTTTCCCCATTGACGTTCTTCCCAAGCCTCTTCAGCTTCTGGGGCAGGCCTTACCCCTCACGTACTGGTTGGAGGCGCTCAGGCGTGCGCTCTTGGGCACCGGCGCAGGTGAGCTGTTGTCCCCGCTCTCAGACCGGGTGCTTCTCCTGATTCTGGCCGGCTCGATGGTCCTCTTGGCAGTGCTCTCGGTTGCCTTCTACCGCTGGGCGGAGAACCTGGCCAGGGAAAAGGGCCTCATTGACATGCAGACGATGTATTGATGTCAGAGGGGTTTCAGCTTCCAATCGTCGTAGACGGCGATCTCGGTCTTCGAGATGCGGCGTAGAGCAGGGTTGGCTAGAGTGGCGAAGCTTTGCCGGTCGATCCGCTCTCAGGCCGGGGCAAGCTCCGCCTTTTCCTCGCCTCGAATTGACGGATTGTAGTAAATGCGATACATTTCCGGATTAGCGATAGTCATGGTGGGGAGTTTCCGGGGTTCTGATCATTTGGTGGATTGCGACCCTCCTGTGGAGAGGCTGAGTGATCGCGTTTGTAATGCGTCTCTTTTTTGGCTGGGCTCTGGATCGCTTTTTGTACCAAACTACTGGATTGAGTAAACCAGCACATGCTCAAATCTGTACTGATTGCTAATCGAGGAGAAATTGCCCGGCGCATAACCAGGACCGCCAGGCTATTAGGTATCGAGACCATAGCGGTGTATTCAGATATAGATGAGAAATATCTGTTCGTTCAGGAGGCAGACAAGGCAGTGAGGATTGGCGAAGCCAAACCCAGGGACAGCTATCTCAACATAGATAAGATTATTGCAGCGGCCAAAGAATCTGGCGCAAGTGCCATTCATCCCGGATATGGCTTCTTGTCCGAACGGTGGGAATTTGCTCGAAGGTGTGAAACAGAGGGGCTGGCATTTGTCGGCCCGAGCTCCGAAGTTATTCATAAAATGGGAGACAAGTACTGTTCACGGGAAATAGCTACTAGTCTAGGGATACCCATTCCACCAGGGAGTGGTATATTAAACAATGCCGAAGAAGCCGAGAAGTGGGCAACTGAACTCTCTTTCCCGGTCATATTCAAGGCATCGGCTGGTGGTGGCGGGATTGGCATGGTGAAGGTGGAAAAAGGGGAAGAGGTTGCAGAAGCATTCGATACAGCCACGAACCGGGCCAGATTAGCTTTTGGTGATGAGAGAGTGTATGTGGAAAAATATCTGGAATCACCCCACCATATAGAAATCCAAATCTTGGGAGACAAGGACGGCAAGGTGGTCACTTTTCCGGAAAGAGAGTGCTCGGTGCAGAGGCGGCATCAAAAGGTAATTGAAGAGTCACCGTCTCCTTTCACTACTGCTGGATTGAGGCACGAACTACGACAGGCGGCCAAACGCCTGGCTCGGGGAATCGGCTATACAAATGCAGGCACTGTTGAATTCGTCGTTGATGGGCATCGGAAGTTTTACTTCCTGGAAATAAACGCAAGGCTTCAGGTGGAGCACCCGACTACTGAAATGATAACTGGTATTGACCTGGTTGAGCAGCAAATGAGAATTGCTTCGGGCGAATCCCTATTGCTTAGAGAAGAGAGCTTGAGATGGAAGGGATGGGCTATTGAATCTCGTGTCTATGCCGAGGATTCGAAGAATTTCTATCCGTCACCCGGCAAGATAGTTTCATATATTGAACCTCGCGGTGAGAGGATAAGGGTGGACTCTGGATATCAGGCTGGGGACACCGTCAGTCAGTTCTATGACCCTTTGATTGCCAAGCTAGTGATCTGGGACGAGGACAGAGACAAGGCGATAGTGAAGATGCGACATGCTCTGGACAACTATGAAATCACAGGTATCAAGAACAACCTTCCTTTCCTCAAAGAAGCTTTGGATTCTGAGATATTCAAATCAGGGAACTATGATACTCATTTCATATCGAAATTAAAGGAGGAGACAAATGGGTGACATAATGAGACAGGAGGTTGAACACCTTTCACGCCTCCGCCAGGAAATCAAGCAAATGGGAGGTGAAGAGACTGTCAAGAAACAACATGGACGAGGAAAACTGACTGCCAGGGAGAGGCTTGACCTCTTGATTGAAAAGGGAACATTCGTCGAAACTGGCATGCTAGGTAGCGAGTTTGGTGTGGACGAACTTGTGCCGGCTGACGGTGTTATTACAGGCTATGGCAAGCTAGATGATGGTGTACGCATGAGAGACGTGGCCGTAACAGCTTACGATTTCACAGTGAGAGGCGGCTCTATGGGAATCGTCAACGAAACCAAGGTGACCAGGATAAGGGAGGTTGCGCTCAGAGAGAGAATACCGATGATATGGCTGAATGATTCCGGTGGTGCCCGAGTAAGTGGTGGTGGCTTCAGCGGCGAAAGAGTGGCACTATTTGCCGATACAGGTTATCTGTTTAAGGAGGAATCTCTGATGTCGGGCATAATCCCGCAGATCGCAGCTATGATGGGGCCAGGGTACGCCGGTACAGCTTACATACCCGGCCTTTCCGATTTCGTGCCCATGGTTAAAGGAACGAGTTTCATGGGTTTAGGCGGACCGGCTCTTGTTAAATCGGTGATCGGAGAGAAACTAACTGAAGACGAGCTTGGAGGGTCCAAAATCCACTGTGAGACTAGTGGCTGCGGAGACCTGGAGGTTAATTCAGATGAAGAGTGTATCAAAGCCGTAAAGGAATTCGTTTCTTTCTTCCCGCAGCACTGCGAAGAGAAGCCGCAGAGAAAGGAATGGTCAGGAGATCCCATGGCCTTGCTCGATGATGGCATACTGAATGTTATCCCGGACAATCCACGGGAAGCCTATGACATGCATGATCTAATAAGATATATCGTGGACAATGGCTACTTTTTTGAAATGAAGCCGAAGTGGGGAAGGAACATTATTACCGCCTTTGGGCGTATAGCTGGTTATTCGATTGGAATTATAGCAAACAACCCAATGTTTTATGGAGGGGTCATCGATATTGATGCTGCTGACAAAGGCGCCCGCTTTGTATGGCTTTGCGATGCTTTCAATATCCCGCTTGTTTTCCTTTCCGATGTCCCTGGCTTCATGGTCGGTTCCAAGGCAGAAAAATCAGGCATAATAAGGCACGGGGCCAAGATGGTTCATGCAGTTGCTGAGGCTACTGTGCCTAAGTTCACGCTGATCGTCAGAAAGTCCTATGGCGCCGGGTATTATGCGATGTGTGGCAAGGCCTTTGACCCTGACTTGCTGATTGCTTATCCGGGAGCAGAAATATCGGTTATGGGACCGGAGGGTATGGTATCGATTTTTGCCAGAAAGCAACTCGCTGAAGCCGAAAACCCCAAAGAGATGGTAGCCCGACTTGCCGAGGAGATAAGACCGCAGATCAACATATTCAAGACAGCGAAGTCCGGTGTCATAGATGATGTAATCGATCCCAGGGAAACGAAAAGAGTGTTGTTCCGGGCTCTTGAGTTTACCAAGGACAAGAAGATACTCAGGCATCCCCGGAAGCACGGGGTCTACCCGGTATAAGGAGAAAATCAATGTACCAGACAATAGTGACTGAAACAAAAGGTAAAGCGGGCATAATTACTTTGTCTCGCGAAGAACGAAGGAATGCCATGTCACCGACTATGGTAGTCGAACTTCTTGACGCCCTGAGAAAATACGACGATGAGCCAAATATACTCGTCGTCGTGCTGACTGGGGCTGGTAGCAAAGCATTCTGTGCTGGTGCTGACTTTGGTGAAGCTGTGAGCGCCACAGCAAGTTTACTCGACCGCCACGAGGAACAAAGGAAATTTGCTGAGCTTTTTAAGGTAATCAAGGGCTTACGGAAGCCGTTGCTGGGACGGATTAATGGTCATGCCTTGGGGGGCGGATTTGGACTAGCCTGTTCTTGTGACATAGTTGTCGCCGCTGAAGATTGCCGTTTTGGCACGCCGGAAATAAACGTTGGATTGTTTCCCTATGTGATTATGGCAACCTTGCTGCGATCTACCTCAGCCCCAAAAAAGCTTATAGAGATGATGCTGACTGGCGAAAGACTCGACGCCAAAGAGACGCAACAGCTTGGGCTGGTGAACCATGTGGTGCCGAGAGAACAACTGGATGCGAAGGTAGATGAAATCATCAAGAAAATAACCGGCAAAAGCCCAGCTATCTTAAGGCTGGGCCGGAGAGCCTTTTACACGATGCGTGACATGGAATATGAGAAGGCATTGGAGTATCTATCATCAGTGCTGGCAATCAATACGATGGCTGAGGATGTGGCCGAGGGCATTAGCGCTTTTCTGGAGAAGCGTGAACCACAGTGGAAAGGAAAATGAATAAAGGAAGGCACCATCATGGGATTAGCAGACAAAGTAGTGATAAGTGCTGCTCTGACTGGCGTAGCCGCTAACAGAGAGCAATGCAAATGGATTCCCTATACTCCCGAGGAGATTGCCGAAGAGGCGCTCAGAGCCTACAACGCTGGAGCTGCAATAGTACACATTCATGGCAGGGAATATGATGGCGCCCCATCCTGGAGAGTAGAGATATTTCGCGAAATCATGCAAGAAGTCAGGAAGAGGTGCCCCATCATAATAAACTTCTCCACAGGCGCTGTCGGCGTGGACAGGGATACCAGAATAGGCCATATTCGGGAACTGAGACCGGAAATTGCAGCGTTAAACATGGGAACAATGAACTATGCCAAATATAGCCCGAAGCGCAGGAACTTTGTTTTCTCCCTGGTCTTTCAGAATCCCTTTGATGATATAATGTTTTTCTTGACTGCCATGAACCAGAATGGCGTCAAGCCAGAATGCGAATGCTTTGACCTGGGGCATGTTGAGAGCATTCTCCCTCTGATGGACATGGGACTTCTCAAGAATTTTCAAGTCAGTCTTGTAATGGGAGTGGTTGGAGGCATGGGGGCCACAGCCAGGAACCTGGCGCATGTGTCCAGCGTAGTTCCTGCCGGAGCAGCTTGGCAGGTCATAGGTATCAGTCAAGAGCAATGGCTATTGATAAGCACTGCCTTAGCATTGGGTGGGAATATAAGAGTTGGTCTGGAGGATAATTTCTATGTGTCCCCCGGCAAGATGGCGGAAGGGAATGGGCCGCTGGTGGAGAAGGCGGCAAGGATGGCACGCGATATCGGCAGGGAGCCAGCAACGGTGGAAGAAGCTAGGACTATTCTAAAGTTGTACCGACCGGAGGAGAGGACTAGAGAGGCAGAGTAAGCCAGATATGACGGAAGTGCCATCACCTATTACAGGCAGTGTCTGGAAGGTATTGGTGGAGAATGGAGCGTCAGTTGGCGAAGGCGAAACTATTGTGATCCTCGAGTCCATGAAAATGGAGATTCGGGTGAAGTCTCCACATAATGGGAGGGTGGTTGAGCTACGGGTGAAGGAAGGCGACTCTATCCTCGAAGACGACGTTATTGCCATTATTGAATAAGGGCCATGGCAATTTGCAGACCAGAGGCTAAGCAATATGGACTTCAGATTTACCGAAGACGAAGAAGCGTTTAGACGAGAAGTTCGCCAGTGGCTTCAGGAAGAGATCCCCCAGAGGTGGATTGAGCTTGACCCCGGGATTTGGGAGGAAACCGAGCAGTCCTGGACGCTTGCGCGCGAATTCCAGCGCAAATTAGGTGAGAAAGGTTGGCTGGCGCCGGCATACCCCAAAGAATACGGCGGCCTGGAACTGAGCCACATGAAACGGCTTATACTTGCCGAGGAGTTGGCTTACAACAGGACTCCAATAAGCATTGAGGAAGAGATTACAGTCAATTGGGTGGGGCCTTCCATCATGCTCTTCGGCACTGAGAAACAGAAGAAAGACTATCTAACCAAGATAGCCAAGGGAGACATAATCTTCTGTTTGGGATACAGCGAGCCAAACGCTGGTTCTGACCTTGCCTCCCTTCAGACACGCGCCGTAGAAGCTGGTGATGAGTACGTGATTAACGGCCAGAAGACCTGGTGTAGCTATGGTCATCTTGCTGACTATTGCTGGCTTGCTGCCAGAACTGATCCTGATGCTTCCAGGCACGAGGGGATCAGCATATTTATTGTGGACATGAAGACGCCCGGAATTACTGTACGTCCGCTGATAAATATCCTGAACAGGCACTCTTTCAATGAAGTTTTCTTCGACGATGTGCGCATTCCGGAGGAAAACCTGGTGGGGCAGAAGAACAAGGGGTGGTATCAACTGGTGATAGCTCTTGATTTCGAACGGTCCTCTATTGGCTATGCTGCCGGAAACCAACGAATCATTGAGGAACTGGTCAAGTATGCTAAAGAATCCACGAGAAATGGAGAGCCTCTTGCCAACGACCCTCTAATCAGGAATGAGCTGGCACAGCTAGTAGTGGAAAATGAGGTTGCCCGCATGATGGCATACCGTATCGCCTGGATGTTCAGTAAGGGTCTTCATCCCAGTTATGAATCGTCTATGTCAATGGTTTTTGTTAGTGAAGTCATGCGGCGTACAGCCAATACCGGGATGCGAATTCTGGGGCACTATGGAGAGCTGGACAGGGATTCCAAATGGGCGGTCATGAATGCACGGATAATGCGTATGTGCTTGAGTTCACTTTCGATTGGTGTCGGCGGCGGCTCCAACGAGATTCAGCGCAACATTATAGCCATAAGAGGACTCGGATTACCTCGGCGGTAAGCCTGTGTAGCCCTAATACAAGAGACTTTTGGGAAGACGAAGCAATGGATTTCACATTTAGTGAACGAGAAGAGGCATTCCGAAAAGAAGTCGAGGACTTCGTAGACAAGGAACTGCCAGCGGACTGGGTCGAGAAAAATATTTACTGGCCGGCGGGATATGGCACTTTGGCACAATTTGAGGAGCTAAACCCTCAGATTGAACAATTCACACACCGATTGGCTGAGAAAGGCTGGCTGACCATCTCATGGCCCAAGGAATATGGAGGGGCCGGACTTAGTTATACAGAACAGGCCATCTTTCACGAGCGAATGAGCTACTACAGAGCTCCTGCTGGAGAAATAGCCACACGGATTGGTGGCCCCACCATAATGCTCTTTGGCAACGAGGAAATGAAGAAGGAATGGTTACCCAGGATAGCCAAAGGTGAGGTAAGATTCTGGTTGGCTTACAGCGAACCAAATGCCGGCTCTGACCTTTCTTCGATACAAACTAGGGCAATAGAGGATGGTGATGACCTTATCATAAATGGCCAGAAGATTTGGGGCACGGCTGCCCATGTATCGCACTATGCTTGGATGGCTGTCAGGACAGACCCCACGGCCCCACCACATAAGGGCATTTCGTTGGTTATTGTGGATAACGCAGCACCAGGTGTTACTATCCGCCCACTGATAAACATCTGTGGCTTTTCTTCTTTTAACGAAGTGTTCTTCGATAATGTTCGAATCCCTAAAAGAAATGTCGTCGGCGAGATGAACAAAGGCTGGTATTATCTAATGGTAGCCCTGGATTTTGAAAGGCTTGCAATCCCGATAGGCGGTTTCAGGCGAACATTCGAAGAGATAGTGCAATATGCAAGGGAAACAAAACACAATGGACAGGCCTTGAGTCAGGAGCCGCTAATACGGAATAGGTTAGCCAACATAGCAATCCAAATCGAGATAGCCTACATGCTTTTCTGGCAAACAGCGTGGATGCTTGACAGAAGTCTTGTCCCGAATATTGAAGCATCACTGCTGAAACTATTTACCACCGAGCTGAGTCAGAAACTAGCAAATACTGGGATGCAGGTTATGGGACATTATGGACAACTAGAAGGAACCTCTAAGTGGTCGTCTTTGTACGGACGAGTCTGTTTGGGCTGCTTAGATTGCATTTCGGCTCTGGTCGGTGCCGGTACTTCTGAAATTCAACGCAATATCATTGCTATGAGGGGTCTTGGGTTGCCGTCAAAGTAAATGAGTCTTGGTATGTTAAACAAACTTACAGGATAGGGGGAATAATATGGATCTTGGTCTGAGCGAAGAGCAGGAAATGCTAAAGAAATCGGCTTGTGACTTTTTGCAGAAAGAGTGCCCTAAACGATTAATCAGGCAACTGGATGAGAGTGACGAGGGTTATTCTGTCGAGTTGTGGCGCAGGATGGCAGAACTGGGCTGGGTGGGTTTGGTATTTCCTGAAAAGTATGGGGGCAGTGGGCGTAGCTTCTTGGATTTGACAATCCTTCTTGAGGAAATGGGATACAATATCGTGCCTGGCCCGTTTTTCTCCACGGTAGTCCTTGGTGGACTCGCCATACTGGCAGCGGGGAGCGAAGAGCAGAAAATGGAGTTCCTACCCAAGATTGCCCGTGGGGAAATGATCCTTAGCCTTGCCTTAACTGAGCCCGCTGCTAGCTATGATGCTGCATCAGTTAAGACCAAAGCTATAGCTCGTAACGGCGAATATGTCATCAAGGGCACCAAGCTGTTTGTCCTTAACGCCAATGTTGCCGACTATATTCTGTGTGTTGCCAGAACGAAAGAGACAAAGGACCCAGAAGACGGCATAACCGTATTTCTTGTGGATGCCAGAAGCCCTGGCCTCACGTGTACACTCCTGAAGACTCTGGCGCGTGACAAGCAATGCGAGGTTGTCCTTGACAATGTGACTGTATCGGAGAAAAGCGTAGTAGGCAAAAGGGACGAAGAGTGGCCAATGGTGAAAGACATTCTCCAGAAAGCTGCAGTTGCCAAATGTGCTGAGATGGTCGGTGGTGCCCAAGCAGCATTGGACATGGCAGTCAATTATGCCAAAGAAAGGGTGCAGTTCGGCAGGCCTATTGGTAGTTTCCAGGCTATCCAGCATTACTGTGCCAATATGGCTATGGATGTTGGCGGTTCACGGTTTGTTACATATAAAGCGGCTTGGAAGGTAAGCGAAGGCCTTCCCGCTGCCTTAGATGCCGCTATAGCGAAAGCATGGGTAAGCGAGGCTTACGCACGGGTTACGCTGTCAGCACACCAAATATTCGGGGCAATCGGCTTTACCATGGACCATGATATACACCTGTACTATAGACAGGCAAAAGCTGCCGAGATAATCTTCGGTGGCGCTGATTTTCACCGTGCTATCGTAGCTCACGAATTAGGTCTCTAGTATGGACGTCTTTATCTCAGTGAGAGAACGTCCATGGGTAGTCTCACTTGATGCTTGATCAATAGTGCTGCCTACTTTGACCTCAGGTTGCTCTTTCTTAGAAACCTGTCCATTCTTCTCAGTGCTTCCTCAATATTGGGCAACGAAGTAGCATAGCAGCAGCGGACAAAACCCTCACCGGATGGTCCAAACGCGGTGCCCGGGACAACAGCAACCTTTTCTTCCAATAGCAGCTTTTCGGCAAACTCTTCCGAATTCATTCCAGTAGCTTCTATAGAGGGAAAGGCAAAGAAAGCGCCCTTGGGCTCGAAACAGGACAAACCAATCTCATTCAATCTCTTGACCATGAAGCGACGGCGTCTATTGTACTCTTGAACCATCTTTTCGACCTCGCCTTCACCGTTTCTTAAGGCCTCGATAGCTGCCATCTGAGTCATGGTGGGGGCACAAAGCAAGGTGTATTGATGGATTTTTGTCAGGGCCTGAATGAAACGGCGATCGGCTGCCACATAACCAATACGCCAACCGGTCATGGCATGAGATTTAGAGAATCCGCTAACCAGGATGGTACGCTTCTTCATCCCGGGAAGGCTCGGGAAACAAATATGCTCCGCCCCATAGGTTAGACGGGCGTATATTTCATCCGATATTATCAGCAAGTCGTGCTTTTTGGACAGCTCAGCAATAGCATCAGCCTCTTTTTTGGACATGACTGCACCCGTAGGATTCGCTGGGTAACCTATTAAAATAGCCTTTGTCTTCTCTGTAATCTTGGCTTCGATATCGGTGGCCCTGACTACAAAGTTGTTTTTTTCGTTTGTGGGAACAGGAATAGGCATGCCGCCAGCCAGGGTGATGTCGGCAGGGTAAGCCACATAGCAAGGGTCTGGGATTATGGCCTCGTCACCGGGATTGATAATTGCTCTCAGAACAAGGTCTAGTCCTTCACTACTTCCTGCAGTAATAAGAATTTCGTGCTCAGGATGATAGTCTACCCCGTAGTGAAGCTCCAGGTAGCGGGCTAATTCTTGGCGTAGTTCCAGCATGCCGGAATTCGAAGTATACATGGTATAACCTTGTTCCAGAGAATATATGCCGGCCTCTCTGATATGCCAGGGAGTAACGAAATCAGGCTCACCTATGCCAAGTGAGATAACGTCTTCGATGGAGGAAAGCAGGTCGAAAAACTCCCTGATGCCTGATGGCGGAAGCGTAGCCACTTTTTGTGAGATCAGGTTATCCAAAGCTTCGGTTGAAGTGGATCTTGTGTTCGGCATGTTAGGGTGTTATGGGTAAACGTCTGTTTGTTTCCTTCGGAACGCGAAAGGTCTCGCCATATTCCTTGTATCGTTTGAGAAGAAAGTGCGTGACACTACTCTGCACCTGCTCTAGGGGAGCTAGTTTCTCTGCCACGAAACTGGAAATCTCCTGCATATTCCTTCCTCTCACTAATATCGATAGATCATAGGTACCTGAAACCAGATATGCAGAATACACTTCGGGAAATTGATAAATGCGCTCGGCAATGGCATCGAAGCCAACACCGCGTTGTGGCGTTATTCTCACTTCGATTAAAGCCCATATATCTTCCTTTTCTAACTTAGGCCAGTTTATTATAGCTTTGTATTTCAGGATGGTTCCGTCTTTCTCAGCTTTCTTGATTGTTTTTCTCACCTCGCTGACAGGTTTATCCACCATGGTGGAAATCTGTTCCGGAGTTGCCCGGGCATTCTGTTCCAGAATTTCAAAAACCTCTTTCATGAGTTCTCCTTAAAGCATCAGACCATCGGTCGGTTGCTTCATTGTAACACAGTTCGAATAGTCTGCCATCCTGAGTAACAACTCTGAACAGCCTTTTGCCCGGTTCCTGCCAGGCTTTTTCTACTGACTTTATTCCCAGTTCACTTTCTTGCCAGACGAAAGACCGTGGTTCTTCGGCATAGAGGTAGCCTGAATAACATTTCACACTTATGTCCACAGTTTGCCACCGGCAAATCTCGAGGTAGTTGACATAATAATCACGCCTGATAGCCTAGTTTGTCCGGTCAGGATAGGATCAGGAATAAGACATCTTGAATGTTAGGTGTTGGTCTCATTGTAACACGGTCCAAGTAGTCTACCATTCTCAGAGACAACTCTGGAGCTTGCTGCAAAGCTGTGTTTTATTGATTGACAAACGTGACACACTCAAGTAGTATCAAATATGAAGAGAGACGGGAGATGAAAAAAGATTTGCTGTCAATAGCTGACCTTAACCGTAAGGAAATTGAAGATCTCATAGAGAAAGCCTGGCGTATGAAAAAGGAAACGCCGATGCCTCTCCTTTCGGGGAGAACCTTAGCGCTCCTTTTTGAGAAGCCCTCCTTGCGAACCCGGGTCAGTTTTGAGATGGCTATGTATCAACTGGATGGACATAGCATCTACCTATCTCCAGAAGAGGTGGGCGTGGGCAAGCGAGAGGCAGTGGCTGACGTGGCGCGAGTGCTCAGTCGCTATGTCGACGTCATAGCCGCTCGCACATTTTCACAGGAGACTTTGCGTATTCTCGCTGGCCATTCTTCGGTGCCCGTAATTAATGCCCTGTCCGATCTGGAACACCCCTGTCAGGCTCTGTCCGACCTTTTCACCATCTATGAAAAGAAAGGTAAGCTTCCTGGCTTGACTTTGGCATTCATTGGTGATGGCAATAATGTGGCGAATAGCTTGTTTCTCTGTGCCTGCCTTATGGGCATGAATTTCCACTTTGCGTCTCCACGAGGCTATGAGGTTAAGAAAGGGGTATTGAGTAAAGGAAGGAAATTTGCTGCTCTGAGTGGTAGCCGGATTCAGCTTACCAATGATCCTTACAAAGCAGCCAAAGGTGCTGATGTAATTTATACTGATGTATGGGTTAGCATGGGGCAGCAAGCGGAAGCAAAGAGGCGTCGTCGTGCCTTTTCAGGCTATCAGGTGGATGATAAGTTACTAAGCTTGGCTAAGAAGGATATTCTGTTCATGCATCCCTTGCCGGCCCACCACGGCGAGGAGATCTCCACAGGGCTGCTAGACGACCCTCGGTCGGTGGTATTTGACCAGGCAGAGAACAGGCTTCATCTGCAAAAGGCTTTATTAGTGAGGCTGCTGTCGAATCCCGAGGTGTCAGGCAGATGACCGGGCCCATCGTAGCCATTGTGGGTAGAACCAATGTGGGCAAGTCGACCTTGCTTAACCGCCTGGCGGGCAGGCGGGTGGCCGTAATTGCTGATTTGCCGGGAACCACCAGGGACCGCGTTTTTGCGTTTGTCTCCTGGCAAGGGCGGGAGTTGACTGTGGTTGACACTGGTGGCTGGCAGGCACAGCCGACGACGTCCTTGGAGCAAAAGGTCAAGGAGCAAGTCGAAGCAGCAATTGCCCACGCGGATGTCATCATATTTTTGGTAGATGTCAAAGACGGAGCTGTTGGGGCTGATGAGGAGATTGCTGATGTGCTGCGCGCCGCTAATAAGCCTAGCATACTGGCGGTAAACAAGGTGGATTCTGCCAAACAGGCGAATCAGGTAGCCGATTTCTATCGATTGGGCATGGGTGAGCCCATTGCTATCAGTGCTCACCATAATCTCGGGATAGATGATCTGATGGATGCTGTGTTAGCTTGCTTGCCCCCACAACCTGTCAATATTGTCGAGCCGGCAGAAGCCAAAGTAGCCATCGTTGGGCGACCTAATGTCGGCAAGTCAACTCTGTTGAATGCATTGCTAGGACAAGAAAGAGCCATTGTTAATGAGTATCCGGGGACGACTCGTGACTCGCTTGATGCTATGATTCGGTGGGGTGACAAAGAAATTCTCCTTGTCGATACTGCTGGGATTAAGCGTCGTGGAAGGGTCGATGCTGGAGTGGACTATTATAGTTTGCTGCGCGCACTTCAGGCTATCAACCGCTCTGATGTTGCCTTGTTGCTGATCGATGCCAGTGAATTCATCACCGCTCAAGATATGCATATCGCGGGCTATATTATTGATGCTGGAAAGGGTGTGATGTTGTTGGTCAACAAGTGGGACCTTGTTCCCCGGGAACAAAGACAGAGATTTAAACTGGGCATGGAGCGAAGGCTCAGATTTGCCTCCTACATACCTGTCATTTACATCTCCGCTAAACTGGAGTTGGGAATAAATGAAATTCTGCCCCAGGCCTGGGAAATCTGGCAGGAAAAACAAAAGCGATTACCCGAATCAGAAGTCGATGGACTAATCAAAGAGGTAATGGGCAGCTATCCGCCGCCCCGTACAGGTTCCAGACGGTTACATGTTACTCGAGCCTATCAAGATGAATCTCAAGCAGCGGCTTTTGTTCTCGAGGTCAACGATGCCAAATTGGTTCATTTTTCTTATCAACGGTACCTGGGAAATAAGCTTCGCCAGCGCTTTGGTTTTCGCGGCGTACCTTTGAAGTTGATTTTCACCAAGGCTACCCGTAAAATCAATAAGAGGATAAATGTGAGAACACAATGATAGCCGAGTTCATTGCTGTAGTAATCATTGCTTATCTCCTTGGCTCCATTCCGTTTGGCTTGATAATAGGCAAGCTAAAAAGTGGCATCGATATCAGAGAACAGGGAAGTGGTAAGACCGGCGCCACCAATTTGATGAGAGTCGCCGGAACCAAGCTCGGTGTTTTAGCGCTGGTTCTTGATGTGGTCAAGGCTACTGCAGCAGTGATGTTGGCCACAGTAATTATAGGTCGTGATAGTGGAGTCCTGCCTATCGCTGGCATCTCTGTTTATTGGCAGCATATAGCCCAAGTTGCCGCTGGCTTGGCTGCGGTGGTAGGACATAACTGGCCGATATTTGCCAAGTTCAGAGGTGGCAGAGGTGTAACCGCCTATTTTGGGACATTGTTCGCCATTTTCCCTCCCGCGGGCATATTCGGTGCCGAAGTTCTGGCTATAGCAGCGTTGCGCAGCCGGCACATGTCCCTTGGTTCTCTCCTTGGAGCCTTAGCTGCTTGTTGCTTAATGATACCCTTGACCATCTTGTACAGCTTCCCTCCCATCTACCTGGCTTATGGTTTAGCAGTTGCCGTATTGCTCGCCTACCAGCATCAGGACAACATAAAACGCCTGAGACAAGGCACGGAACGCCGATTATGGTGAGAGAGCGCGGTGGGCAATGCCTAAAAGTCACTATCATAGGCAATACCTCTTGGGGTAATACTTTGGGTGCTCTGTTGAGCGATGGAGGGGCAGCGGTAAAACTATGGACGCGAAGCGAAGCTGAGGCCGAAGAGTTAAATCAAGGACCACGTACTTATTCCTCTACTAGCCAGATTGGGGAAGCCTTAAGCGGGGCTGACCTGGCAATCTGGGCGGTTCCCTCGCAAAAGCTGAGAGAAAACGTCAGCCAAGCGAAAGATTATCTGACCAATTCGATGCTATTGATGAGCGCCGCCAAAGGGTTGGAGGTAAGTAGTGGTAAGAGGATGTCGCAGGTGCTGGCAGAGGAAATTACTCCTTCCTTAAGAGGGCAAATTTGCGTTATCTCCGGTCCTAACCTGGCCGGGGAAATTGCCCGGGGTCTCCCGGCTGCTTCGGTCATCGCCGCTCATGAGATAGCTTTGGCGGAAAAAGCTCGCAAATTGATGGAATCGCCAGAATTCGTTCTATTTGCCAGCGATGATGTCATCGGAGTTGAATTGGGCGGGGCTTTGAAAAACATTATAGCGCTGGGTGCAGGCATGATAGACGGATTAGGCTTAGGTGATAATGCTAAGGGTGCTTTTGTTGCCTGGGGGTGGAATGAGGTTGTTTCCCTGGGGGTGACTTTGGGGGCTAGGGCTGGCACTTTTTACGGTCTGGCCGGTTTGGGCGACCTGATAACTACTTGCGCCAGCACTCTGAGCCGAAATCATTATGTTGGCTATGAACTAGCTGAGGGTCGCTCGTTATCTGATATCTCTGCCTCTATGACACATGTCGCCGAGGGGGTCGCTACCACTGAGGCAGCCCACCGATTGGCGAAGAACCACGGGCTTAGATTACCTATTATCGACCTTATTCATGGGGTCCTCTTCGGGGGCTTGCCTCCCAGCCGAGCGCTGAGCGGGTTCAGGGAACTAGCAGAGAGCCATCGCTGCTCTCCGCATTAAACTAACGCCAAAAGGACTTGGGATTTTTGCAGCATCTGCCAAGTTCTATCCTAAGTTGATAGGGTTCCCAGGAATATCGCGAGATTTTCGTTGGCGACTTAGACGTGTCGAGGGGGCTCAGTCCGGGGCAGTACCTTAGCCAATTCCTCAAAAAGACGTCGCTGATTCTTGTCCAGGTGTTGCGGAGTTGTTATGACTACCTTGACGAGCAAGTCTCCTCTTCCCTTGCCATCAACATAAGGGATTCCCTTGCCTTTACAGCAAAAAGTCTTTCCATTCTGAGTTCCCGGTGGTATTTTCAAGTCCACTTTTCCATCTAAGGATGGCACTTTTACCTCATCGCCCAGAGCAGCTTGGGCAAAATTGATGGCCAACTCATAAAGAATGTCAGTGCCATCTCTATGGAATAGGCTGTGGGGCTTTACTGAAAAAGCAACATAAAAGTCGCCGGGTGGGCCTCCATATGCGCCAGCGCTCCCTTCTCCGTCCATGCGTAGTCGGTGTCCATCATCCACACCGGCCGGAATAGGAAGGCCTATCTTGCGTTTCGCCTTTATTCTTCCTCTGCCCTGGCATTGAGAGCAAGGATTGCGAATTACTCTGCCTCTGCCTCCGCAGCGAGAACAGGTGGTCGTACTGGTGTATCGCCCAAAGATGCTTTGCTGAACTCTTCTAACTTGGCCTGTGCCGCGGCAATCAGGGCATGTCTCGGGATTTGTCCCGGGTTTGCTACCAATGCCATGGCAGGAAGGGCAAAACTCGATGCGTGATATTTCGATTTCCTTCTCACAACCGAAGACCGCCTCCTCAAAGGAAAGAGTAAGGTGACTCTGCAAGCTATCCCCTTTCTGGGGAGCACGCTGAGCAGTCCGCCCAAAGATAGTGCCAAAACCGTCCCAGAAGGATTCAAAAATATCTCCCAGTCCACCAAAACCAAAATCGGGAAAACCTCCTTCAACATCTATTCTGCCATAGCGGTCGTACCTGTTCCTTTTCTCAGGGTCAGAAAGTACCTGGAAGGCCTCATTTATTTCCTTGAATTTCTCCTCGGCTGCTGGCTCTCTATTACGGTCGGGATGGTACTGGAAAGCTAACTTGCGAAACGCCCTCTTAATATCGTCATCACTGGCGTTTCGAGGCACTCCCAGCACTTCGTAGTAATCTTGTTTTATCGCCATAACCTTTAAGTATAGCTCTTGGATGCTTATGCTGACAACTTCTGCAATAGAGAATAATCGGCAACCTGTCCACCTGCCCCCTTCCCTTGACAAGGGAGGGGGGAGCATAGATGACAGAGGGTGCGCCGCTCTCTACAATCTCCTTCCTTTCGTTCATGGGTTGGTGGACAATCTAACGTAGCGAAGTGGCAAATATTTCACGTCTTGAGAGGTGGTATAATCACGGCATCGTGAAACAGCAGATCGAAAGAATCCTCCGTCATCGTAAGAAAGAAAGAATCACTGGCGAAAACCTTAAGGCTTCGGCAGTGCTCATACCCCTTTTTTATAGCCAGGGGCAATACCATATCCTGTTTACAGAGAGAAGCGATGAGGTAGTATTTCACAAAGGGCAGGTATGCTTTCCCGGGGGCACCCGGGAGCCATCTGATTCCAGCTTACTCCAAACCGCCCTCAGGGAGAGTGAAGAAGAGATAGGTATAAAGACTAAAGATATTGAAATTTTGGGGGAGCTTGACGATATGCTGACCTTCGTTACCGACTATGTTATTTCGCCTTTTGTTGCCTTCATACCCCATCCTCACTCTTTGAAGACCAACGGGAGAGAAGTCAAGGGAGCCTTTTCTGTTCCCTTGTCATTTTTGATGGATGAAGCCAATTTCAAGCAGGATTCTTATGCGTATGAGTATGAAGGACATATCATTTGGGGGGCTACCGCTAGGATTTTAAGACAGTTCGTCGATTTATTGAAATCTGAGAGTGGGGCATGATAATCGTCATTTCTTCTCTTTAGGCTTCTCTTTAGCCTTGACTTTAATTGGTTTGGGCTTTACCTCCTCAGCTTTGGGTATAGTCAGAGTTAGAACACCATCCTCCATCGTCGCCTCAGCCTTGTCTGTCTTAAGCCCGCCAGGAAGGACTACACTGCGGGAAAAAGAGCCATACCATCTCTCCTGATACAGGTAGTCCTCTTTCTTGACCTCCTCTTCCGCCTTGGTCTCTCCCCTGATGGTCAAAGTGTCGCCGGTGATGTCAATGCTAAGGTCCTCAGGTTTCACCCCGGGCAAAGTTGCCTTCACCGCCACTTCGTCGGGTGTCTGGTAAACATCCAGTGCAGGTACAGTTACTTCACCAAGGGCGGCTAACGCACGAGAGGGGCGGACAAAGCTGTCCTCGAACAGCTTGTCCATTGCCTGTCTCAGGCTCATGAGTTCACTAAAAGGTTGCCATCTTTCTATAGCCATTTGTGTTACCTCCTTTTCTTAGTTCTTTACTGAGCCCCACTCTCAGGTCGCGGAATATTATAGGAAAGTTGAAGGATTGTGTCAAGCTTCCTCGAAAGTTGTTGACAAATACTTGACAAAATGTTCAAACAGACTTATAATCAAGACAAAATAACCAGAGAAGAGAGATGGCGAACAAGGATTATTACCAGATTTTAGGCGTAAGTAGGAATGCTTCGGAAAAGGAAATCAAGCAGGCCTACCGCCGTTTGGCTCGCAAACATCATCCTGACCTCAACCCGGGCGACAAGTCGGCTGAGGCAAGGTTTAAGGAGATAAACGCCGCTCATGAAGTCCTCTCTAATCCTGAAAAGCGCAAGAAGTATGACCAATTTGGTGAACAGTGGGAATACGCTGAGCAGTTCGCTAAAGCTGGAGGCCAGGGGGGAGTGCGTTGGGATTCTGGCAAGAGCAGCACAACTTTCGAATATGGCGACGTGAGCGGCTTTGGCGATATTCTCTCAAGCTTGTTCGGTGACGCCGCCATGGGCTCCAGGATGAGGCGTGGACCGCAGCGCGGCCAGGATGTGGAGTCACCCGTCGAGATTAGCCTTGAGGAAGCGTACCAGGGCTCCAGGCGTGTGATACAGTTTCAGACGACTGAGCCCTGTACCGCTTGTGGCAGCACGGGTAGGGTGGGCAATCGGGTCTGTACTATTTGCAGAGGCACCGGTGGGAAAGTAATTCCGAGGCGCCTGGAGGTTAAGATTCCCCAGGGAGTTAGAGATGGCTCGAGAATTCGTATGGCCGGGGAAGGTGCGCCGGATCGTGCCGGGGGTAGCAAAGGAGACCTTTATCTGGTAGTGAAAACCCTGCCCCACAAGCTCTTTGAGCGGAAAGGTGATGACCTTCATACTGAAGTCTCAGTGCCTTTAGCAACCGCCATGCTGGGTGGCGAGGTCAAATTGCCCACTTTGAATGGCAATCTATCTCTTAAAATTCCACCGGAGACTCAGAACGGCAGGGTTTTCCGCATGGCAGGGAAGGGCATGCCCCAGCTAGGCAATAGCAAGTACGGCAATATGTTCGCCAAGGTAAAAGTGGTTCTGCCCACCAATTTGACCGAGGAGGAAAAAAAACTATTTGAGAGATTGCGGTCTTTGCGACCCACATAAAGCGAGGTGCCACGATGATGGACTGGGAATCCAAACCAAGATATGTAATAAGCGTAGCCGCCAGAATGATAGGGATAGAAGCTCACACATTGCGGTATTATGAAAGGCTGGGCTTGGTACAGCCAGAGCGTTCAAGTGGCAACATACGTCTCTATTCGGAGGAAGAAGTTGACCGCTTGCGTTATATTAAGGCTCTGATGAGCGATTGTGGCGTTAATTTGGCTGGAGTAGAGGTGGCGTTGAGGTTGATGCAAAGGATGAAAGAGATGCAACAGGAACTTGAGGAAATGGAGAGAAAAATTAAAAAAGTTGCCGAAGCTGAAATAGAAGACATAATAGAAGACGCAGAATGGAAGGAGGTGTAGAAAGTTGAAACCAGAGAGATTTACTGAGCAGGCACAGGAGGTTTTAGCAGCCTCACAAGAGCTACTTCGCCGCTATCGACATAATCAGTGGGATGTGGAGCATATTCTATTGGCTTTGCTGGAGCAGGAAAAGGGGGTAACCAGGGACATATTACAGATGCTAGGTGTGGATATGGAAGCGGTAAAGCAGCGAGTAGAAGCAACGCTTGAGAGTTTTCCCAAAGTAGCTTACGAGGCGGGGCAAATTTATGCTACTCCGCGGATTTCCGCTCTTCTCGAAAATGCCAACAGGGAGGCCGACAGGCTCAAGGATGAGTTTGTCAGCACTGAGCATTTGCTCATTGCTATTGCCGGGGAAACCAGAGGTGAAGCCGCAACAATTCTAGCTGAATCTGGCGTTAACCAGGAAAAGATTTATCAAGCCTTGCAGAAAATTCGTGGCGGACATCGAGTTACTGACCGTCAAGCGGAAAGCAAATACCGTTCCCTGGAAAAATACGGGCATGACCTCACGGAGTTAGCCCGTCAGGGCAAACTCGACCCTGTAATTGGGAGGGAAAACGAAATCAAACGTGTGACGCAAATACTTTCCCGCCGCACCAAGAACAATCCCGTGATTATTGGCGACGCCGGCGTGGGCAAGACGGCTATTGCTGAGGGATTAGCTCAGAAGATTGCCGCTGAAGATGTCCCCGATTCCCTGAAAGGGAAGAAGGTGGTAGCTTTAGACATGGGGGCGCTGGTGGCTGGAAGCAAATTCCGCGGGGAGTTTGAGGAAAGGTTGAAGGCAGTTCTAGATGAAGTCCGGCAGGCGGCCGGCGAAGTTATTATGTTCATTGATGAGCTTCACACCGTGGTAGGAGCCGGAGCTGCCGAAGGAGCGATCGACGCCAGTAATATGCTGAAGCCCGCACTGGCTCGTGGTGAGATTCAATGCATCGGAGCTACTACCCTCGATGAGTATAGGAAGCGTATTGAGAAAGACAAAGCACTAGAGAGACGTTTCAGCCCTGTTTATCTCGATGAACCCAGCGTAGAAGCCACCATAGAGATGCTTCGGGGACTTCGTCCCCGATATGAAGCGCATCACAAAATAAAGATCGAGGATTCTGCTCTGGTAGCTGCTGCCAAGCTGAGCCAGAGATATATATCAGATAGATTCTTGCCCGACAAGGCAATTGACCTGATCGACGAAGCAGCCAGCAAGCTGCGTCTCGACATGGAAAGCGCTCCGGATGAAGTTAAGACGTTGGACGGGAGAATAAAACACCTGCTTGATGAGGAGGAAGCTGCTTCTCAGCGAGGGGATTACCAGAAAGCTGCTGAATTGAAAGCGGAAAGGATGCGCGTGGAACAAGAGTACGACCAAGCCAAACTAAAGTGGCAAAAAGAGAAGAAGATTGACAGTGTAGTAGATGAAGAGGATATCGCCGGACTGGTTGCTCAGTGGACGGGCATACCCGTTTCGCGGATGCTGGAAACGGAGACTGATAAATTAGTCCACATGGAGGAAAGGATTCACCAGAGGATAGTTGACCAAGAAGAGGCAGTGACTGCCGTTTCTGAGGCTATCAAGCGAGGTCGAGCTGGGCTCAAGGACCCTAAACGTCCTATTGGCAGCTTCATCTTTCTTGGCCCTACCGGTGTGGGGAAGACCGAATTGGCTCGTGCTTTAGCTGAGTTTCTCTTCGACGACGAAGACACCATGGTAAGACTGGATATGTCAGAATATATGGAAAAGCATACTGTATCCCGTCTTATCGGGTCGCCTCCCGGGTATGTGGGCTATGAGGAGGGAGGACAATTGACCGAGGCAGTGCGCCGCCGTCCCTATCGGGTCATCCTGTTCGACGAGGTAGAAAAAGCTCATCCTGACGTCTTCAACATACTATTGCAGATGCTGGAAGACGGCAGGCTTACTGATGGGCATGGCCGGACTGTGGACTTCAAAAACACAGTGGTAATCATGACCAGTAACTTAGGCACCGAGGAATTCCAGCGTGGGGGAATTGGTTTTCCCAGTAAAAAAGATGAAGGCGGCGAACAAAGAATGAGGACCGCTATAGAAAGCGCCTTGAAACGAACCTTCCGCCCCGAGCTACTCAACAGGATAGATGACGTCATTATATTCCATCCTCTGACTGAGGAGCACTTGAAGAGCATCGTTGACCTGCTCATCCGTGAGGTAGAGAGAAGGCTTGCTGAGCGTAAGATTAAGCTTGAAGTGAATGAGGAAGCCAAAGCCTGGTTAGTTCAGAAAGGCTATGACCCTGTATACGGTGCTCGCCCCTTACGCCGGGCTATTCAAAGGTATGTGGAAAACCCTATATCGACAAAGATACTGCAGGGCGAGTTTAAGGAAGGAGATACCGTAGCTATTAGCTTAAAGGAGGATAACCTGAGCTTCGCAGTTCGCAAAACTGCCAAGGCAAAAACTAAATAGGAGATTGTTCAGCAGCTCGCTCTCTTCCGGAATCCTTTTCCTTTGCCGCGCTGAGCCGTCAGCCCGCTGCTATGCCCCTGACCCAGTTCCAATAGACTGGTGACTCTACATGTTTACAATGTTGACAGTAGACTCCTGTGTCATTGCGAGCGAAGCGCGGCAATCTATTAGCCCCACCGAGATTGCTTCGGCTGGCTTCGCCAGCCTCGCAACGACAGAAAAGAAATACCACTCAGGTACTGAACGAGGACGCCCCTTTGACGCCTGTGAATAAAGCTGGTAAGCTAACGAACTTAAAGGAGACCTGAAGATGCCTACCAAGGTAGATATGGAGAAAATCGTCTCTCTATGTAAGCGGAGGGGGCTCGTTTTCCCGAGCAGCGACATATATGGCGGATTAGCTAGCTGCTGGGATTACGGCCCTATGGGAGCAGAGCTTAAGCGCAATGTTAAAGACGCCTGGTGGGAGGCGATAGTCCATGAGCGGGATGATGTGGTAGGGTTGGATACATCAATCATGATGCACCCGGCAGTTTGGGCTGCTAGCGGTCACATTGATAGCTTCACAGACCCCTTGGTAGAGTGCAAGTCCTGCCACCTCAGGTGGCGCGCTGATGCAGTGGAGGGCAAAAAGTGTCCCAAATGCGGCGGTGAGCTAACCGAGCCTCGGATGTTCAATCTGATGTTTAAGACCTTTACGGGTCCTGTAGAGGAAAGTGCAAGCATTGTCTATCTCCGCCCCGAGACTGCCCAGGGCATATTTGTTAACTTTGAAAATGTTGTCACCACTTCCAGGAAGAAGTTGCCTCTGGGGATTGCCCAGATAGGCAAGTCTTTCCGCAATGAAATAACCCCCGGCAACTTCATCTTCAGGACGAGAGAGTTTGAGCATATGGAGCTGGAGTATTTCGTCAAGCCCGGAACTGATGAGAAGTGGCTTGATTACTGGGTCAAGGAGAGATTCGACTGGTATGTCAAACTAGGTATCAGGAAGGAAAATCTTCGCCTGCGCCAGCACGGCAAAGACGAGCTAGCTCACTATGCCAGGGACTGCTATGACATAGAGTATCTCTTCCCTATGGGCTGGTCAGAACTGGAGGGTATCGCTAATAGGGGCGATTTCGATTTGACTCAGCATGCCAAATGTAGCGGCAAAGAGCTCAGCTACTATGATGCTGAGGCTGGCGAAAAGTATGTCCCCTGTGTTATTGAGCCTTCGGCTGGCGTCGACCGCTCTGTCCTGGCTTTCCTTGTTGAGGCGTATGATGAAGAGGAAGTCGAAGGAGAAAAGAGAACAGTCCTGCATCTGCACCATTCACTGGCTCCTATCACCGTAGCTGTTTTGTCCTTAAGCAGGAATGAGAAATTAACCCCTCTGGCTAAAGAAGTCTTCAAACAATTATGCCCGAGCTTCGTCACCGATTACGATGATTCTCAAAGCATAGGGCGCAGGTACAGACGCCAGGACGAAATCGGCACCCCGTTCTGTGTTACCATAGATTTTGAGTCCTTAGAAGATAAGCAGGTTACTATTCGGGAAAGAGACAGCCTGGCGCAAATTCGGGTGCCCATAGGAGAGTTGAAGAAGGTCATAGAGGCCAAACTCAAAGGGGAAGCTTTCGAGGCTTCGACACTGTGGGCCACAAGACAGAAGTGAGATTGCTCTCCTCATCATGTGCAAATAAAGGACCACAGCACACGTCTCTCGCTCTACATGAGGAAGCGACGTGGTGTTTGGAATCCAGTATGGTGTCTCACGAAATTCTCCAGGGTAAAATGGTTGTAAACGATAGTGTGGCAAAGTAGCTGAACTGCCGCCCGTTATGCAAGGAGGGTGAAGAATGACCATAGAGAAAATCAACCTTTCGGACAAGTTCGGAAAGTTGCCAGCCGGTGACTACTCAGTGCGTTTGGTCGCTAAGATGAACAACTACGACCTTAAAATCGTAAAGTTCAAAGGTGACTTCGTTTGGCACAGCCATGCTGAAACAGACGAAACGTTCATCGTCATGGAGGGCACACTTGTTATGAACTTCCGCGATCGCAAGGTGGAAGTACGCGCTGGGGAGATGATTGTTATCCCGAAAGGAGTCGAGCATAAGCCTTCTTCCGAAAATGGATACAAAGCCATCCTTATTGAATCAGAGGGTGTGTCCAATACTGGTGACGTTCAGAGTGAGATCACAATTGAGAAGGTTGAATGGGTATAGGATCAACGATTGTATGACCAGCCAATCCAGTGGACAACTTTTAGCCGGCGCTGATCTTCACGTCGGTCGCAATCAGGAATAAATGGTGATGAGTGCAAAGATACGTATTTGTAGGGAGGAAGATGCCCAGGTTCTAGCGGAGACCGTCCGAAGGTCATTCCAAGATGTTGCAGGGCGCTTTGGCTTGACTCAAGAGAATGCCTCTTGCCATCCGTCAAACTGCACGGCGGATTGGATTCGAAAAGATATGGAATGTGGCGTTACCTATCTTGCCATCGAAAATATGAACCACATTGTCGGGTGCATCGCTCTGGAACGGGCAAATACAGAGGTATGTTATCTTGAGCGCCTGGCAGTGCTTCCAAATCACAGGGGACGTGGATTTGGGAAAGCCTTGGTTGATCATGTGTTGTCAGAAGCAAAACATCTCGGAGTCAATTACGTGGGTATAGGAATCATTGCCGAGCATACTGAGCTGAAGGACTGGTACAAGAGACTGGGATTCGTTGAGGGAGAGAGCAAGGAATTTCCGCATTTGCCTTTTCGTGTTACCTTCATGTCATACGGCATGAAGAAAACTTGCCAAGAATGTGCTTCACCGGACGGGACAGGGCCGTGCCGCTGAGCTTTGCCGTTATAAATACTACACCGAATCACTCCCTCGCATTTCAACACAGTCTAAATAGGGAAACTCTTGACATTTCATACTACCTCGTCATACAGTACATGCCTATAGAATAAGTATAGAAAATAGGTATAAACAGATGTTATGTCACAAGAATTGTAAACTATGCTAAGATACTAAAAGGGATTTTGTAAGGCAGAAAATGGAAACTAAATTGAACATGATTTACTGGAGAGGTGAGAAATTCTGGGTAGGGAAGTTACTTGAACACCCTGAGATAATGACGCAGGGGAAAACATTAGAAGAACTTGAAGAAAATATGAAAGATGCCTATGCACTGATGACGATGGAAGACGTACCAGATGAACATCTGGTTAAAGAGCTTAAGTTATCAGTATGAGGAGGAAAGACCTCATCAAGAGGCTATCTGACGCAGGGTGTGTTCTTGTGAGACATGGGCCGCGTCATGACCTATACAAAAATCCTGCCACAGGTAAAAAGCAGCCCGTTCCGAGGCATAACGAAATAGATGAATATCTTGCCCGGCACATCTTGAAAGAACTGACATAACAATTCATTCCAGCGGACAGCTTACAGCCGCCGCTGACCAGCACGTTAGACCGAAACATAATAGCTTGAGAGGAATAGCAATGAAGCGCTCAACATTAGAGTTGCTATGTTGTCCTAGTTGTCAAACTGAACTTACACTTCGCGATGAATCAGGTAATACTGGTGAGAGTGAGGGAGAGTTATTTTGCTCGCACTGTGAAAGAAGCTATATCATTAAAAACGGCATTGTGCACTTTATCGATTTACAGGAACTGGAGGGTCTTAACCAGCGTTTCGCTCGATTCTATAATAGATGGTCACGCTTCGAAACAATTTTTGATAGGTTATCTTTTTTGCCTATGGGTGGAGAACGCAAGGCACGCACACAGATTTTGCGCAGATTGGAACTAAATAATGGACGAGTTCTGGAGGTTTCGATAGGGTCTGGTGGTAATCTTCCTTACCTATTTGAGTCTCCAGAAGTGGGTGACATATATGGCCTGGACATCTCAGCGGCGCAGCTGACTAATTGTCGCAGGTTGGTCACAAATCGAGGATGGCCAGTAGACCTTTTCTTGGGGAGGGCAGAAGAGTTGCCTTTCAAATCAGACTCATTTGACAGTGTTTTTCACATTGGCGGGATTAATTTCTTTTCTGAAAAGAAGAAAGCCATTGACGAGATGATCCGCGTCGCCCGGCCGGGAACTAAAATAGTAATTGCTGATGAATCGGAGCAGGTAGCCCGAACCGTGGCTCGTTTCCTCCGTTTGCCGCGTTCAACTCGGGATAATAAAGTGGACACCTTCGTTCCTGTTCATCTGGTTCCAGAAGCAATGAAAGAGATCCTTGTAGACGGTATTTGGAAAATGCATGGTCAGTATCACGGGTATTGTCTGGAATTCAGAAAACCGGGCTGAGGAGATAGTCAGGTTAATTCTACTTTAGCAACTTAAACTCTACCACGTCCACCAACCCGAGGTCAGTCAGTCTAATTTCGGGAATTACAGGCAAGGCCAGGAACGAGAGAATGGCAAATGGAGATGGAGGCAAATTGCCCAGACTCGCGGCGGTCTTCTCTAGTATTTCATGCTGGGACATGACTACCTCCAGCGGTTCAGGGGAAAGCAGGCCGGCGATGGGTAAGGGTAGAAGCGAGGATTTCAAGATTGGCGCAAACGACCAGCCCATCGTGTAACGTTCTGATTTCCTGAATTGCCTTGACGGTGTTTTGACCGGCACTGGATGTGGTCCCGGCGTTAAACCATTGCGGATCCGGATGCGTCGTAATCGGGAAGATGAGTTTCCACCTGGCGGACTGTGGGAATGAGGTATACCTCCCGTTGCAGCACAACCTCAATCGGAGAACGCTTGACACTACGCGGCGCTTCATAATACACTGCGTGATTGTAGAACACCGCAACAGTGGGACTAGAAGGGGTATAGGGGTGTGCAGCAAACGGTGACATAGGTATGGTCTGCGTTTCTCGGGGACACCCTTCCGGCCCCTGTGGGAGGGCAAAGGCCCATGAGCGAGGAAATGACTACACTGTCCGCCCTGTACAACCCAGTCGAGATCCTGCAGAAGCTGATCAGGTTTGATACCAGCAACCCACCGGGCAACGAGGGGGAATGCGTCGCGTTCATTGATCAGCTGTTGACACAGGCCGGGATCGAGACCAGGCTACTTGCCAGATCAGGTTCGCGTCCCAACCTGATAGCGCGGCTGCCCGGTCGGGGAAATGCCCCGCCCCTCCTCCTTTACGGACATGTGGACGTGGTGCCGGCTAATGGCCAGCGCTGGCAGCAGCCTCCCTTTTCGGGTGTGCTGGCCGAAGGCTACGTTTGGGGTCGCGGTGCGGTGGATATGAAGGGTGGAGTGGCGATGATGGTTAGCGCCGTGCTGCGGGCCAAAGCCGAGCGGGTGCAGCCGCCCGGTGACGTGGTCCTGGCCATCGTTCCCGACGAGGAGATGTTCGGAGATTGCGGTGCCGGCTTCCTGGTGAAATCACATCCCGAGCTGTTCTCTGGCATTCGCTACGCGCTGGGGGAATTTGGTGGATTCTCGCTTTCGATTGGCAAGCGCCGTTTCTATCCCATCCAGGTAGCAGAAAAGCAGATCTGCTGGCTTCGGATCCGCTTTCGTGGGCCTGGAGGTCACGGCTCGATGCCGGTGCGGAGGGGCGCGATGGCGAAGCTAGCCCATTTTCTCCGCAGGTTGGATAGTCATAGCCTGCCCATCCATGTAACGCCCCCGGCCCGACTCATGTTTCAAAGCATGGCCTGTGCACTGGGAGGGCTTAGCGGTCTGGTGATAAGACAGCTACTTAACCCAGTATTGAGTGGCTCCGTACTCGGGCTGTTGGGGCAGCGACGGCGCCTGTTTGCACCGCTTCTCCGAAATACTGTCAGCCCAACCATGCTGGGCGGTAGCAGCAACTTCAATGTGATACCGGGCGAGGTGACCGTCGACCTAGACGGCCGTCTGCTGCCGGGCTTCGAGCCGGATGATCTGGTCAGGGAATTGCGCACTCTAGGTGGGGATGAAGGTCAGCTTGAGGTGGTGCGATTTGAACCCGGCCCGTCCAGCGTGGATATGGGACTATTTGACACTCTGGCAGACATCCTCAGGGAAGCAGATGGGGAGGCTGTGCCCTGTCCGCTGCTGCTCAGCGGCGTAACCGATGGGCGCTTCTTCTCCCGACTGGGCATCCAGACGTACGGCTTTCTACCGATGTCCTTACCGGAGGAGTTCAATTTCATGGAGACGGTGCACGGCGTTGATGAGCGCGTCCCCGTCGAGGCAGTGGAATTCGGGACCCGTGCTATATATCAGGCACTGCAGCGTTTCGGCGGCTGACTTCGATTTGCAGAGGATTGGGGTTCAACCGCACAATATTTGATTAAGGCGGTCTCGCGGCAGGGCTATTGCGTTATCGGGCGCGTGGCTAGGATGAGTAAATGAACAGGATCAATATTCAGCGTCACCAGACTGAGATCGGCGAACTGCTACTCGGTTCTTTCGGCGACAGGCTCTGTCTGCTCGGGTTCGGAGACAAGGAGACGAGGAGAGCACCTGATGACCGGATCAGGAAGAAACTGTATGCCAAGCTCGTCGAGCAAAATGATGAAGTCTTGGAGAAAACGAGAATACAAGTTGATGAGTACCTCAATGGAACTAGAAAAGAGTTTGATATTCCTCTGTTAATGGTGGGGACCGATTTTCAGAGAAGAGTCTGGGAGGCATTGATGAGAGTTCCTTATGGAGCCACGTCCACATATGGGCAACTAGCAGAGGATATCGGTAGTCCAAGGGCTGTTCGAGCGGTCGGTAACGCTAACAGGGCAAACCCCATCAGTATAATCGTTCCCTGTCATCGGGTAATCGGGAGCGATGGAGAGCTCGTTGGATATCGTGGTGGATTGTCTCTCAAGAAATGGCTGCTAAGGCTGGAGCAAGGCGGCACTCGTGCGTGGATGAACTGAGTGAAGATTCCTTGAGGAGACAGAATTGGTACAGCGTGGTTATACATTGTATGCTGCAGGATCAGCGCAGAGGGTAATCCGGTGCAATACCGAAAGAAGGAGAAAAATGGGTGATACAACCAGATTCGCTGTATGCGGCATAGACGGCATGCGCTGCAGCATTCATCTCAGTACTAAGGAGGAGCTTAATTACTGGCGGGCCAAGAATGTGGATCTGGATAAGATTGCTTGCGGTACCTGGCATGACGGGCGTTTCATGGAACACTGGGCAGATCCCCGCGTGCTGGAAGGATTGCGTCCCGCCTTTGTCCACTGTGACCAGGATGACATCAGGCGCGCCCTGTTGGCGACTATGGAGCTGTTCCGATGAGTAGCAAAGGAGGTTGCTGACCGGCAAGCTTTCACTTAGCCAGCGGCTGCCAACGAGTATGCAACAGGATTGGTGGGGACACTTCTACCACCGGACAACCAGATATGTACAAGTGATGGCCCATAGCCATCAGCCGTTGGCGCAATATATCGCAGGAGGGAAACATGATAACGAATCCGACAATCGAAGCTCTAATGAACAGGAAATCCGTAAGGAAATTCACCAATCGGAAACTTACCAGAGATGAACTTGAGACTATTGTACGGGCGGGGCAGCAAGCGCCATTTGCTTCACAGCTATACAGTGTTCTGTATAGCACGGAGGGGCCGATAGCATATGATGCCCCCATATGGTTTGTTGTGTGTATTGATACATACAAGCTGGAACGATTCATGAAGCTGCGCGGCTGGAGTATCGTCACGAATGATCTGACTCTACTCTTGTTGGGAATGCAGGATGCTGCGTACATGGCAGAGAATATGGTCATAGCGGCAGAGAGCCTGGGCATCGGGTCATGCTTCCTGGGGGCAGTCAGCTCAAGTGCGGCAAGGATAAGGACATTGGGGGAGAGATTCGGACTGCCAAAGCGGGTTCTGCCTATGGTCGAGCTTGTTATGGGTCATCCGGATGAAGAGTTCCCGCCTCGCCCCAGATATCCGCTGGCCTTCACTCTATTCGAGAACAGGTATCCTGAACTGAGTGATGAAGATGTAAGAGAGGCCATGAAGGTAATGGACGACGGATATTTGCGGCAGGAATACTACAAGAGAAACGGTGTGAAGATAGGACTCGAGGATGGAAGAGAGGATCGCTATACTTTCGATGACTACAGCTGGACTGAGCATATTTCGAGAAAGTGGGGACAATGGGCGGAATCGCCGAACGAATTGTTGGACGCCCTCCAGGAGTGTGGTTTCAGTCTGTTGAAGGACTGAGAGCAGGCCAGTTATAGGTAGAGGCAGGGAAGCGAGGATCTCGAAATAGGCGCAAACAACCAGCCCCGTCTGGCAGTCAGTTAAGTCCGTCAATTCCCTCAAAGGTGTCTGGGACTTCAGTGTCCGAAGCATCTAAGCTAGGCGGTCGGTTTTGCGGGTGCATCGTAGTCGGGAAGGCGAGTTTCTATCTGGCGGACTGCTGGGATAAGGTATCCGCTCAAAGCGGCAGCTGCCCCGAAGATGCCTGCGAACACGAACAACAACCCCATGCCAGCACCGGGGCCGGAGCCCACAAGTGGCTGAAAGAACTGAGCGAACGCACCGCCGGAGGCCATGGCAGGTTCAAAGACAACGTCTGCCAGGCGGCCGCCCAGGATCATTGCAGCCGGTGCACTGATCTGCGCTATGAGGCGTCGGGTGGCGAACACCTTCCCCTGGATGTCAGGGGTGACCTTGGCTTGCCAGATGGCCTGGCTCGATCCGTTTATGAGAGGCATGAAGAACGCCACCAGAAATGCCCCGACTGCCCATACCTGGATGCTCTGCCCTAATCCAACGACGACCATACCGAAGAGGCTGGAGAAGGTTATGCCGAGGAGGACGCCGTGAATCCGCTTTTTGAAACCTCCCCAAGCGGTAATAATCACGGCGCCCACGACCGCGCCGACACCGAACATCGTCATGGTTGTTGCATATATCACTTCATTGTCTACTGTTCGGGAGAGGATCATGGGGGCTAACAAAACCATGGCCAATGTGAAGGTCAGATTGATAGCGCAGAAGATGAGCAGCAAACCGCGCAGGCTCCGGTTGGAGAAGATGTAGCGAAAACCGAAAACCGATTCCTGTAATAGAGTCCCCCGGCTGGCGCGGCCAACCGCGGTTTCTGCGGGATTTGGAATGACTACCAACAAGAGCATACCGATGGCAAATATAAAAGTGGCGATGTCGATGATCATGATGCCGTTGATTCCGAGGAACGGCAACAAGAAGCCCGCCGAGGCTGGGGCAATGATCATGGAGGCTGAATGTACCATCCCCAGCATCGCGTTGGCGCGCGTGTAGTGTTTTTTTTCGATCATCGTTGTGATGGCCGCGGAGTATGCCGGAAATTGGAATGACTCGAAAGCGCTAGCAAAGAACCCGGCTGCCCACAGATGCCATATCAGCAGGTGGCCAGTTGAATAAAGGACCAGGAGCGCCACGGTTGAGAGACCGGCTGCAAGGTCACTGGCAATCATAACGCGCTTTCGACTGACCCGGTCAACTATCACACCGGCGATTGGACTAAAGAAGATGGCAGGGGCAAAAGAGAATATGGCGACCACGGCCAGAGCTGTCGCCTCTCCAGTCTCCTGCCAGACCCAGATGGTGAGTGCGAACCGCGTCATCCCGGACCCGGTCATTGAGACCAACTGCCCAAGCCATACAATTGAGAAGCCGAACATTCCAGATGGTCGGCGCGTAAGCTGTGGAATCACGAGAGAGCTCAGTATACGCTAGATGACGATGTCGCAGCAAGCATCTGGTCTGATGATCCATCGTGCTTACGAAGTGATGGCAGTGCGAGATGCATCAGATGAGCATCTGGTCAGAGGACTCAAGTTGCCAGTTTTATTCTACTTGATCAACTTGAACTCTGCGACATCCACCAGACCTAAGTCGGTCAGCCTGAGCTCGGGAATCACGGGCAGGGCCAGGAAGGAGAGGACTGCAAAAGGGGCCGGGGGCAGGTTGCCCAGGCTGGCAGCAGCCCTTTCTACCTTCTCATGCTGGGATACGACTACATCCAGCGGCTCGGGGGAAAGCAGACCGGCGATGGGTAAGGGCAAAGAGGCGAGGACTTCCAGGTTGGCGCAAACAACCAGGCCCCCCTGTAAGGTCTTGATTTCCTCGATTGCCTTGAGGATGTCGAGGTCATCTGCGCCCACCGCTATTATGTTGTGAGAGTCATGGGCCACTGATGAGGCCAATGCTCCCTTCTTCAAGCCGAAGCCCTTAACCAGTCCCACTCCGATGTTGCCACTAGCCTTGTGTCTTTCCACCACCACCAGCTTTAGAATATCTCTATCTACATCGGACGCCACCGCCTCGTCCACGACTTTGACCTTCTCCACCGCTTTCTTGGTGACTATCTGTCCGGGAACAATTTCGATGACCGGGTGGGTCTCACCCGTAGCAGCGATTCTCAGTGATTTGACCGTAGGAGACTTAAGGCGCACCGTATCTTTTAGCTCCAGAGTGACAAGAGGTGGAAGAAACAGGGGCTTGCCTTGCTTGGCCACCGGCTTCCCTTTGTAAAACACCGTGTCTATTTCCAGCTTGGTTAGGTCAGTGATGGTTATGAAATTGGCCATATAACCCGGGGCAATGGCTCCTCTACCATGAAGCCTGAAATACTCGGCAGGGTTAATCGTTGCCATTTGAATTGCCCGGACTGGGTCCAAACCTCGGCCGATGGCCTTTCGGACCACAGCGTCAATATCACCTTCCCGAAGTAAATCAGAGCAACTGCGGTCATCTACCACGAAGAAGCATCGTTTGTAAGTATTATCGGTAACCAGAGGCAGAAGAGCGTCCAGGTTCTTCTCTGAGGAGCCTTCGCGAATCATCAGGTACATGCCCCGGCGCAGCTTCTCTCTTCCCTCGTCCAGAGTAGTGGATTCGTGGTCGGAAAGAATGCCCGCGGACAGGTAGGCGTTTAGCTCTTTGCCAGCGAGTCCCGGCGCATGCCCATCAATGACCCTCCCTTCTGCAGCACTGATTTTTTTCAAAACCTCTTCGTCCCCGCTGACCACGCCGGGAAAGTTCATCATCTCTCCTAAGCCGATTATCTTGGGGTGAGCTAGAATTCTCTTGACTTCCCTCGAGCTGATTCGGGCGCCTGATGTCTCCAGTTGAGTCGCTGGCACGCATGAGGGAGCCATGAATAGCATATCCAGTGGGAGTTTTTGTGCCCAATCCGTGACGAACTTTATTCCTCTAGATCCACAGACGTTGGCGATTTCGTGTAAGTCAGTGACTACAGCCAGAGTGCCTCTAGGGACGACAGCTTGAGCATACCTTGCCGGGTGAAGCATAGAGCTTTCTATGTGCGTATGCCCGTTAATCAGCCCGGGAGCTAAAAACCCGTCCTGTAAATCGATAATTTCCTTGGCCTTATCATAATCTCCTATACCGGCAATCCTATCGCCATAGATAGCCACATCGCCTTGCTCTATTTCCCCAACAAAGGTATTTACTATCCGGGCGTCTTTCACGAGCAGGTCAGCGGGTGTTTCCCCTCTGGCCACGGAAATAAGCTCCCTTAGATTCATCTGTCAGTCCTCCAGGGTATATATGTGCGGCAGATTGCGGAACTGCTCATCAAAGTCCAGTCCATATCCCACGATGAATTTATCGGGCACGGTGAAGCCGCAATAATGAATCGGTACCGGAACCTTGCGCCGGGATGGCTTGTCTGTCAAAACACAGAGCTTCAGTGAAACGGGCCTCTTCTTCTTCAAGTAATCGAGTAAAAAAGAGACAGTGATTCCAGTATCCACGATATCCTCAATCACCAGGATGTCTCTGCCTTTTACAGGCATCTTGACCCCCTGAACTACTCTCACTTCGCCTGAACTCTCCCTGGCAGCGCCGTAGCTGGCGAGTCTGACAAAATCAAGCTCCAAAGGCAGATCGAGCTGGCGCATAAGATCGGCCGTAAACACAAAAGACCCTTTGAGGACGCTGATGAGTAAGGGGTGCTTACCTTGATAATCCGTGTTGATTTCAAGAGCTAGCCTCGTCACAGCTTCGGCTATCTGGTCACGGCTGATAAGAATTTTGAGTTGTGACTGGAAGACCATTGCATCGTTCCTGAAACACCTACTATGATAGCATAATTGCATCTGGTTACGGAGGCTGGACTTTTCCTGTGCCCTGTTGTATACTTAATGCAAGAGATTAAGATGCGGTCCAGCCTTATCGGGAAGATTGAAAAAGCCAAAAGGTATGCTCAAGAACCAGGTCGTGTCACCTTCTCAGGTTTAACCGCTGTTTTCCATGGAGAGAACGATAATCATAAGCTAAGCTATTCCGATGGGAAATGGCATTGTACCTGTCTTTTCTTTTCCCAATGGGAGATATGTAGCCATATCATGGCGCTCCAGCAAATTCTAGGCAACATGTTACCCAAGGAAGCCCTTGCCTCTCCTATGGAAACTCAGCCCCTCGAGAAATAACCTAACGCTTCCGCCACGACAAACAGAGAGCCGGTAACGCAGATAATATCTGTCCTCTCTGCCAGAGATAAAGCTCGCGATATAGCTTCGCTTACAGTCTTTCTGGTTTCAGGCTCAACGTGTCGTTTGGTGAACTCGGCAGCCAGGGTTGAAAGGGGGGCAGCACGGGAATGTGCTGTCCTAGTAACTATAACTTGAGGAGACAGGGAAACCAGTTCATTCACTATTCCCGTTATGTCTTTGTCACAGGATGTCCCGAAAACAAGAAAAATCCGCTGTTGAGGAAAGTACGCTTTGATGTTATTGACTAGCCTTTTCATTGACGCTACATTGTGGGCGCCATCAATCACAACGGTAGGTCGTTGCTGCACAATCTGGAATCGCCCCGGCCACTTAACCTGAGTCAACCCTTGAGCAATATTCCCGGCTGCAATGGCAAAGCCTTGAGAGCCCAGGATCTCCAAGGCACCTACGGCAGCAGCAGCATTTTCAAGCTGGAAATCACCCAGAAGGGGAATACTGACCTGATATCTGCCTGTTTTGCTCTCGATTACTAGCGATTGATGATGCAGGTCACCGCCTCTCTTATGCCAGATGATATCTTTGCCTATCTGAAGTACCTTCGCTTTTTTCTCCCGGCAAATATCGCTGATTACGGAAGCTGCCTCCTGTGGTTGGGGGGAAAGCACCATCCAGCAGCCGGACTTGATAATGCCTGCCTTCTCGCGGGCTATTTCCTCCAGGGTATTGCCCAAAATCTGAATATGGTCCAGGCTGATGGGGGTAATGACACAGACCGCAGGCTTAGCCACGACATTAGTGGCATCAAGCCTGCCTCCTAGACCAACTTCCAGTACTTGAAAACCCACATGCTTTTTCTGGAAATACGCAAATGCCAGCGCAGTCAACGCCTCAAAGTAAGTTAGCTGCCTGAAGCTAGTGTCTTGCTTCATGGACTCGACAAAGGGCTTGACCTCAGTCATGGCTGCCGCAAACTCAACTTCAGAAATCAAATTACCATCTATGGTAATACGCTCCCTTAGAGTATGGAAGTGGGGGGAGGTATATAGCCCTGTTTTATAGCCTGAGCTACTCAAGACCTGGGCAATCATAGCCGCCACACTTCCTTTCCCCTTAGTGCCTGCGATATGAATCGTCCTGGCGGCCAACTGAGGATCGCCCATACGCTTAAATAGCTCTTCTACGTGTCTTAAGCTATAACCAGGCTGGGCATAAGAGACACCCGGAATCTGCTCATAATTAACAAAACTATTGAGATAATCTTCTGCTTGGCTGTAATTCAATTTCTGGCCTCGATATCCAGCAATTATACTATAGTTAACCGCATAATCTCGTATAAAAGTCTCCCTCGATGGGAGTTCCCTCTCCACTTGATGGAGAGGGTTAGGGTGAGGAAAGGTGAGGGGGGATTGCCACGCCCCGACTTGTCGGTGCGTGCAATGACACCTCCTTCTGTCTTTGCGAGGCTGACGAAGTCAGCCGAAGCAATCTCGGTGGGGGCAATGAGAATGCCACGCTTCGCTCGCAATGACGAGGGACGGAGGGCTCAGAATGATACCTCCCTCGGTGTAGGCTGGGGTGGCGATGAATCACGACGGTGGTGGCGGTATGTAAGAAACAATCACGCCCCTTGCTTCCAGCTGAGGGATGTAAGTATTGATGGAGGTGTGGCTCAAGGGATTGGCAGTCAGATACACCGTATCTCCTTCCGAAAGCCCCGGGTTGTTGACCAGGGGCTCTATGTCGCTTATCTGGTTAGCCCTAAGCCAGACTTGTGTCAGGTTGGTGAGGTTAGCCAGAGACGAGATATCGCTTATCTGGTTCCACTCAAGGCCAAGCTCTGTCAGGTTGGTGAGGCTGGCCAGAGGCGAGATATCGCTTATCTGGTTTCCATTAAGGGTGAGGAACTCTGTCAGGTTGGTGAGGTTAGCCAGAGGCGAGATATCGCTTATCTGGTTAATGCTGAGCGCGAGCCCTGTCAGGCTGGTGAGGTTAGCCAGGGGCGAGATATCGCTTATCTGGTTATTGCCGAGGCCGAGCCACTCTGTCAGGTTGGTGAGGCTGGCCAGAGGCGAGATATCGCTTATCTGGTTACTGTTGAGCTCGAGCACTGTCAGGTTGGTGAGGCTGGCCAGAGGCGAGATATCGCTTATCTGGTTATCAGCAAAGGTGAGCTCTGTCAGGCTGGTGAGGTTGGCCAGAGGCGAGATATCGCTTATCTGGTTATCAGCAAGCAAGAGCGTTATCAGGCTGGTTGCACATTCCAGCCCGGCGAGGTCGATGATATTCTTTGCCATAGCATCAAGGAGGGTCAGTCCGTCAAGGTCTGACGGGTAGATGGGTCCTCCGGGCATGGCGATGGCCTCTCTAACCGCTGCCTCAAGGTTGGGGTCGGCGAAAGTCACTGCCTCTCCTTCAAAGTTGGCGGTGATGTCGTAGTCTCCGTTCATGATGATGGTGGTTGTGGCAGCCCCCACATTGGCAATGGTGCTCACATCGCCAGTCCAGTTGACAAAGTGGCAGCAAGCATTTGGAGTCGCCACCAGGTTGACTACCGTTCCCTCGTCATAGGTAAAAGGCCCGTCGCCAGGGGTGGTTACCGAACCTCCAGCGGTACTGGCGATAGTGAGGGCATAATATTCACCACCATCACCATCACCACCGCCACCACAGCCTACCATCCCGGCAATTAAGGCTACCGTAATCAAAAAGATGCTAGCTCTTGCCACGTAATGGTGTCTCCTCCAACTAAGTATTATCTTCATTTTTCACCTCCAGACTTGTGTAGTTGCCCTGAATAAATTCCAAATGTCAAAGTCCAAATAACAAATAAAGTCCAAATGCTTAAACACCAAAACTATTCCTTTGTCATTGAAATCCAATTTTTGTCCTTTGGGCTTTGAGCTTGATTTGACATTTGAGCTTTGTCATTTGTTATTGTTTACGAGCCCAATAAATTGGGCAACTACGTTTTTTAAACAGCCCTGGGTTTCGAAAGGGAGGATTGAATTTACTGTGGGAGGGAAGAAGAGCCCAGTTCACATTTCCATATGTGCTGGGCTGAGCATTGTGGGAACTACCGCAACTCTCTGACGCACACACTTGACCACCCACTTTGATACTGGTACTAAAAGTACTATTTCTTACAGAGGCTATCCTAATGTTATACCGCTACCTAGGAAATTGTCAATAGTTTTTGTGCGGTGTTCAAGACATATTATGGAGTTAAGGAGCCGTATAAAATCCCTCTCCCTCGATGGGAGAGGGAGAGGGTGAATCGGTACAGACCGGATACAATGGTAACAAAATAGACCGGACACATGGGTAACAGTTAAGGTATTGGCAGGAGGTGTGCCAATGCCTTGGAAGGAGACCCGTGTGATGGACCAGAAGATAACGATGATAAGCAACTGGCTTTCAGGAGAATACAGTATCACCGAACTAAGCCGTATTCATGAGGTGAGTCGTAAAACCCTATACAAATGGATTGGGCGCTACGAGGCTGACCAGGCCTCAGGGCTTCAGGAATGGTCAAGAAGACCGCTTACGATGCCCAGGGCTACTCCTGCGGAGCTGGTTGCAGAGATACTAGCCTCAAAGATCCAGCATGAGCACTGGGGCTCTCGCAAATTGCTGGCCTGGTTAAAGCATCATCAGCCTGAGAAAAGATGGCCAGCGGCCAGTACGACCAGTGAAATCCTGAAGCGTCATGGGCTTGTTCATGGCCGCCGTAAGCGCCATCATATTCCCCCTTATAGCGAGCCCTTCTTGAAATCCAACCAGCCTAATGAGGTCTGGTGTGCCGATTTCAAAGGCCAATTCCGGTTAGGGAGTGGGTTTTGGTGCTATCCGCTCACCTTGACTGATAGCTATAGCCGATATTTTCTTGGCTGCTGGGGCCTGGCACATCCGGCATATCTCCTAACCAGGTCATGTTTTGAACTTGCCTTCCGCCGGTATGGCTTACCGAGCGCTATTCGCACAGACAACGGTGTGCCTTTTGCATCCGTTGGTTTGGGCGGTCTTTCGAGTCTAGCGGTGTGGTTTGTCAAACTCGGTATTCGGCCGGAGCGTATTGAGAAGGGGCATCCTGAGCAGAACGGTCGGCATGAAAGAATGCACCGCACCTTAAAAGCAGAAGCCATAAGTCCGCCGCGTAAGAGCCTGAGTGAACAACAGCGTGCTTTTGACCGCTTTAGAGTGGCCTACAACAATGACCGGCCGCATGAAGCCTTAGGTCAGAAAGCACCAGCCTCGATGTACCGGATCTCTGCCCGGGAGTATCCAGCTAAGCTGTCAGAAGTCGAATACCCGCAAACTTTCAAGGTCAGGCAGGTAAAAAAGAATGGGGATTTCAAATGGCAGGGGAAGGAACTTTATCTCAGTGGGGCTCTGGCTGGAGAGCAGGTGGGACTAAAAGAGATAGACGATGGAATATGGAAAATTTACTTTCGCTTCTATCCGGTGGGCATTCTGGATGAAAGAACATTCAGGATTGCCTCATGCTAAAAGTGTAACCTATGTGTCCGGATAAAAGTGTTACCTATGTCGGGATTGTACA
>JBATUN010000027.1:0-10698 GCA_049671165.1 Dehalococcoidia bacterium | reverse complement strand
GATGGAATACAGCCAACCGTGGGAAGGTGGCTTGAAGTTAGAAGGGACCTATAATATGACGGTCACGGTTCAGTAAGGTTATTTCATGAATCAGCGCGACAGTATCTTCTTCGCACTAGAAATATATGTCACAAGATGAGTTTTGGATGGATGGGCCAGGTTGAACAATCCTGAGTGTTGTTGGGCAACATCTTAGAGAAGTATGAATTCACACAAGATACAGTTCTGTTACGTATGAGAGACCATATCCAAAACTGGCTGTGATCTTGTTATCTACATCAAATACTCTCAATGATCTCAGAGTTGATAGCCTTCTCTTTTTGGACAGTCCTGAGAGATGTTAGAATTATATTGGTGGCCAGTATGCAGCGCTCTCCCGATTTCCCAGAATACAATGATAAAGCTGTCGAAGCTTGGGACCGTCTGGCTGAATGGTGGGATGATAAGATTGGTGATGGTAACGAGTTTCAAGACTATCTTATTGAACCTGCCACCGAGCGCATGCTCGCATTGAAAGCCGGAGAGCAAGTGCTCGACATTGCTTGTGGGGCCGGACGCTTCGCGCGGCGTATGGCCAGTGTGGGAGCAGTTGTGACTGCAGTAGACCAGGCTGAGAGATTCCTCAATCGGGCGCGAGAGCGCAGTATAGAGAACAACGATCGCATACGATATCTCAAGCTTGATGCTACCGACCCGACGGCAATCTTATCACTGGGGAAGGGATGGTTCGATGCTGCAGTTTGTACTATGGCACTGATGGATATGCCCTCGATCACACCCCTCATTTCTTCATTGCCCACGCTGCTCAAGCCTCGGGGGCGCTTCGTCTTCTCCATCACTCATCCTGTGTTTAACTCCGGGACAGCCCGCCATATAGCCGAGCAGTACGAACAAGATAGTGAAATCACAGTCAGGTCAGGTATAGCCATCACCGATTATGCAGAACCTTTCTGTTACAAAGGCGTTGGTATACCGAGGCAACCTGAGCCACAGTACTACTTCCATCGCCCCATCAATCTGCTTTTCACTACCTGTTTCAAGTATGGGTTTGTTCTTGATGATATGGAAGAGCCAGTCTTTCCTGAAGGATTCCAAAGTGGCACCAATAATCCATTGGCTTTCAGCCAAATGCCATCAATACCACCGGTACTAGTGGCACGAATGGTACTTAAGCCAACTCACTAGTCAAACCTCAATTGGCCGGAATCTGACATTGCGGGCATTTATTGCCTGGTTTAACTTCCTCAGTTTCTATGGAACTGGGCAAATTGCACAATAGTCAGCATGTTGGATCACTTTCTGATGCTTTGTGTGGTGAGGTAACAAAACACGTAATCGTGACTTATCAGTGGGAAGCGGGGGATTCATTCTACCTGTCCGTACCTTTGGTGGTTGATTTTGAAGCTAAGTGGAGCTGGGGCATCAATAGGTAGAACCTTCTCAATCATCTTTGCTCTAGCATTCTAAGGTGTTATATATGACCTATTGAGAGGAAAAAACACCGAGTTATCGCATTATTTCCAGCTGATCAGATATGGACCAACGTTCGGCTATCTTACTACTAATAAAACGGTTTATGGTGATAACAGGAAACGTTATCCGTTTCCCTGTAGGAGCCGATGCCCATGGCTTCCCCTTTATTTGTGCCGGTTATCGTAGCCCTTTCTACCGCCTGATCATTTTCAGCAATCAAATCCTCGATTGTCAGATTAATATCGGGGAAGGCAATACGCATACTTTTCATGAATTCCTTAATACCTTTCCGGTCAGGTGCCATACCGAGAAAAGGACTGTGATTAACAAAATTCGCGGCGTGAATCTCATCTACTATTGTTAGGTTACCGCTGTGCCAGCACTCATGAATTTCACGTCCCACTGAAGCTTTGCTTTCTTCGATGGGCATGATATCCTCCTCTCTACAAAGATTGTACATTGATTATCAGTCTCCGACTAGAGTATGTCAATTCAATGCACCTTATGTCTTCTATCTTAGCCAACAAAATGAGTTAATGTGACATTGAACGAAATATTCCTGGGGACATAATACCTGACTTGTAGTAGGCCTGATTGGTGTGGTGTCCCTAGAATTCTCCCCCAAGAAAGTCTGGGCACTATTATGCTCAACCCCCATCCCTTCGCCGACGAAATTAAACGCCACCCTGAAGTCGAAGTGCTCCTGGTAACCAGAGATAACCGCACTGAGGTAATGAGAAAAGTCTTAAACTGGCTAGGGTGAAAGTCAGTTTGTTCAACGCATGAATAGCTCAATAACCAGACACAGCATTTTGAAGCGAATTACCTCTCTGATTACTACTTTCCGTCACCTGGTTTGTTGATTCCCTCTGCAAATGCTATTATTGTCCTAAAGAGGACCCTAAAGGTAAAGGAGACGCTAAATATTATGACAAATCATGAATCTGAAAATCTAAGTGTGACGTTGTGGCGCACGGTGTACCAAGCCTACACCCGATTTAAGAATGGTATGGACCAAGTACTTAGTGAACATGGGCTTACTATGGAGCAGTATTTGGTCCTTGTGACTATAAAATACAATGATGCGCCTATAAGAATCACTGATATAGCCCGCTGGTTAGAACGTAGCACGAACAGCGTCACCATGATAGTTGACCGGATGGTCAAAGCCGGTCTGCTCAGAAGGGTAAGAGACAGGCGTGACCGCAGGACAGTAAACGTGTTTCTCACCAGCAAGGCAGAGAATGCCCTTAAACCTGCAAATCCGGCAGTCTGGGAGTTTATGCAGCAGGGCATGTCGCCGCTATCATATGAGGACAAGAATACCTTTGCCAGTCTGCTAAAGACGACAAACTACAAGCTACTCGAGTATCTCAATCCCGGAGCGGATGTAGAGGGGATGCTTAAAAGTGATTTCAAGCAGCAAGACTATGCAATGAAACAGTGGCGCAAGCAAGCGTGGCTCGCCACCCCTCAAGCCAAAAGAAGTTCAAGGAAGCTGCGACGCAAGCCCTGAACAGCGGCCGTAAAGCTCTGGCACTATTATGCTTAGCCGACATCCCTTTGCCGACGAAATCAAACGCCACCCTCAAGCCGAAGTGCTAGTAACCAGAGATAACCGCCCCGAGGTAATGAGGCAAATCCTATACTGGCTAACGTAAGATTCCTCTCCCTCGACGGGAGAGGATTTAGGTGAGGGTGGCGTCCCGCTCCTTCAATACGAGAGGTTGCTCGGAAAGCAGCCGCTATCTTAGATATTATCAGTGAGTAGCTTGTGATATCCCTGGAATTCTGGAAACTATTATTGACTTCGGAAAGCTGTGCAGTGTAAAATACTGCAATAGCAGTAAATAAAACTGCAATTTGGTATAAGATGAACGGAATATTAGGAACACTTCTAGGGTCAAAGCTCAGGGCAAAGGTGCTGGGATGGTTATTCACTCATCCCGATGAGCGTTATTTTGTCCGCCAACTTACCGCCTTAGTGGCACAAGATTCTACAAATGTGAGTCGTGAGCTAGCGCGTCTGGAGAAGACCGGTATTCTCGTTTCGACTACGGAGGGAAAACAAAAGTATTATCAGGCAAACCGGCAGAGTCCCCTTTTTAATGAACTGCATGGGATAATTGTTAAAACTGTGGGTGTAGCAGACATCCTGCGCTCAGCACTGACACCTTCTATCGGGCAGATAAAGGTTGCTTTCATATTCGGCTCAATCGCCAGCGGTGATGAAAGGAGAAGAAGCGATATTGACTTGATGATAGTCGGGAGAATCTCCTTTGAAGACGTGGTTTCGCTTCTCTCCCCGGCAGAAGAAAAACTGGGACGCGAGGTCAACCCGGTAGTATATCCTATCACTGAGTTTAAACAGAAAATGAGGAAAAATCACCATTTCCTCAATACAGTGCTTGGGGGTGCTAAAATTTTTCTCATAGGTGATGAAGGTGAGCTTGCGAAGCTGGTTGGAAAGCGGGCGGTTAAGAGCCCATAAAACAAGCAACAGCGAAATTGCTGAGCTCCTGAAGGCAGCTGACCGCGACCTGGCGGATGCCCAGTTACATGAATTGAGCGCGGACAGGCGATTCGCCACCGCTTACAGTGCTGCATTGTTGGCGGCGACGGTAGCGCTGGCTGCCAGTGGCTACAGGGCAGCACAGGAAGGCCACCACTACTGGACTATCCAGTCGCTAGCTTTTACCATGAAGCTTGATGCCAAGACTATTGACCAACTTAATACCTTCCGCAGGAAACGCAATATCGCTGATTATGAGAGAGTGGGCATGGTTTCTGAACAAGAAATCAGGAAGATGCTTGCTCTGGCAAAGAAGCTCCGCACTATGGTCGTGGAATGGCTGAAAGGGAACCATCCGGAGCTCATCCAGGAGTGACCGCCACCGTCGCCTGACATCATAGATAACCGCGCTGAGACAATGAGGAAAGTCTTAAACTGGCTAACTGAAATAGAGCAATATCCATATTAAACGCCAGTTTAGTAAGTTTCTGTCTTATTAAACAAAATGCCTGTTTTGTTTAATAAGAGCGACGGCTGGGGATAATTGGCAAGCCCTTAAAGTTCCCCGGAAAATGCCTTTCTCAAAATTGCCAGGAGCCATGCCTGACTGTAACGGGCGGGTCCGATGAGTGGACAGACGATGCTCACGTCGCTCTGCACCCGCTCTCTGCCGCTGAACACTACGCTAAAAGATTAAATCGAACCTGCCTGCCCAATTGCACAAAAGTCAGGAATGCGCAACGGTGATTCGGTGCATCACATAGACCGCTAAAATGTATAATGCTTGGTAGTGAAACCTCAAAAGCCACAGCATCACGATCTACTTTTTGGTTACCTCATCAATGTATCGGTATTTCCAAAGTTTCTATCGTGATGTCGGCTGGGTGCAGCGGCATTTCAGACACGATGATTATGTGTAGTAACAAAATAATCCAGTTCATAATTGGTGTCTTTTTGGATAGAAGAGTCTATTGACAGACGTTGAATATCCGATTAGTATTATATGCAAATGAACTGTCTTATCATGATTAATGGATAAACATAATAAGGATTATCTAATGGATAAATATGATTATCTTATCGTTGGGTCGGGGGCTGGCGGCGCCACTCCGGCAAGGGAACTAACCAGACGAGGCAGGCGTCCACTGGTAGTGGAAACCGGGAAACTAGAGGAGAAATTCGGGAGCTTCAGCGATGCCAGACGGTTTTTTGATAAGCATAAACTGACCAAAATGCCCAGAAAGTCCCGAGAAGGCGTATTCCTGTATAGAACCCTGATGGCCGGTGGCTCTACCTTTCTTTCCTTCGCTTGTGGTGTACGCTGTCTGGAAAAGGAGTTATCTGAGCTGGGCGTAAATCTTGAGGCGGAACTGACTGAAGCCGAGGCGGAAATGCGGGTAGCACCTATTGCCGAAAGACTGCTCTCCGATGGCTCAAGGGAAATCATGCGTGCATCCAAAGAACTTGGTTATAACATGGAACTCATGCCTAAGTTTATCAACGATAAAGCATGCCGAAAATGCGGAAATTGCTTCTTCGGCTGTATTCATGGTGCCAAGTGGACAGCCTTGGATTACCTCAAAGAGGCCGAGGAAAATGGTGCTCTGGTTATTTACAATACCAGATGTTCTGAACTTATTATAGAGAATGGCAAGGTAAAAGGAATACGTGCCATCGGACCGGACGGCGAGGTTGAATTGATAGCTGACGTGGTGGTACTGGCGGCCGGCGGGCTCGGAACACCCGGGATATTATTGAAATCGGGTATTAAAAATGCCGGCACCGGTCTCTTTCTAGACCTTATAGTAGATACCTACGGGATTACCGATGGACTTAACCAGGTACATGAACCTGCCATGGCTCTGGTTTGTCATGCTTTCTACCAGAGTAAAGGATTCATCCTGTCACCGCTCGTGCAACATCCGAGATTTATCAAGTTCTCCGAGGTAGGAATAAAGGGACTCTTCATGCGTGATGATAGAACTATCGGCATCATGACGAAGATACGTGATGAGTGCACCGGGCAGGTATATCCAGATGGAAGCGTGTCAAAATCAGTGACGGAGAAAGACCGACAGAAATTGAATGAAGGCGCTGATATTTCCCAGGAAATTCTGAAAAAGGCAGGAGCTAAATCTACTCTCGTTTCTAAGGCAATGGGTGGTTCTCACCCCGGGGGTACGGCAGCTATTGGTACAGTGGTCGATAAAGATTTACAGACCGAAATAAACAACCTCTTTATCTGTGATGCCAGCGTCCTGCCCACGTCCTCAGGCCTGCCGCCCATTTTGACAATTGTAGCTCTGGCTAAAAGGCTGGCAAAGACACTGGCGCCGTGATTAACCGTGACGATAATCTGGCATGTTGATATCTTTAATGCTTATTTTGGGGCATCATTTTTATGCTTCGGGTATAGAACTATAGCTATATTAGAGGAATAGGGTATAAATTGGCTCATATATGATTTGGGAAATCTATCATCTCTACGCGAACATGGGGATGGTTATATGGGTTTAGGCATAAAAAGCTCTCCTTCTCTTACGAAATAAATGTCACAAAGTGAGTTAATGTGACATTGAACGAAATATCCTGGGAAATAATACCTGATCTGTAGCAGGCCTGATTGGTATGGTATTCCAGTTACTCAGGAGCAAAGAAACGCTGTTTTGTTGCCTTGCGGTCAACGAGCCGTAAGTCTATCTAGCGAGAGTTGCGCTTCATTACAGCAACGTTAAATACGAGAGTAGATCCTTCCCAGCAATGGACTACTTAGATAGATAGCTCCCTCGGGGCAGGTCTCCTGACAGCAATAGCAGCGAATACAGCGATTATAATTGTGTCTGGGCGGCCTGGACTCGTCCCCTTTGTACCAATCAACAGCCTTTGGTCGGACAGAACACATTGTGATACACGTACCGCAACAAGTACATTTTGCTTTGTCAATAACTGGCCTCTGCGTTATTCTATTCTTGAGGAATACCCTGAATCGGCCGCCAGAACTAGGCATCGGGGGCGTTCGATTTATTTCGAAACTTGTGTCGATAAAGGACTCGAGGGCGTCACCCATAAGCTGTATATTCTCAACATGGTAAGTTCCTAATCCTGCATTCTCACCAGGTTTGGATGTCGGTACAATTTCGGGATCAATGTAGGCAATTCTACAAGCTGTTGCATCCAGGGCTATGGGGTCACTAGACAACAGCAAGACATTCAACCGCTTCAACTTACCGCTTCTCGGCCCGTTGCCTTCCATAGCCACAATACCATCCATAATATAGAGACGGGGCCTGATGAGTGTGTTCAAATCAACAAGCATCGTAGCGAAATCATAAGGATCCGGCAGCTTGACGTGGTACTGGCTTTTCAGAAGACCGGGTACGCACCCAAACTGGTTCTTCACTGCGCCGGTAAATCGAACAAGGCCGTGTGTTTTGAGCTTGGGCAGGCTTACCAGACCATCGCTGTCCAGGACGCCATTTGCAACAACGAATTTCTTAACCAATAAGGCATCTTTATGAGTAACCGACCTGCCAGAATCAAAATCAGCCACAATGAACCCCAATTTGTCACCGACCTCCTTGAGACCAGACTTCCTCAGATTTGGCTCGGATTTACCGAAACTCGGTGAGTCACCGTATGAGACGCTTACCCCTGCCTCTTTAAGTAATTCTCCCACAGCTCTGAATACTGCCGGATATGTAGTTACACCCTTATCAGGGTCTGTGCCGATCAGGACATTAGGTTTCATGACTATCCTTTCCCCGGGTTTTGCGAACAGAGAAATTCCGCCCAACATATCAACCCCTTTTTGAACAGCTGCGAGCACCTGAGCATCCGCATATGTGTCGCATCCTATTACGATAACTCTTGCCTTGCTCATGCTTTGTAAATGCCTGGGTACAGACTATCTTCATCATATCATAGGCAGTTAAGAACAGGCTGCTATACGGGTATCTGTATGGCCTTCACAATTCCAGGGCATCAGTCAGGGAAGAGCCAGGATGTCACATTTTGAGTTAATGCGACATTGGATGCAGTATTCTGGGGAAATAATACCTGATTTGTAGCAGGCCTGATCCTTCACCTTGTGAAGGATGATGTCCCTGGGATTCAAAAGTCACAAAACTCTATCTTGTCGACACTGAACAGATATCGGGATGTCCGTCATTTTGGGCGTACTCCCAGAAGCAAGAAGAACAGAGCTACCCCCAATTTCATGGCTTGCTTTATCCGATAGTGATTTCTTCATTTTGAATGGTAAAGATTATGCCTTGATCGACATCAGTGCTGTTATACTCGAGTGCCTTTCCTAATGAACCTGCGGGGGCCATACTAAGAACACAAGCGCCAAGGTAATATGTTCCATCCTCCATTTCGCTAAGTGAAAGCCCGTGATCTGCTCCTTCAACGAAGTCTGCCTTGTTTTGAGGAATAAGATGGGGGGACGCAGATATCTGGTTAGCTCCATAAACCAATTCCCCTGTTTCAATTCTGCTTATCCCTAACTGATAAAAACCCAGTTGAGGCTCAGCTGCTGGTTCAAAGGAGTCGGGTATTATCGGGCTCTCATCCCAGCTGACCAAGATTCCATCTTCGATTACTTCAGCTCTTAAATTAGTGGGCGGGTCTGGTGGTTCAACCCCTACCCAGATGTCAGTGTTGATTGCTCCCGGTATTGGTTCGCCAGTCACATCAAGACCAGTGAAAATGTACTCTCCACCAGCTATGGGCATTCCTGGTTCACAGGTTGAAAAACGAAACAGGGTTGTCCAGTCAACCTCAGGGCTAAACACATCAGTGACTGCTGGAACAATTACTGACCCACCGTCAGGCAGGTCCACCCGAACGCTATCCACGACTATACTGGTCATGATTCCTAGAATAACACAGGGGTCTCGTTCCTCCGGTGGCAAAGTTGCCGGTCCATTCAAGCCAAGATAGGCATCTGTCTGAAAATAGACATCAATGAGCTCAGGTGGCTGACCAGGTCTACTAATGCATTGCCGCCCTTCAGGGATCTGCAGTTCCACACCCTCTCCAACAGCCCATATATCCCCTTCCAGATTAATTATCCAGGTTGTGCCATCTTCGATGACGTAAACCTGCATAACACTACCCCTCACCGCTACCACACCAGTCGGTGTTTCAACTTCATAGCGAGAGGCTGGGTCAAGAAGCTTTGTCACGCGGCTTATGGTATTCCCTATTGTCTGTTCAAGAGTAATAGTTGTAGAGCCAGTATCCGCGGAAATATCGAGTGAAGCAATTTCTATCTCGGTGCCAGCCTGCAACTCGATAGTGCTACCATCAAAGAAAGTGATTTCAGCGCTAGAATCATCACCCGTCTTTATACTATCTCCGACTCCCAGAGACATCCCGACCTCAGCCTCTATCCAACTGGCCGTGCCTGCCTTCATTACGGATACATTTCCCTCGGTTATTGAAAGTATAGTGAGCGTAGAAGGAGCACAGCCCGGTAGTACAGACCCTATCACCAGAAGAGTGGCGATAACCAGGAAGACGATCCTTTTCATTTCAGCTTCCTCAAGTGCACTACCTCATTGTCATTATATGACGTTTTTTGCTGAAATAGAAGAAATCCATACATTACACAGTGAAGTTTGAGGATATCTTGAGGCTTCATCACGGGATTGAGCAAGTCTAACTTGTATCCCGGCAAAATGACACCCGAGCTACAGTAGGCCTGATCCTTCACAAAGTGAAGGATGGTGTCCCTGGAATTGCCAGACGATAGTTACGGCGCTCTGCACCCGCTCTCTGCCACTGAACATTCCGTCGGAATGTGTAACCAACGCCCCTACGCTAGCCGATGAATCCGGCGCACAAACTGTAGACGGACATCATAAGTTGTGAGCCGAGTTCACAACTGACTATCAACGCTTACAACTAAATTAATTCGATATGACCTGAGTGAGTTACTTGGGCGGTGCGGGGAACATCTTTTCCGCCGCCTTGTAGGACTCAATATAGGCTTTCATTGACTCATTGAAGTCAGCCAGTGGATAGGTCTCCAAATCCATAAATCCACCTACGGGTAGTGCACTAATTCTCTGAACGATTTCTTCGGCGCTCTTGGCTTCAGCAATAACCATGGAACTACCCGAGCCGGCCATGAAGTAAGCTTCCAGGATTCTGCCCGCCTTCATTTCCTGATTCATCAAATCAAGGGTCGCCTCCATGAGCTGCCTCATTACAGATGGCGGAACTGTAGATGCTATGTCCTTCATCTTGCTTATGGTTAGAAATTTCATTCTTCTCCTCCTCCTTTGGTTATGAATAATGGTTAGTCAGCGTGTTTTTTGAGTTGACATCACCTCCTTCCCGCTATTGTGATTGAATAGGCAAAAAGGGCACCAGCGACCGCATCTCAATTTAACGGTCTCAGCGCCCTTATTTCATCTCCTCAGCCCCTCACGCAATTTCTAAGGTTAGCTCACGCGTTGGACTTTTGTTATATTGTAAGTCACTTATGAGGTATTGTCAATGCTCATAATCGACAGGAAGTAATGCTGGGTATTCTGGGGACATAATACCTGATTTGTAGCAGGCCTGATCCTTCACTTTGTGAAGGATGGTGTCCCTAGAATTAACGCTAGAATGCGCCTGAGAACCCCGAGAAAGAGCATTAAATCTTCTGTCATGGCTCTCTCCCCTCCCCTCTCTCTCCCCTCCCCCCTGAATTGGCATGGTGT
>JBATUN010000026.1:0-31042 GCA_049671165.1 Dehalococcoidia bacterium | reverse complement strand
CTCTGGAATGGAGAGTCTTGCCTCTGGGCCGCCTCTGATCGAGCATGTCCACCAAACAGGTGCCGGCGGCGTCATCGCCGCCCAGCCGATTGCCGATGCCCAGAACTATCGTACGGCTCATCTGGTGTCCATAGCTGACTAGTCTTGATTATGCGGGCCTTCACGAGCATTCTATTCCTAGTTCACTCCTTTTGGCAATAAGAGCTTTCCTCTAAGCTAATTGACATGAGGCGTTTATTGACGGCTCGGCCGTGAGGTAGGGTTAGGCCGTAACCTGGGATTTTTGGGAAGCTGGACTGTACTTTCGGTCGTTGACAAGTCGGTGCTGCAGGTGTTAACATCTCACTGCTTCTAATGGCGCGGCGCTTCGTGAGTTGTCCGACTGAAAGGAGGCGGTATAACGATACGGAAGGGATCATGGCGCCGTCGAAAAATCTCAAAACAAGGAGGGTCTCATGGCTTATGAGAATTTGATTGTAGAGCAGGAGGAGAATACTGGCATAGTCACCTTGAACCGGCCGCCGGCAAATCCGATAAACTTCGCTGTGCTGAACGAACTGGATGAGGTTTTGACCAAATGGGAAAAGGATAAAGCGGTGAGGGCCGTAATCATCACCGGAGCCGGAGAAAGAGGATTTTCAGCTGGCTTTGATTTGAAAACCGCTGGCACGCCGGATGGTGAGAAGGCTATGTCCCGAGGGCAGGAGGTATTCAGCCACATCGAAAAGTATCCCAAGCCTGTAATCGCTGCCATAAATGGGTTCGCCCTCGGTGGTGGTTGCGAGCTAGCAATGGCCTGCCACTTCAGGTTGATGCTCAACTCTCAGCAGGTGGTGATGGGGCAGCCCGAGATTGACCGGGGTATTATACCTGGTTGGGGTGGCACCCAGCGGTTGCCCAGGCTGGTAGGCAAGACCAAGGCACTGGAGATGCTTCTGCTCGGCACTAGAGTCAACGCCCCTGAGGCTTTGAGCATTGGGCTCATAACGAGGATACCTCAGCCAGGGCAGTTGATGACTGATGCTAAGGAACTCGCCAAGGCACTGGCGAAAAAGGCTCCGATTGCTGTGCAGATAATCCTCGACGCAGTGACCCGGGGACTCGAAGCCACGACTGACCAGGGCGTGAAAATAGAACTGGAAGGCTCACAGCGGGTGAGCAAAACGAAGGACGCTATGGAAGGGGCGATAGCCTTTATCCAGAAACGAGAGCCGGTGTTCACCGGAGAATAGTCTTCTAAGGCGAAAGCAAGAAATAAAAGGAGGTTTTCTGATGAAAGTTGAAGACGTCAAGAAGGTTGCGGTCATGGGGGCCGGGGACATGGGACATGGTATTGCCGAGGTGGCCCTGCTCGCTGGCTACAAGGTGGCCATGCGGGACATAGAACAGAGATTTGTTGACAGAGGGCTATCCAGGATTAAAGAGAGCCTGGCTAAGCTCGTGGAAAAGCAAAAAATCACTGCAGATAACGAAAAGGAAATGCTGGCTAATATCACGACTTTTGTAGATATTGCCGAGTCTGTTAAGGACGCTGATTTTATTATTGAAGCAGTTCCCGAGATTATGGAGCTCAAGAAGCAAGTTTTCCAGGCACTGGATGCAGCGGCTCCAAAACATGCCATACTGGCTTCAAATACCTCCAACATGAGCATCACGGAGATGGCTTCGGCTACGAACACGCCGGAGCAGGTCGTCGGCATGCATTTCTTCAACCCTGCTGTCCTGATGAAGCTCGTCGAGGTCACAAAAGGAGAAAAGACAAGCGAAGAGACAATGCAGGTGGCATATAATCTGGCACTGAAGATGAACAAGGCGCCGGTCAGAGTTGAGAAGGATTCTATCGGGTTCGTATATAATCGGATCAACGCGCCGACTGGGCTCCTGGTTAATCTCATATTGGAGAAAGGCGAGGCTGTCCCCATGGAAATCGATGCCAAGATGAGAAAGATAGGTATGCCTATGGGGCCATATGAGCTAATGGACTATGTGGGGCTGGACGTTGCCTATCACAGCGCTCTTTATTTTGCTGACAAACTTTCTCAGGACTACGCGCCGCCCAGCTGGCTGAAGGCAAAGATTGATGCTGGTACACTGGGGAAGAAGACAGGCAAGGGCATTTTTGACTGGTCTAAAGGCAGGCCGGAGATAGACGTATCCAAGGCGAAGGAAGACTTCGACCCCACTACGTTGATTGCCCTTCAGATCAACGAGGCGACGAAACTGCTGGAAGGCGGAGTGGTCAAGAGTGCGGAAGAAATTGACAAGGCCATGGTTAATGGAGGCGGTGCCGTAATTGGTCCTTTCCAGCTTGGCAAGAGCATAGGATATGATAAATTGGCTAAGGTATGTCAAGACCTTGCCCAGAAGTATAGTGTCAAAGTGTTCGAGCCCACTGAGACTTTGAAGAAGGGGAATATCTGATAAGAAACCCAAGGCAGACTTAAGTGAGTTAAATCAAACCGGGGCCGCATCACGCGAATTGCTTATGGTGTGACCCCGGTTTTATTATGGTGTCAACATTGTTCGTATCTTGACTTTATCTCCTTCTAAAGTTGAGCCTGTTTGATAGTCTCCTCTGTCATTCTGGGGCCGTCTCGGAAGAATCCTGAAAGTGATTGGCAGTGTAGAGATGATATACTATGAGCGATTCGAGACAGTGTTAGAGATGAAAAACGGAAGAAAATTTCTACTGTTCTTAATACTGGTTCTTGTTGGTGCGCTGCTCTTTAGCTCTGTCCCTGCTTCCGCTGGTGAACGTCCTGATCGTGGAAAGTCACTGACAGAAGCCAGAAAAATGCTGGAGCAAGAGCTTCTTCCTCTGGCTGGGGCCGGCCTTGTCGGCATCGCCCATTCTGAACCTCAGGGCGAAGTCATCGTCTTTGTCGAGGATGAACAGGCGAAGGGAAGAGTACCGCGCTCCTTTGAAGGCTATGCGGTGCGGACGAAAGCCGTTGGGAGAATACAGACTCTGTCTACTCAGGTAGCAGAACCCTTGACCGCTGTCAGCGAAGAGAGACAAGGCGAGGTCAGTCCCCTGGTCGGCGGGATAAGCCTGTCAGCCTACGTCAGGAGAGGGATGCGAATATACCCGTACGCTGGCACTTTGGGCATGGTCACGTATGACAACAAGATTCTGTCTAACGCCCACGTTATCGCTATAAATTCTGCGACGGGTGAGTTTCTCGACACAGGAACACCCATCGTCCAGCCCGGAACTTACGACGGAGGAACGCTAGACGATCGGGTCGGAGCACTCGAGGCCTACATACCCATTGACTTTGCGCCCAACGCCAAGAACTACGCCGATGCTGCTATAGGCAGTATTGATGACGGTGTCCAAGCATCTCCTGGCGAGCAGTTATATGAAGGAGGCAACTACTGGATTGAAGGGTGGACCGAAGTCTCCAATGGAGATATCGTACGAAAATCCGGGTACACGACTGGAGTGACCGCCGGCGAGGTCATTCACACGAATGTCTCTGTGGTGGTATGGTACGGTGACGACTCGGCTTACTTCGTGGACCAGATTGTGGTGACTCAAGATAATTGGTCCTTCGCGGCGCCGGGCGATTCAGGCTCTGTAGTGGATAAAGATGGAGAGTTCGTGGGGCTGCTTTTTGCTGGCTCCGAAAGGAGCGCGGTCATCAGCAAGGCCGGGCACATCATTGATGGGCTTGGTATCGCTGTCGAGCCTCTGGCAGGTCAGTATAGCCTCAGCATAGCCAGCACCCCTGGCGGTTCGGTAATCGAGCCCGGCGAGGGGATGTTCCTCCACGATGCCCAGGCAGTCGTCGCCCTCGTTGCTCAGGCTGACGAGCACTGGCACTTCGTGGAATGGACTGGCGATGTGGACACCGTCGCCGATGTCAATGTCGCCGAGACCACCGTCACCATGTACGACTCCTACTCCATCACCGCCAACTTTGCACTAGACGAAGGTTACTATAGCCTCACTACCTCCAGCACCGAAGGCGGTTCGGTAAACACCCCTGGTGAGGGGACTTTTGTCTATCCCGCTGGCGCAAATGTCACCCTTGTCACTCAAGCTGACGTTGGCAACCACTACCACTTTGTGGACTGGACTGGCGACGTGGATTCCATCGACGATCCCGGGGCTGCGTCGACCAATATCACTATGAACGACTCCTACTCCATCACCGCCAACTTTGACCTGGACGCAGGGTGGTATAGCCTCACCATCGCCACCACCTCCGGCGGTTTGGTAACCACTCCCGGTCAAGGCACTTTCGTATATCAAGGTGGCAATATCGTCGATCTCATCGCTCAACCTGACGAAGGCTACGAGTTTGTGAAGTGGACTGGTGATGTAGATACCATCGCCGATGTCAATGCCGCCCAGACCACCATCACCATGAATAACTCCGCCTCCATTACTGCCAATTTTGAGTCGTGGCATCCCGAACCGGTGGCACTGTTGTTGGTGTCCAGCACCCAAGGCGGTTCGGCAACCAGCCCTGGTGAAGGGACATTCCCGTGTGCTCTGGGCAGCATGGTCATCCTTATGGCTGAGGTAAGTAGTGGCTACCAATTTGACCACTGGTCGGGCGATGTGGACACCATTGCTGACGCTAATAATGCCACCACCACCATCACCATGGACAGCTCTTATTCCGTCAGAGCCGATTTCCAGGCAACGTCCTCACCGTGCTGTACCGTCACTGCAGCCCTCGGCACGCCTATGGCCAAGGAACTGGGAATTCTCCGTCGGTTCAGAGACGAACATTTGCTGACCAACCCGGTGGGGAAAACCCTGGTAGACATCTACTACAGGGTCAGCCCACCCATAGCCGGGTTCATAACTGAGCACCCCGGCCTGAAGGCAATAGTCAGGATTGGGCTGGCGCCTGCTGTGGCCATGAGCACTGTTGCCGTCAACACTTCTCCGGCCGAGAAGGCCGCCATAATAGGCTTGCTGGCGTTCTTTTCCGTGGCACTGGCAGTATTGGCACAAAGGCGGCGAGGCAGAGGTTCAGAGTACGCCTGAAGCTGAAATCCCTCCCCCTCGATGGCAGTTCCCTCTCCACTTGATGGAGAGGGTTAGGGTGAGGCAAGGTGAGGGTGAAATAGCCGGAAGTCAGGAATGTGCAGCCCCAGGGGGCAGTAGTATTCAAGAAGCCTGGGCAAATCCGGTCTAAGCCTTCACTCGTGACCGCAAATGCTCTAAGATCCACATTCGGGCCAGAGTAGTGGGCCCAATGCCGAGTTCTCTTGCTTCTTCTCTGATCTGTTCCCACTTGTCTGCCGGGAGCCGAACCGGAATCACCTTGTCCAATCGTTTTTTGACTTCTACGTGCACTACCTCATCGCTCTCATTCCAGGCATCGCCCCGTTCAATGTCTTCTACTGCCTTGTCTAAGTCAGCCATCTTATCTACCCTCCGATTACCTTATTGTAGAGCCGCCTCTCATTGTCAGTCATTTGCCTGGCCGTAACTATCTTCCAGGTACCTTTCCCCAGGTTCGCCAGAACTACCAGGACATAGCGTCCAGCCGCCGTCTGGCTGAAGAGCTTGTACAACCCTTCCCTGCTTCTCCTGACATGCCGTTTCTCTGATAGAGAGGCTTGTTCTACCTCTTCAAGGGAAACGCCATGCCTGGACTCAATCTTGTCGAGGATATGGTCATCAATCTCCAGGGATTCAATGCGTAACACGAACCATTTCCCCTTCTCGGAGTTAGTGTATATCAATTGTATACCACTGTCAAGATGCCCGCCTTTTGCAGAAATGGGGGACTTCCATTTTTCTGTGTTCACCTGCGGGTCTGGCAAGCCAGAGGAAAAACAGAGTCGCCACTGTTTCACACACCCCACCCCAACTATCTCCATGAAGGGAGGAAGATTTCGTTCAACGCGTTACAAGAAAGTACGTGTCAAATCATTTAAGCCCCAACAGAATTGTGGTATCATTTTCCTGGCTTTTCGCCATCGGTGGTAAGTCCTCCCTTCTTCTGAGGTTCTTACCACCTTACCTTATTCTGCACAACTTGCAGAATTACAGCCATCGGGGTATGCGGAGGCTGAGATACATGGGTGACACTTTGTACGTTTGTAACGTTGCGTAATAACCTCCCTGTCATTGTGAGCCCCGACCTGTCGTGGCGTGACAATCCCCTGCCCCCACCGAGATTGTGGAGCCTGTTCCGAAGCGTAAGCGAGGAATCTGGTCCCTCGCAATGACGAAGTGGTTTGAGGGGGAGAAGATTGCTTCGAGGCTTTCGCCCTTCGCAATGGCGAAATAAGAGAATGTAACTGTCAAGGTTTCTTCACCTTCACCTTAGTCCTCTCCCGTCAAGGGAGAGGAGATTTCCATGCTTCGCTCGCAATGACGGAAGGGGTTTAAGGGAGAGGAGATGCACTTTTAAGAAAGTCCGTTTTTTGCTACAATTGAGCGCCGAAGAATGAATTACTTTCTGGGCGTAGATATTGGCTCTGTCAATGCCAAGCTGGCGCTCATAGATGAGAACGGCGGGGTCGTTGAGCTTGATACCGAGAAGGTAATCTCCAGTCCCAGGGCCGCCGTCAGTTCGCTTATCGCCAGACTGGGCGAGAGACACAATCTGGAGGAGATTGTCGCCGCCGGCGTGTCGGGCTCTGGCAGGGCTGTTATCCCCAAGGAGCTCGGCTGGACGGAATACAGCAGCTCACTGGCGATTGCCTCCGGGCTACTCCACCGTTATCCCGATGTTAAGACGATCATACAAATCGGCGGCCAGAGCACCCTGGTGGTAGAGTTGGAGGACGGCTTGAAGAAGCCGTGGAAGGTGGAATCCAATCCCCTTTGCGCTGCGGGCACGGGAAGGTTCCTGGAGCAACAGGCATACAGGATTGGCATCAGCATGGAGGACTTCGCCAGCCTGGCCCTGAAATGTAAAGGCACTGCCCCCAGGATAGCCGCCCGGTGCAGCGTCTTTGCCAAAACCGACCTCATCCACCTCCAGCAGAAGGGCGTCCCGCTGGACGCCATGCTCTATGCACTCTGCGAGAGCGTAGCCCGGATGGTCTCCTCTTTGAAGAAAGGAACTTTCCAGGAGCCGGTCTATTTTGTGGGCGGCGTTGCCGCCAATCCCGCTGTGGCCAAATCCCTCAACGATATGATTTCTGCCAGGAATGGGCATCCCGTTGAGGTAATCATTCCCGAAGACTACCTTCACATGGAGTCCTTGGGTTCGGCATTACTGTCCATAGGGAAAACTTCCCAGAGCGTTATGCTGTCAGGAACGGATGCCAAGCAGCGCCATTTTGAAATGCCTAAGCTGGAGATAGTCGCCGTTCAAGATGGGAAGGATGGGCAGAGGATAGAAGAACAATGCGTTGGCTACCTCGGGGTTGATGTTGGTTCCACCAGCACCAAGGCGGTGATAATGGATGAATGGGGCACACGATTGCTGGGGAAGAACTACTTGATGACTGCGGGAAGACCAGTTGAGGCTGTCAGGCAGGTTTTCAGGAACTTGCTTCGGGATGGCGCAGATAAGGTCAAGATAGCTGGCGTGGGCGTTACCGGCTCAGGCAGATATCTGGTGGGTGGCTTCATCGGGGCAGACCTGATTAAGAACGAGATAACGGCACAGACCAGAGCTGCCGCCGAGATGGACCCCGAAGCAGACATCATCGAGATTGGCGGACAAGACTCCAAGCTGGTCATCAAGAGAAACGGCGTTGTCGTGGACTATCACATGAACAAAGCCTGCGCTGCGGGAACAGGAAGCTTCATTGACGAGCTGGCCGAGATGCTCGGCGTTTCCGTGACCAACGGTGAGTTTGCCGACCTGGCATTTGCCGCCCCCCATACCATTGAGCTAGGGACGAGATGTGCTGCTTTTATGGGTCAGGCGGTGGCCTCGGCACAGCAGGAAGGCGTGCCCCTGGAAATAATCACGGCCAGTCTGGCTAACTCCATAGCCAAGAACTATCTCTCCAAGGTGGTGGAGCACAGAAAGCTGGGCGACAAGGTTATCCTCACGGGGGCGGTATTCTACAACAAGGCCGTAGTCTCTGCCTTCTACCAGCAGCTTGAAGGTAAAACATTGACAGTGCCGGAGCACAAAGAGGTCAGCGGCGCCATAGGCGCAGCCCTCCTGGCCAAAGAGGCCATGGCCGGCCAGGAATCGAAGTTCAAGGGCTTTCAGGAAGTTGTGGATAGAGAGTGTAAGCTTACTACATTCGTGTGCAAAGGGTGCGACAACAACTGCACCATTACCCGGATGGAGATGCCCGGTGAAGAGCCTAGCTATTATGGCAGCAGGTGCGACAAGTACGACGCTATAGCCAGCCATGCCAAGAGAGAGACCTTCTTCGATAAGCGAGAACAGTTGCTCTTTCGAGAGTACAAGAAGGATTCCGGCACAGGGCCTGCGGTGGGAATTCCCAGGGCATTGCTGGTCTATGACTATGCTCCGCTAATTATCGGTTTTCTCAATGCCCTCGATGCCAGGGTTGTCCTTACCAGCCAGACCAACAACGCAATCATGGAGCAGGCCATCGAGTTAAGCTACACCGACAGTTGTTTTCCCATGAAGCTCCTCCATGGACACGCGGCAATGCTCAAGGATACCGATTACCTGCTCTACCCTTGTGCTATCCGCCTGGGTAGGAAAGATGGGGATGAGAGTCAGAAATATTCCTGTCCCTTGGTCCAGGCCTCCCCATTCATAATACGCAATGTGCTTGACCTGGGGGAACGACTGTTGATACCCATAATTGATTTCAGTCGGGGCGATGCTGATGTGATAGAGAACCTTGCGGATGTCGCCCTGAAGATGGGGTTCAGTAGAAAGAAAGGGAAGGAAGCAGCCCTGGCTGGCATTGAGTCTCAGCGGAGGTTCGAAGCTGACCAGGCAGTACTGGGCCAAGGACTATTGGAGCAACTGCGCCAAAGCGACCAGTTGGGCGTGGTTCTCTTCGCCAGGTCTTATATGTCGCAGGATGCCGGGGCAAATCTGGGCATAGCGGAGAAGCTCGCTCAGCTTGGGGTGGTGCCCATACCGCTGGACTTTTTGCCCCTGAAGTCGGTGAATGCCAAGGATTACTCCGACCGTCCTTACTGGTTCTATGAGAACAAATATATAGCCGGCGCGGCTATTACTGCCTCCGACCCACAGCTTTATGGGTTGTGGCTGACAAACTTTGGATGCGGCCCCAACTCCTTCATAATCCACATTGTGGAGGATATCATGGGAGGCAAGCCTCTGGGACAGTTGGAAATAGACGAGCATGCTGCTGAGGCTGGTATCGTTACTCGTCTGGAAGCCTTCGTCGACACCATTCAAGGATTTGCCCATTCTGCCGGGAAGCATGAAGTGCCACACAAAGAAGATGTCTATCGGAGAGCATTTCCGCCCGTCATTGACGCCACGAAGACCTTTATTATTCCCCGGATGGCGCCGCACATTGAGCTTGTAGCTGCGCTTTTAGAGGGCAGCGGCTTCAGGGCAATCGTGCTTCCTGAAGCCAATGAACGCAACCTATTGTATGCCGACAAGATAACATCGGGGGTGGAATGTTTGCCCTATCGGGTAACCCTGGGCGACTTTCTGAGGTTCTGTCACGAAGATGGCACCGACTTGAAAAACGTCGAGGCAGTTATGGCCAGCGCATATGGCCCTTGCCGCTTTGGGAAATATGCACTGGAACAAATCAAGATACTTAAAGAGGTAGGCTTTGACCTTCCGATAAGGACAACCGTGTCGAACAATGCGTATCGAGATACTGAAATTAGCCCTCGTTTTGCCCGCCTGGCCTGGAAAGGATGCGTGGCTATTGATTATCTCCAGAGGTTGCTCTGGCGCAGCCGCCCTTATGAAAAGCGGCCAGGCTCAGCAGACGAACTGTTTGACGAAAATCTCGGCAGAATTGTCGATCGCGTCCGTAAGAAGGAAAGTTTCGATGATATCATCCTCCAGGCAACTTCTGATTTCAAGTCTCTCATCGACCCAGAACTGCCCCGCAGACCTATGGTGGGCATTAATGGCGAAATTTTCCTGCGCTCCAACAGATTTAGCAACCAGGACCTGGTCAGGGAGTGTGAAAGGGCTGGGCTGGAGGTCGTCGTTTCTTCCATAGGAGAATGGATGAAATATATCTTCTACCGGCATGTCGAGGATGCCGTCAGGGACCGCAAATTCCTGAAGGCGCTTGCTAGCTACGCGATAAAGCGTGCCTGGGAGCATGACGAGCACACGGTAGTCAAACGTTTCCGGGACTTGATTGATGAAAGGGAGCCATCAACGGGGGAGTTACTGGCACACACAAGCCACTGGCTTTCCCCGAAATGCGGAAGCGAGGCAGTTCTCAGTGTCGGTAGTGGAATCGAATGGATGGAGAATCCTGAATTTGCTGGTGTGATATCGGTAATGCCCCACGGCTGTATGCCCGGTGGAATTGTGGCTGCCATGTCCGAGAAGTTCAGTGTCTTGTATCGCAAACCTTGGATCAACCTCACCTATGACGGCTTTGTGGAAAGCACCAACCGCACGAAAATCAACAATTTTGCTGAGGTCCTCAGATTTTGCAGCCAGGAAGGGAAGAAAGGCGCCTAGTAGTTGTCTGATAGCTCTATGACACGTTACGTGGGTTGAATACACATTCACCTATTTTGGGCTGTTGATTCAAATCACAAGATGTTTTGATTTTTCAAAAATGATATACTAAAGGGACTATGGCTCGATCTTATGTTCGCCTATTACTGCGGGGTGTTGTGGAGCCCTTGCTGCTCTTTATTATAGGCGAATTGCTGCCCATACATGGCTATGAGATTGCCAGAGAATTAGAGCGCAGGAGCGAAGGCTATTTCAACCTGACAGCAAGCACTCTTTACTCCGCATTACGCCGTCTGGAGAGCAGAGGACTTGTGGCAAGCTCGTGGCAGCAAATTTCTAAGCAAAAGCGCCGATGTTATGAGTTGACCGAGAAAGGTCGCCAGATTCTGGCTGAAGAATTAGCTCAATGGCAGAAGTTTTTTGGTGCTACCGAGCGAATTATAGACAGCCAGTAAAGTGGAAATCCAAATCCTAGGTGCCCATTTAGCTGAGGTAAAAGGGGCACGGTTAACCTCTCTATTAATTGATGGTATTTTGGCTGTAGATGCGGGCGGACTTACTTCTGCCCTTTCTCTGCCGGAACAGAAGAAGGTAGAAACCGTCTTGCTCACCCATCACCACTTCGACCACACTCGGGATCTAGTTACTCTGGCTGCTAACGCTGGTTACTACTGGCGAAAGCAACTGACAGTTTACGGTCTGCGCTACACGCTTGACATTGTCACCGGCTGCCTTCTTGATGGCAAGATATATACCAATTTCTTTGAGTATCCCGACAAAGAAAAACCGACTGTTATACTTGAGGCTATTGAGCCTTATAGCAGAAAAGGCATTGCCGGTTATGATGTTTTAGCAGTGCCGGTAAAACATTCCGTACCTACTGTCGGCTATCAAGTCACCTCTCCGGATGGTAAAAGCCTGTTTTACACCGCCGATACCACAGTGGGAGTATCTGATTGCTGGCAGCATATTTCCCCCCAGTTGCTCATTACTGAGGTTGCGGGACCTGATAAGTATGAAGACTGGCTCAAGAAGGCTGGCCATCTTTGTGCAAGGCTTCTAAGAGAGGAGCTCATACAATTTCGCCGACTCAAGGGGTATTTACCTCGCATCGTTGTTATCCATATCGGGAATCCTTATGAGCAGGAGATTAAGGAAGAGGTGGCCCAAGTGGCCCAGGAACTGGAAGCTGATATAAGCCTGGGCTACGAAGACATGAAAATCGCCTTGTAATCGCCACTCACGGCGTTACTGCTATTCTCTTCCGCTGGTAAATATCTACGGTTTGTGGGTCAGGGCTGGTGCCATGGCGACCTCTCGCCATGGCACCAGCCATTTCCTTCAGGGTACCTTGGGCAGTTCAAGTTGAGCCTTCCTTACTTCTTCCTCAGGATAGGCATAATCCTGAAGTTTACCAGATAGGTAGGCATCGTAGGCAGCCAGGTCGAAGTGCCCGTGTCCACTGTGAGCTATCAAGATGGTCTTTGATTTACCTTCTTCCTTACACTTGAGAGCCTCCTCAATAGCTACTCTGACATTATGGCATGGCTCCGGACCGCTGATAATCCCCTCCGTGCGGGCAAACTGTACCCCTCCTGCAAATGCGGCAGTTTGAGGCACAGCTACGGCTTCAACCAAACCAAGTTTATGGAGGTGACATATAGTAGGTGCCATCCCATGATAGCGCAGTCCACCGGCATGAATTGGTGGCGGGACGAAGCCGTGACCCAGGGTGTACATTTTGATCAGGGGAGTCATACCGACCATATCACCAAAATCATAGGCATAAAGTCCCTTGGTCACACTAGGGCAGCTCTCCGGCTCACAACAGATAATGCGCATGTCCTTCTTTTTGCCGCTAATCTTATCCCGAATCCAGGGGAAGAATTGACCGGCAAAGTTTGAGCCACCGCCAATGTTGCCGACGATAATGTCAGGATAGGCGTCTGCCATCTCCATTTGCTTCCGACATTCCTCCCCGATGATAGTCTGATGAAGCAGGACATGGTTAAGCACGCTGCCAATCGAATACCTATAGTCTGGACGGTTTGCCATGTACTCTATTGCCTCGCTAATAGCCAGGCCTAAACTACCAGGACAATCAGGCCATTTTTCCAGCATAGCTTGCCCTGACTTTGTCTCGGGGCTGGGACTGGGGACACAGTTGGCTCCCCAGACCTCCATGGCGATGCGGCGATAGGGCTTCTGGTCATAGCTAATCCTGACCATAAACACCTTGATCTCCAGACCAAGGAATGCCCCCGCCAAACTTAGGGCACTCCCCCACTGCCCGGCGCCGGTCTCAGTGCTTAAGCCCTTGAGGCCTTGTTTCTTAGCATAGTATGCCTGAGCCGTCGCCGTATTGGGCTTGTGGCTGCCAGCCTGGTTCGTCCCCTCATATTTATAAAAAATCTTTGCTGGGGTATCCAGGGCTTTCTCCAGCCGATACGCCCTATGCAACACAGTGGGCCTCCAGGTGCGGTAGATCGCCTGCAGCTCCTCAGGGATTTCAATCCAGCGGTCTTTCCTGTTAAGTTCCTGCTCGGCACACGCCCTGGAAAACAGCCCCGCTGCATCATCTACGGTCGCTGGCTTTCCTGTTCCCGGGTGCAGTACGTGTGGCATATCTCCGGGCATATCAACCATAATATTGTACCAATGAGTGGGCATATCCTTTTGGTCAAGAAAATACATTCCTTTTTCCATTTTCGCTCCTTTTGATTTTTTGTTCGGCTATGATTTCAAACTAAGTACCCTACATATTATCCTCCTTCTACAATAAGGCCTCTCGAAGGCATTTGATAAAAGAACAGGCATTTTCAAGTGATTTGTCCTCGTCGAGCAGCTGCATAATGCGGCTGCCCACAATGACGCCATCAGCTACCTTGGCTACTCTTCGGGCTTGCTCGAGCGTGGAGACTCCAAATCCCACGCAAAGGGGCTTTTCAGTCCTTTCTCTCACGCTGGCTACGAAGCTTTCCAGTTCCTCGGGGAGTCTATCCCTGGCACCGGTGACACCGGTCAGCGAAACCAAGTAGATAAAGCCGCCGGACCTGCTGGCCACCAGCTTAATTCGTTCTTCTGTGCTGGCCGGGCTGAGAAGATAAACAAGGTCGAGGTTGTGCCTTCTGGTTGATTTTTCCAGTTCTTTTCCTTCATCGGGTGGAAGGTCGGGTATAATCAACCCGTCAATACCTACCTCGGCGCACTTTGAACAGAATTGCTCCAGCCCAAACTTAAGCACAGGATTGTAGTAAGTCATAAACACCAGGGGAATTTCCACTTGCCGTCTTAGCTCCTGAGCCACTTCAAAGCACACCTTAGGGGTAACTCCTTGCCTGAGCGCTTCATAGCTTGCTTGCTGGATAGTAGCGCCGTCAGCGAGGGGGTCGGAAAAGGGGATGCCCAGCTCGATGATATCGCATCCACTGCGGGCGAAAAGAGGCACTGCGTTAACGGTTGTTTCAATAGTAGGATAACCTACTGTGATGTAGGGAATGAGGGCTGTGTGCTTTGCCCGGCCAAAAACTGCAGCGATGCGGCTCAAAGTTTCACCCCCAGTGCTTCGCGTACAATATCCATATCCTTATCGCCATGCCCGCTCAGGTTGGCTACAATAATTTGCTCCTTGTTCAGAGAGCTTGCCATTTTGGCTGCATAGGATATGGCGTGGGCTGGTTCGAGCGCTGGAATAATGCCTTCGGTCTGGCAGAGAAGCTGGAAAGCTCTCAGTGCCTCCCTATCATTTACTGCCACATAGCTGGCGCGTCCAGTACTCTTGTAGTAACTGTGCTCAGGTCCTACTCCCGGGTAATCCAGGCCGGCAGAAATACTGTGAGTTCCCAGAATCTGTCCGGCGTCATCTTGAAGGACATAAGATTTCGCTCCATGCAAAACCCCTACCGTGCCGGCAACCAGAGTGGCAGCGTGTTTCCCTGTCCTGATCCCCCTGCCGGCTGCTTCTACTCCGACAAATCTGACGTTCTTATCGTTCACGAAGGGGTGGAAAATCCCGATGGAGTTGCTGCCTCCGCCCACACAGGCGATGATGTAGTCAGGCAAGCGACCGCACTGAGCCAAAATCTGTTCTCTAGCTTCTTTGCCTATGACTGATTGGAAATCGCGTACCATTACCGGGTAGGGGTGGGGACCTACCACTGAACCCAGAAGGTAGTAAGTATCTCTTACATTGGTTACCCAATCTCTGATCGCTTCATTGATGGCATCTTTCAGTGTTCTGGTACCCGAAGAAACAGGGCGCAGCTCGGCACCCAGCAGCTTCATGCGGAAGACATTGAGGGCTTGACGCTGAATATCCTCCTCACCCATATAGACAATACAATCCAGTCCCAACTTGGCACATATGGTGGCAGCAGCTACTCCGTGCTGTCCGGCGCCAGTCTCAGCGATAATCCTTCGTTTCTTCATCCTCCTGGCCAGGAGACCCTGCCCCAGAGCATTGTTTATCTTATGAGCTCCCGTATGAAGAAGGTCCTCCCTCTTAATGAAGATTTGCGCCCCCCCGCAATGCTCGGTGAGCCTGTCAGCAAAATAAAGGGGTGTCGGCCTTCCCGAATAATCATGGGACAAAGAATCAAATTCAGCCCAGAACGATGGATCACGCTTCACTCTTTCGTAAGCTGCCTCCAGTTCACCCAAAGCCGGCATAAGGGTTTCGGGCACAAACTTGCCGCCATAGTCTCCAAAGTAGCCTTTATTATCGGGTAGCACTATACACCTCATTCTGCCTGAGCCGAATCTTAATCATTTTTTCCATTGCAGGCGTTACCTATGTAAACTCTCTATCTCTCTCATTAACTTCTCAAACTGCTCTGGATACAAGGACTGCATTCCATCGGAAAGGGCGTGCGAAGGGTCGTGGTGTACTTCAACTAGGAGCCCATCGGCACCTACGGCTATGGCTCCCTTTGACAAAGGGATAACGTACTCCCTTCGTCCGGCAGCATGGCTAGGGTCAACCACTACAGGCAGGTGACTGACCTCTTTGATTGAAGGTATAGCGCTCAGGTCCAGGGTGCTCTTGGTATTGTCAACGAAGGTGCGGATTCCGCGCTCGCACAGAATGACCCGTGTATTCCCTTCAGACATGATGTATTCTGCCGACATCAATAACTCACCAATTGTGGCGGCGAAACCTCGCTTCAACAGGATTGGCTTCGAGGCACGACCGGCACGGCGTAGCAGTGAATAATTCTGCATGTTTCTAGCCCCAATCTGAATAATATCACCGTACTGTTCGACAATTTCAATATTTGTGTGGTCAGTGGCCTCGGTTACGATTAATAAGCCTGTTTCACTACGGACTTTCTTCAGTATTTTTAATCCTTCCTCTCCCAATCCTTGAAAGCTGTAGGGGGATGTCCTAGGTTTGAAGGCACCTCCGCGAAATATCTGTGCACCATACCGCTTCACTAGGTGTGCGATTGTTAGTGCCTGTTCTTCACTTTCCACAGCGCAGGGTCCGGCCATTATTACCGGTTCCTCTCCACCAATATTGACATCGCCGATAGCGATAATCGTAGACTGTGGATGAGTCTCTCTACTAGCAAGTTTATAAGGTTTAGTTACAGGGATAGTCTCTTTTACCCCATCCAACGAAAGTAACCTCGAATCTTCAACCGGCCCTGTGTTGCCTATGATGCAAACAGCAGTTCGCTGGGCGCCTGGCATTGGAATACCACGGTAGCCCCAGCTCTCAATCTCACGAATAACCGCTTGTACTTGCACTTCGGTAGCATCGTTTTTCATAACAACAAGCATCTGACCATTCCTCCTCTGTGTCGATAATCTGTCACATTACTGTGTTGACCTAACTGCCTTGATGAAGGCCCTAATTTTTGAAGCATCTTTTAGGCCATTACTCTCTACACCTGTGGAGACATCAACCCCCCAAGGCTGAACCTCCTTGATTAATCGACCAACATTAGCCGGGGTGAGTCCTCCAGCAATCATCACCGGAAACCTAACTGAGACCTCTCTTGCCAGCCGCCAGTTAAAGACCTGACCCGTCCCACCGTAAGCCCCCCCTACCCGTGAATCCAGAAGGCAGACAAGCTCCTTTTCTGGAAGCAACTGGTACCCCGTCTCTATATCAGCCAGAATTTCATCAGTTTTTTGCCCGCTGGATACATGGATAACCTTGATAATTGCTTTTTCAAGCTCCTGGCAATATTGCCAGGTTTCGCCACCGCTAAGCTGCACCCAATCCAATTGGCAGTAGTCAGCGATGTGATTGACTTCTTGAGCCGCTGCGTTGACAAAAACACCAACTACAGCCGGACGGGATCTTAACCCACGAATCACTTCCACCAACGGTAATGCTTTTTCGGGAGAGACCTGGCGCCGACTTGTAGCGAACACTAACCCGATGAAATCAGCACCAGCCTCAACCGCAGCCAGAGCAAGGGTCTTATCTCTAATCCCGCAAATCTTGATACGCGTCATAACAATAATTCCTTCATCTTAGCCAGGACATCGCTGGCAGAAATCAGAGCCTCGCCAACGAGTACAGCATCAACTCTCCATTTGCCGAGTTTTTCCATATCCTTTCGACTCTTGATGCCGCTCTCGCTAACTACGATTTTCTCTTTGGGGACAAGCGGTCGTAAGCGGCGGGTGGTATTGATGTCAACGACGAAAGTATTCAGGTCTCGATTATTGATTCCGATAATTGCCGCTTCGCTGAAAACTGCCTTTTCCACCTCGTCTCCATTGTGCACTTCAACCAGGCACTTTAAACCAAGACTGTGACTCAGTGAGACTAGGTCCTTAAGCTGCCCCTGGCCTAGAATGGCTGTGATTAGCAACAAAGCATCAGCGCCATAGGCACGGGACTCATATACTTGATAAGGGTCGAAGATGAAGTCCTTTCTCAGCAATGGAAGGCCAACGACTTCTTTGATTGCTGCCAGATGTTCATTGCTGCCCATGAAATAGTTTGCCTCAGTGAGCACTGAAATAGCAGCAGCACCCCCTTCCGCATAGGTTCGGGCTAATTTAGTGGGGTTGAAGTCGGGACTTAGCACCCCCCGTGACGGGGAAGCCTGCTTCACCTCGGCAATCAGCCGGATGCGGTCGCCCTGGAGAGCCAAGGCGAAGTCCAGCGCTGGCTTCTGGCGAGCAATGCCCTCCTGCAAATAAGTCATGGGCACTCCCTTCTTTCTTTGCTCAACCTCTTCCCGTTTTTGGGCGATAATATTATCTAGCATTGCCTTTTTCCAGCCAAATAGCGACTACTGCCTCCCGGCTACTACCTGCTCCTTGCTCAACCTCTGGCTGAGCTTTATTAGCTCGTCAAGTTTATCCAGAGCTTTGCCGCTGTCGATTGTCTTTTCAGCAATACAAACACCTTCTTTGAGGTCTGATGCCTTGTCGCCAGCCACCAGGGCGGCAGCAGCATTCATGATGACTATGTTCCGTCTGACTCCTACCTCTCCGGTTAGTATGCCGCGCAGTATTCTGGCATTTTGCCGGGCTGTTCCTCCCCTAATCTGGGTCAGGCTGCCCTTCATGAACCCCAAATCCTCGGGGAAAATTTCGTAAGGTGGCGATACTTTATGCTGATTGACATCCCATACCAGAGATTTCCCGCTGATGGAAATCTCATCCATGCCATCTACGCCGTGCACCACCAGTGAATGCTCTGTGCCCAGGCGGTGGAGAACCGAGGCGATCTTCTCTCCCAGTTCCTTGGAAGGAACGCCGATGACCTGAGACTTGGCTCTGGCGGGATTAGTAAGGGGGCCGAGAATATTAAACACAGTGCGAATTCCGATTTCGCGTCGGGGGACAGTGGCATATTTCATCGCTGGGTGGAAGTTGGGAGCGAACATGAATCCAATGCCAACTGTTTCAATGCATTGAGCGACAGCCTCAGCCCCGAGGTCAATCATCACCCCCAGTGCCTCCAGGACGTCGGCGCTGCCACAGTGGCTGGACATTGCCCGGTTGCCATGCTTGGCCACTTTGAGTCCTGCGCCGGCGACGATGAAAGCGGCCGTTGTGGAGATATTGAAGCTTGAAAAGCCATCGCCCCCTGTCCCGCAGGTATCTACCACCGGTGGGGTGACCTGGACTGGTGTTGCCTTAGCCTGCATGACGCTGGCTAAGCCGGCAATCTCGTCCACCGACTCTCCTTTAATGCGCAGGGCGGTGACAAAAGCGGCAAACTGAGCTGGCGTGGCCTCGCCAATCATTATCTCCTCCATTACAGTTGCCGCTTGCTCAAAGGTCAGCGAGCGACCGTTGACCACAGTTTCAATGGCTTCTTTAATCACTGTTGTGCTCCCTCCTCCTGAACTGGAACGACCTTGAGTCGGCCTAGTTTCCAATCGTGATTTTCTCTATCTATACTTACCTCTCGGCTTGATCTTAAGGTTCTACCATATATGTCTTCGTAACAGGCTACTAAGGCTATACGATTACCTTCATGGCTTATGGATAGAATCCATCTTTCGGTCTTTCCCCGAGACTCTATTGTGCCAAATTCAAAAGGCAATCGTCCACGTTCAGGATGCTCAATAAAAGAACGCACATCGATGGCTGGGCCAAGCCCTACATTGCAGAGTATGCACGATAGTCCATGAGATGTATCCTCTGATGAAGCAGCATTTGCTTCTAATGTTAGGCGAGCTATGTCTATTTTAGCTGTATCCCTCTTAAAATCTATTGCAGGGCGAACTCCATCATATCTCGTCTCTCTCATCTCCTCAGCCATTTTCACATTGGCGTCTGCTTGCCTGGAAGCTGACCAAGCGTAAAATGCTGTAACCGCAACTAGGCCAAACATAAGTAGTATTTGTAGCTTGTTGGATAGCCCTATTTCTTCTGAGTAATGGAAGGCTAGTGCAATGATATACAGGAAGCCTGTTCCAAATATGATTATAGGGAGAGCCTTATCTATAGCAGTAAAGCCCTCTTTTTTAATGATTTTTTTTAATATATATATGATGACTATTACTGCTACTGCGATATATAAATAGCCACCAATCAGTAGTTCTATGTCCATATACTTACCCCCTTATGCAGAGGTCATAATTTGAGAAAAAAATTTCTGAGCAAATCCTTCTCACCTTGGCCATAATTTTTCAGGGCGAAACCGAACGCGTAAACGCATACCGGTCAGCCTCTGCCTGGTCAATAGCAGTAAGCAATGCCTGAGCTTTGTTCAAGCTTTCCTGGTATTCTCGCTCAGGGACACTATCAGCGACGATGCCAGCACCTGCCTGGATATAGGCGATGTTATCCTTGATGACAATGGTGCGTATGGTGATAGCGGTATCCAGGTTCCCCGAAAAGTCGAAATAGCCCACTGCGCCGGCATAGGGCCCTCTTTTCTCCTTTTCCAGTTCGGCAATTATCTCCATAGCCCGAATTTTGGGAGCGCCGGAAACGGTACCGGCAGGAAAGCAGGAGCGGAGAGCATCAAACTGGGAGAGTCCGGCCCTGAGCCTACCCTGAACATGTGATACCAGATGCATAACATGGGAGTAGCGTTCCACATCCATAAGCTGAGTTACCTCTACTGTGCCTGGCTCGCTAGCTCTGCCGATGTCATTGCGCCCCAGGTCAACGAGCATGATATGCTCGGCACGCTCCTTCTTATCGTTCTTGAGTTCCTCTTCCAGAGTCAGGTCTTCGGTGGCATCCTTACCCCGACGGCGAGTGCCGGCAATAGGATGGGTGGATACCATGCTATCCTCAACTCGCACCAGAAGCTCGGGAGAGGCTCCGGCGATATAGAAATCACCTAAGTGGAGGTAGTACATGTAGGGAGAAGGGTTAATAGAGCGCAACGCCCGGTATATGACGAAGGGATTGGCAGTAGTACGTCTTGCCAACCGCTGTGATAAGACAGTCTGAATTACGTCGCCGGCATAGATATACTCCTTGGCTTTAGATACTATAGCCTCGAACTCTGCCTGAGAAAAATTTGATGACACTTCAGACTTATTTAGAGCTACATTCTTACGTACCTCAGAATGCATCGGCTGCTCCAACCTGTTCACGAGGTCGTCGATTTTGCAGGTTGCCTCCCGATACGCCGTGTCCACATCACCATCCAGATGGACATGAGAGACAACCTTGATTTTGTGCGTAACATGGTCGAAGACGAGCAAGGTGTCTGCCAGCATCAAGACAGACTCTGGGAGTCCTTGGGGGTCTTGGACAGGACAGGGCAGTCTCTCAAAGTAGCGGGCAACCTCGTAGCTCAAGTAGCCAACCATGCCGCCGTGGAATCTGGGAAGTCCGGCAATGGACACGGGATGAAGTCGAGCTAATTCCCTTTCCGCCAGATTCAGCGGGTCAACGGGGTTCTCATCTGTCCTCAAGACAAGAAGAGGCTCGGTGCCAATGAAACTATAGCGGGCCATTCGCTCACCGCCCTCAACACTTTCTAGAAGGAAGGAGTAATTGCCGCGGGCTATCTTGAGGTAAGCTGATACCGGCGTCTCCAGGTCAGCCTGAATGTCACGGCAAACTGGCACCAAATTGCCGTACTGCCTAAGTCGGCGCGCCTCTTCCAGTGTCGGGTAATACATATCACCTCGCAACAATCACAATAAAAAAACCTCTCGCCAAGGGGCGAGAGGTCTAACCTTCGCGGTGCCACCCTTTTTCGGCCTTTTTGGCCATCTCTTTTCAGGTACAGCTCAATCCGGCGATACCCTGGACTGTGATAACGCTGTCCGTGCGGCAAAGCCTACTTGGTGCTAACCTTTCGGTTTGCGGCTCCCAGGTCCATTCCAGCCTCGCGCAAGTGTCGGCTCACAGCTTCCCCGACTCTCTGAACTCCGCCTCAGGCTGTACTAGTCCTGTTCTCAGCCTTTTCCCATATTCAATTACTCAAAATATAAACCTCGTCCTGTGGTTTGTCAATAGTGTGATTCAAATGAGGCCTAATTTGCCAAATTTGGCAAGTAAAAAGTGGGCCATTGTGGACTCGAACCACAGGCCTCGGTCTTATCAGGATCGAGAAGAGCCTGTTAATACTACAACGTTGGCAGTTCATGAAGAATGAAGAGGCTGGCTGGGGACTTCTTACAATAAAGGAGACTGGTCCCTCATTGAAGCCCGAACACCCGTTTGGCATTGTCACGGAGGAACAATCTCTTCACTTCATCGCTGAGTTCGAGCGTATCAAGGTCTCTTAAGCACATCGCTGCTGTAACCATGGGGTAATTGGTTCCGAACATAACCTTGTTCTTGCCATTCTTCTTCATGTAATTCACCAACTCCGCTGGATATCTCTTAGCGACATAGGCCGATGTATCTATGTATACGTTTTCGTGTTTAGTTGCCACGGCTATCATTTCCACCGTCCACGGATACCCAATGTGTCCCCCCACGATTTTGAGTTCGGGAAATTCAAGGGCCACCTCATCAATATAAGGGATAGGTCGTCCGGGTTCAGAAGGACAGAGAGGACCGGTATGGCCGACCTGGCAACAGAACGGAATCCCGAGCTCGATACACTCGGCGTAGAGGGGATAGTAGCGCCGGTCAGTCGGGGGCAGGTTCCAGTACCACTGGACAATTCTCAAGCCCTTAAAGCCAAGTTGGCGCACGCAGCGCCTCAGTTCTCGAATACCGTCCATAGGTCGGTACAAATCAACCGATGCGATACCCACAAAGCGGTCAGGATACCTTTTGACAATAGCTGCCACCTCGTCATTTGATATGGTCGGCCCTTGAGGACCCCACCAGGCACATACTAGACCCACCTGCACACCTGCTTCATCCATGGCACCGATCGTGAACTCGACTGGAATATCCTCGGTCACTTTCTCCTGGCCTGTCCATCTGCGCAGGGAATCAAAACAAGCTTGGTTTACGTGCTTGGGTGTCGGGTGCTGCATCCAGACATCAATGATTCCATAATCTTCTGCCATGATATCCTCCGATTGGTAAGACCTTAAATCTTGTCCCTTGAACATATTATAACTATAATAGGAAAGTCGCAACTTGACCTTTTCTAAGCCCTCTGTGATGAATTGTGGCTGGCGACCGAAGTGAGGTGAGTAGCCTGAACGAGGTGGTGGGCCATTGTGGACTCGAACCACAGACCCCGGTCTTATCAGGACCGTGCTCTAACCAACTGAGCTAATGGCCCTCGGCAGCCAAAATATAGCCTTTGTGAGAATGGCTGTCAAGCTATTAAACCATGGACATGAATATTCCAGCGACGACCGAAGTGGCGATGGCACCCGCCATGTTAGGCCCCATGGCATGCATCAGCAGGAAGTTTCTGGGGTTTGCCTTTTGCCCCTCCACCTGAGCCACCCTGGCCGCCATGGGAACCGCGGAGACACCTGCTGCACCAATCAACGGATTTATCTTCTCTTTTAAGAATAAATTGGCTATTTTCGCTCCCCAGATGCCACCGGCAGTACCGAAGGCAAAGGCTACTACAGCCAGACCAATGATTATCAAGGTCTTGGGATTCAAGAATACCACCGCCAGCATCAGTGCCCCAACGGTCAGCCCTAACAAAAATGTTAGTACATCTACGAATAAGCCACCTGCTGATGCTGCTAGCCTATCAGTAACGCCGGTAACGGAAAGCAAATTGCCAAACATGAGCATGCCGATAAGAGGTGCTGAGGCAGGGACAAGTAAAGCGGACAACACGAAGATGGCTATGGGGAATATGACCTTCTCTAACTTGGAAACCTCTCGCATCTGGGGCTTCATATATATCTGGCGCTCCTTTTTCGAGGTAAGCAGCCTCATTACCGGTGGCTGGAGTATGGGTACCAGGGCCATGTAAGAATAAGCTACCAGCGTAATAGGGCCCAGCAACTGGGGCGCCTTAGCTACGGTAAGGTAAACCGTAGGAGGACCATCCGAGCCCCCGATAATACCAACACAGATGGCTTCGTTGATGGGGAACCATCCTGTAAGGTAAGCAATAAGGAATACAATGAAAACTCCTAGCTGTGCCGTAGCCCCGAACATAAAAGACAGGGGGCGAGCTATAGCTGGGGAGAAATCCGACAGGGCACCGATCCCGAGGAAGATAAGCAAGGGGATTATTTCGCTCTCTAATCCATACCGGTAAATCAAGTTTAAGAGTCCTATTTTCCCTTCGGCTATCTCCTTCAGTCCGCCTGAGGCTGGCAGTGGGATAGCACCGGTCTCTGCTGGGGCATAAACCATTAATCCAGCAGAGGGTATATTAACCATCATGATGCCTAGACCGATGGGTACTAATAAAACGGGCTCCATCTTCTTGGCTACGCCAAGATAGATGAGGCCACCCCCGATGAAGAGCATCAAGATGTTGCCCCAGGTTAGCCCGCCAAAAGCCATTTCGTATAAGCCAAACATCTTAACTTATACCTTGATCAATTAAACTCAGCCTTTATCTTTTGAAGCTCTTCTTCGTACCGCAAGCCCTATCAACCAGGTTACAACGCAGAGAATCGCCAGGATGATGAGGGTAGAACCAAATCCACCGCCAGCGATTTTTGCCACTAATTCCCAGTCTATCATCCTAGCCTTCTTCCCTTTCCTGCCAGAGAAGAGAAGCGGTACGCTTTATGACTTCGTAACTGAAACCTCGGTAGGCAAGATAACTTGATAAGCGGCGGTAGAAGTGCGGATAATCCAAATGGGCAAGGGCCGGCAGTCGACCAGAGCCCAGTCTATAGGCAATCTCTTCATCATCTATGTCCTTGGTCACCTGTTCAATGATTTCTGCCTCTATTTTTTTATCTCTTAATTCCTTTTTTATCAATCTTTTGCTCTTAGGCCTGAAGGATAGGCGGTTGTCCTTCCAGAATTGTGCGAAGGCAAGGTCATCGCTCAGGTTTTGCTCTCTTAGTCTGGCGATTGTTTTCTCTGCTACTTCATTGGGAAAACCGCGTTTGTGAAGCCATTGTCTGATTTCGCCTTCGCTGCGCCGCCGATAACTGAGATAATAATAGGCTGAGTCAAGGCAATCCTGCAAGGAATTACTATCTGCCAATTGGGTTCTTTCTGAATTACATCAAGCTTCTTGGGAGGAGGTTTCTGAACCTTCTCCGAGAGAGATGCCGGGAAGAGCTTTTGAAGCCCTTATTCTTTCTTCTAGTTGTGAAGCTAGTTCAGGGTGCTGCCTCAGGTAATCCTTGGCATTTTCCCTGCCCTGGCCCAACTTCGTATCACTGTAAGCGAAGAAGGCGCCAGCTTTCTTTATCAAGCCTGTTGCCACTCCGAGGTCAACCAGGTTTCCCTCTTTGCTTATCCCGTGATTAAACATAATATCAAATTCAGCGCTGCGAAAGGGAGGAGCTACCTTATTCTTAACCACCCTGGCCTTTACCCTTGCGCCTACCATTTCTGTGCCCTGCTTGATGGAGTCACTCCGCCTCAAATCTATCCTCACCGAACTATAGAACTTAAGCGCCCTTCCCCCGGGAGTTACTTCTGGATTACCGAAAAAAACGCCCACCTTTTCCCGCAACTGGTTAATAAAAATAACCGCTGTTTTAGACTTACTGATAGCAGCACTCAATTTTCTCAGTGCCTGGGACATCAATCTTGCCTGCAAACCAACATGGGCATCGCCCATCTCGCCTTCTATCTCGGCTTTGGGCGCTAGGGCGGCTACGCTATCTATGACTATCACGTCTACACCACTGCTTCTCACCAGTGTTTCCGTAATTTCCAGAGCTTGCTCGCCGGTGTCAGGTTGGGAGATAAGCAAATCGCGGAGGTTGACACCGCAGTTAGCGGCATAGCTAGGGTCAAGGGCATGCTCGGCATCAATATATGCAGCAATACCGCCAGCTTTTTGGGCTTCCGCGATTATATGCTGGGCGAGTGTAGTTTTACCCGAAGCCTCAGAACCGAATATCTCGGTAACTCGCCCTTTCGGTATGCCACCTATTCCTAAAGCCAGATCAAGAGCCAATGCCCCGGTGGGAATGGCATCTCCAGCTACTCTGGCTGGAGCTTCGCCTAACTTCATAATCGAACCTTTGCCATATTGCCTCTCGATTTGCTCAATGGCCAATTCGACTGCTTTCTCTTTCTCGGTAGTCACTCTGGCGACATTGTATCACGGGAGGTGTGACCCAATCAATGATAAGGCAACACAAAACCCACGCTTTTTGCTGTGAGAAGCTGCCCGAGTTTACCGCCGACGCTGACAAGCAATGTTTCTCTATTTGTAGCCGAGAATCTCCTCCAGGCGTTTAGCCTGTTCCACCCGGTACGGCCCTACTCTGGTGCGGCGGACATCCACCACAGTAGCGCCCACCCCGAGTTTCTCTCCGATATCATGGGCAAGGCTTCTAACGTAAAATCCCGAAGACACCTCGCAAGCAATGGTGAAATAGGGAAACCGGAACTCCTTGAGCTCCAGGGAATGAATGCTCACCTTTTTTGGTGGTATGTCTACACTTATGCCCTTTCTGGCTAATTGGTAAGCTTTTCGTCCCGTTATTTTTTTGGCCGAAAACAGCGGCGGAGTCTGCCAGATGTCGCCGGCAAATTCCTTCAAGACCTTTTCCAGTTCTTCTCTGGTTACTTCGTTATCGTTTCGCCGTAGAACCATTCCCTCAGAGTCAAAGGTATCTGTCTCGACACCGAGAACAACCTTAACCTCGTAGGCCTTGTCCAGCTTAAGAAATGAAGATGCATTTTTTGTGAACTTGCCGGTGAGAATAACCAAAAGCCCCGTCGCCAAAGGGTCCAAGGTCCCTGTATGACCAGTCTTTACGTTGAATTTCTTCTTTATCCGCTCTACAACCCGGGAGGAGGTAAGCCCTTTAGGCTTGTCCACCAGGAACATCTTGTCCATCCCTGTAAGTATACTGGAAAACCCGGTGCTTATCACTCCCCATTTTAGGTTCCGCTTTTCATTTCGAGTTTCGGAATGAATATGATAGGATAGTTAGTGAAGGTGCTTTTTGGTACCAACATGGTCAAGCTTACGTTCTACGGCGGCGTCGAGGAAATCGGAGGCAACAAAATTCTGCTCGAAGATGATGAACGGAAGCTTTTCTTGGACTTTGGCTACCCTTATAGCAAGTATCGAACTTACTACGAAGAATATTTGAAGCCCCGAGCCGGAGCGGGACTCCTCGACCTGTTGGTAATGGGCCTGCTTCCCCGCCTTGAAGGCATTTACCGCACTGACCTGGACACAGGTAACCTGTGGCAGCAGTTTCGCCGAGCCGAGCACTATCGCAGACTTGAAGATATAGACGGAGTTTTATTGACCCACGCCCATCTTGACCACTCCGGCCACATATCTTTTTTGAGAGAAAACATCCCGGTATATTCCACGGCGACCACAGCCTTTATCGCCAAGGCCATACAGGACTCAGGAAAGGCAGATTTCGATCAGCAAGTGTGCTACTTTACCCCCAGGGTGGAGGAATGCCTGAAGGGGTGGAGACAAGGGGCCTATTTTGCCAGCAGCAGTGGTGATCGTCAACGTCGCTTCGCTGTTGCTGACAGGGCGAGGCTGAGCGAGGAAGCCGAAGAATTTTGGAGAGAGGTCATCCGAAGAAAGAAACTTGATTCACAACCGCTGGACGATATCGGCGCATGCAGCTTTAATCTGCGCTGCTTCCCGGTAGACCACTCTATCCCAGGCGCCTGTGCATGGGGCATTGAGACAAGCTCCGGTTGGGTCGTCTATAGCGGCGACGTGCGGCTTCATGGCAAGCGCGGTAAGCTCACTGAGGCATTTGTGAAGGAGGCAAGTCGGCTACACCCCAGGGCATTGATACTGGAAGGCACTAATGTGAACAAAGCGACGAATATTGCCGAGCAGGAAGTATATAAAAATGCCTTCAAAGCTATTAACGATGCCCGGTGCTTGGTCATTGCGGATTTTCCTGCCAGGGATGTAGACCGCTTGCTCACGTTTTTGCAGGTTGCCAGAGACACGAGAAGGAAGTTGGCCATTTTGCCCAGGGACGCCTACCTTTTGAAGACCATGCGCCTTCTCAAGCCAGAGGTACCGGACATTGCCCAGGAAAGTGCCCTTGTCCTGTATCAAGAAACGACTGCCAGTAAGAGCCCTGCCCAATGGTTGAAGAAAACCTACGAGGAATACTCGAGCAAGGTTGTTCTGGCCAAGGACGTTGCCTCTAACCAAAGCGATTTCATCCTGTGCTTCAGTTTCTGGGATCTGAATGAGCTGCCCAGCATACAACCCCAGGTCGGGAGCCTGTATGTCTTTAGCTCCAGCGAACCTCACAACGAGGAACAGGAGATGGATTTCCGGCGTTTGCACCACTGGCTGGAGCGCTTCCAGTTAGGGGCGTTTGGCCTCCCCGTGGAAAGGAACGGCAAATGGGAAATACCTGAGGAACAGAAAGGGCTGCATGCTTCGGGACATGCCTGTGGTCCCGACTTGCTGCGGATTGCCCGTGAGATTCGACCGGAAATGCTTATACCGGTGCACTCGGAGAAGCCCGAATTCTACGTGGATAATCTGGCTAACAGCGGGATAGACATCATCCTGCCCAACGAAGGTGGAACAGTTGAGATATGACCGTTGAGCCCGGCACCGGCAAGCCTACTATGGCCGTCTTCTCGGCCGGAGTAGTGCTGACGACTACGGTGCTTATTACCACAGCGGGCAATGGGCCAACCATCACTATTGACTTCAGACTGGGATGCTCAGTTATGAACTGGGCTATTGGTGGGCTGACCTTGTGTTAAAGCTTCAACATACCCTTCACCAACGGGTTGGTGAGCAGGTATTTGTCTCCGAACTCACGCAGAATTCCTCTTTCCTCTGCTATTGGGGCAGCGCAAGTTGCAGTGGCCATGAAGCACCGTGGCGCTAAGAGCAATTCCTAAGTATCATAAAGGACATTCACACCTCTCTCCTCAAGTTGAGGTAGGTATGTGCTGAGAGAGTCACTGTTTAACGGATTGCCCCGAAGGTCAATCCCATCCCCTTCTGAAAGCCCTTCATTCCCCACCAGGGCTTCGATGGCAGCTATTTGATTGTCGCGGAGACCAAGGGAGATTTCTATCCCTTCTCTCTCATCGAGCCACCAATCTTCCACAACTTCGCCAATCTTAATCAAACCGGAAAGCGGCGATATGTCGGTAATATTATTGTTATCGAGCCAGATGACGCTCAAATCAGTGAGATCGGACAGAGCGCTTATGTCAGTTATCTGGTTACCGGTGAGATTGAGTCCTGTCAGGTTGGTAAGGTTTGCAAGGGGGGATATATCGCTTATCTGGTTACCCCCGAGGCCGAGCTCTGTCAGGCCAGTTAGGCTAGCAAGGGGGGATATATCGCTTATTTGGTTTGCCTCAAGCCGCAGCGTTGTCAGGTTAGCGGAGTTAGCAAGGAGGGAAATACCACTTATCTGGTTCTCCTCAAGAGACAACGTTGTCAGATTGGTGAGGTTAGCAAGGGGGGATATATCGCTAATATGGTTCGTGCCAAGAGACAGCGTTTCCAGGCTGGTGAGGTTAGCAAGTGGGGAAATATTGCTTAACTGGTTCTTCATGAGACCGAGCCCTTTCAGGCTGGCGAGGTTAGCAAGGGGGGATATATCGCTAATCTGGTTCGTGCCAAGAGACAGCGTTTCCAGGCTGGTGAGGTTAGCAAGTGGGGAAATATTGCTTATCTGGTTCTCACTAAGAGTCAACACTGTCAGGTTGGCGAGGTTGACAAGGGGAAATACGTTGCCTATCTCGTTCGCCCAAAGACCCAACACTGTCAGGCTGCTGAGATTAGCAAGGGGGGATAAATCGCTTATCTGGTTGTACTCGAGACCCAAATATGTCAGGCTGGTGAGGTTAGCAAGTGGGGATACATTTGTTATCTGGTTCGCCGCAAGAGACAGCACTTTTAGGTTGGTGAGGTTAGCAAGTGGGGAGATATCGGTTATCTGGTTACTCGAAAGGTCGAGCCCTGTCAGACTGGTGAGGTTAGCAAGGGGGGAAATATCGCTTATCTGGTTATCCCAAAGCCCCAGCACTTTTAGGCTGGTGAGTTTAGTAAGTGGGGAAATATCGCTTATCTGGTTACCGCCGAGATTCAGCTCTGTCAGGCCAGCTAGGTTAGCAAGGGGGGAAATATCGCTTATCTGATTACCCCAAAGCCCCAGCGCTTCCAGATTGGTACAATGCTCGAGCCCCCGTAGGTCTTGGATGCCTCTGGCAGGAGCATCCAGGTGCGGCAACCAGGCGAGCTCCGAGGCATAGATGTCTCCTTGCGGCTTATTCAAGGCTTCCCTGATGGCAGCCTGCAGGCCGGCATCGGGGATGATGACCACCGGGTTCCCACAGCCCAGCGGAGCTGCTGCGGCACACAATCCCAGAACCAGCATCAACGTCATCACCACCGGGAAGCGTTTCCAGGCTCTTAACTTAGTCATCCCTGCCATCATTCGGCTAACCTGGTCAGTGGCGAGACCAATAATCTACAGCCATGTTGGCTAGCTACACCAGCAACCTTGTGTATGCGAGGCCCCGCGCATCCATTCTTAACACCTAACCGCGGATTGGCAAACCGTTTTTTGTGCGGTGAGTTATTGACATTTTGTAGAATTCGGTTTTTCCAAAACCTCTGGCTTACGGTGCTACTAGATTATGCCTTGGTACTATTATATCACCCCCGCAATGTTGAGTCTTTTCCCGAGATTGTCCCGGAAGTTCATCTGCGTTCGGCAAATAGCTAGCGAATTATGAGTGACAAAAGCTGGGCGCCGATTCTCATACGTTGCCTGCACGACTCAGCGCCCGGGAAGCAACGTCAAGTCAAGTGGCTAGTTATCCGCAGCTGCACTGCCTGACAAAGTTAGCCGTTATGCAGTGGTCACCGCTTACGGTGATCGTGGTGGTAGCCGCGTTAACATCCGTAGTGGCGGTCGCATCGCCAGTCCAGTTGACAAACCGGTAGCCTTCATCAGCCACAGCCACAAGGGGGATCAACGAAATTAGCGGTGATAGTGTAGTCGCCATTCATGGTGATGGTGGTTATGGCAGAGTTGACATCAGCAACGGTGTCCACATCGCCAGTCCAGTCGACAAACAGGTAGCCAGCATAAGCCTCGGCCACCAAGTTCACCACCTCACCTTCATCATAGGGATATGTGCCTTCTCCAGGTGTGGTGACATCACCACCGTCCGTGCTGGTTAGGGTGAGGTCATACTGTATGACAAGTCTGACAAAGTTGGCTGTTATGGAATAGTCATCATTCATGGTGATGGTGGTGCTAGCAGCATTCACATTGGCGATGGTGCCCACATCGCCAGTCCAGTTGACGAAGCCATAGCCTTCTTCAGCTTCAGCCACCAGGTCGACCACTGTTCCCTCATCATAGGTGGAAGTCCCCTCTCCCGGGGTGGTTACCGACCCACCAGTGGTGCTGGAGGTGGTAAGGGCGACTTTCCCTGGCGGTATCTGCTCAAAGTTGGCGGTTATGGAATAATTGTCGTTCATGGTGACGGTGGTTGTGGGAGCGTTGACATTGGTAATGGTGCCCACATCA